>NZ_LIYC01000008.1:0-159283 GCF_001418765.1 Gordonia sp. HS-NH1
TTGCAACAGCCCGATATCGTCATCCGCCCGGCCCTGATGGGTGCTTATCAGACGCTCTCGCCGACCGGCTCGGGCCTGAGTTGGGTGAGGAACGTCGTGACGAACTCGATCAGCTCGTCGTCGCGCAGACGCGCCGACCCGACGCCCCCGGTGCGCGGGATCGGCAGCGTGACCACCGATGTGGTGGCCCGGTAGGTTGCCGAGGAGTACAGCCGGCGCAGACGGACCTGCTCGCTGTCGAGGAGTGACAGCGGCGAGATCTTCAGACCCTGACCGGCCAGGCCGATCTCGCTGATCCCACGCTCCCGGCACCGCAACCGCAGTCGGGCGATGGACGCGAGGCGCGTGGTCTCCACCGGTGGCGGACCGTACCGGTCGTTGAGTTCGACGAGGACCGAATCGACCGCGGCGTCGTCGGTCGCCGACGCGAGCTTGCGGTACGCCTCGAGGCGCAGGCGATCGGAGTCGACGTACTCGACCGGGATGTGTGCGTCGACGGGAAGATCGATGCGTACCTCACCCGTCTCCCGCGATTCGACCGGTTTCCCGTCCGCGGCAGCGCGATACGCCTCCACCGCCTCGCCGACCAGACGGACGTAGAGATCGAACCCCACGCCCGCGACATGCCCCGACTGTTCGGCGCCCAGCACGTTTCCGGCGCCGCGCAGCTCGAGATCCTTCAGCGCCACCGCCATTCCCGCGCCGAGCTCGTTGTTCTGCGCGATCGTCGCGAGCCGGTCGTAGGCGGTCTCGGTCAGCGGCCGGTCGGGGCTGTAGAGCAGATAGGCGTATCCGCGCTCGCGACTGCGGCCGACGCGTCCACGCAGCTGGTGCAGTTGCGAGAGGCCGAGGTTCTCGGCGCGGTCCACGATCAGGGTGTTGGCGTTCGAGATGTCCAGGCCCGTCTCGATGATCGTCGTACAGACCAGCACGTCGTATTCGCGATTCCAGAACCCCGACACCGTGCGCTCGAGCTGGTCCTCGTTCATCTGACCGTGCGCGACCACGACTCTCGCCTCCGGGACCATCGCGGCGATGTCCCTGGCCGTCTTGTCGATGGTCGAGACCCGGTTGTGCACATAGAACACCTGACCGTCGCGCAGCAGTTCGCGGCGGATGGCGGCCGCGACCTGTTTCGGCGCATAGGCGCCGACGTAGGTCAGGACCGGATGCCGTTCCTCGGGCGGGGTGAGGATCGTCGACATCTCCCGGATGCCGGCCATCGACATCTCGAGTGTGCGCGGGATCGGGGTCGCCGACATCGTGAGCACGTCGACGTGGGTGCGCAGCGACTTGATGTGTTCCTTGTGCTCGACACCGAATCGTTGCTCCTCGTCGACGATGACCAGTCCGAGGTCCTTCCAGACGATCCCGGTCTGCAGCAGACGGTGGGTGCCGATGACGACGTCGACCTCGCCCTTCGACATCGCCTGGGTGATCTCGCGGGATTCCTTGGGGTCGGTGAACCGCGACAGGCCGCGCACCCGCACCGGGAAACCACTCATCCGCTCGGTGAAGGTCTGCAGATGTTGTTGCGCGAGAATCGTCGTCGGAACGAGGACGGCGACCTGCTTGCCGTCCTGCACGGCCTTGAACGCGGCGCGGACCGCGATCTCGGTCTTGCCGTAGCCGACGTCGCCGACGACGACGCGGTCCATCGGAACGGGACGCTCCATGTCGGCCTTGACCTCGGCGATCACCGTGAGCTGGTCGACGGTCTCGGTGAAGTCGAAGGCGTCCTCCATCTCCTGCTGCCACGGCGTGTCGGGCCCGAAGGCGTGTCCCGGCGCGGCGTGACGGGCGGCATAGAGTTGGACGAGTTCGCCGGCGATCTCGCGAACGGCCTTGCGCGCCTTGCGCTTGGTGTTCTGCCAGTCCGAGCCGCCGAGTTTCGACAGCGACGGCTGCTCGCCGCCGACATAGCGCGAGAGCTGGTCGAGTGCGTCCATCGGGACGTACAACCGATCGGCCGGCTGACCGCGCTTGCTCGAGGCGTACTCCAGCACGAGGTACTCGCGCCGGGCACCGGAGACGGTCCGTTCGATCATCTCGACGAACTTCCCGATGCCGTGCTGGTCGTGTACGACGAGGTCACCCGCGGTCAGCGCCAGCGGATCGACCTGGTTGCGCCGCTTGGCCGGCAGTCGGCGACCGTCCCGGACGTTGGCGACCCGGGAGCCGGTGAGGTCGGCCTCGGCCACGACCACGAGTCCTGCATCGGGACAGACGATCCCGGCGCGCAGCGGCGCGCAGAACACGGTGACCTCGCCGGCCTGCGGACGGTGCCCGGGTTCGGCGATCACATGCGGCACCTCGGCGTCGGACAGGCGCTCACCGACGCGTTGGGCGGTACCCTTGCCCGCCACCACGATCGCCGCCGGCTTGCCGTCGGCGACGTGCGCGCGCAACTGCGCGAACATCGCGGCGATCTCACGGTCGTCGCCCCGAGGCGCGGGACCTGGAGCCAGATCGAGTTCGAGTTCGTCACCGCTGCCGGTCGAGAGTGGACTCAGCGTCCACCAGGGACACCCGGCGTCGAGCGTCGTCTTCAACACCTCGTCCAACGGCCGGTACGCGCTGGCCTGCAGATCGATGCCGAGGCTCGCCGAGGACCGTCCGTCTATCGGCACTCCCGCACCCATGGCGGCGGCGGTCCACGATGCCTCGAGGAACTCCGCACCCGTCTTCGACAGGTCCGACGCCCGGGTCCGCACCTTCTCCGGGTCGAGGACGAGGACCCGGGTGCCGTCCGGGATCACCTCGGTCAGCAACTGCATGTCGCCGTCGACGAGCGCGGGGATCAGCGCCTCCATCCCCTCGACCGGGATGCCCTCGGCCAGTTTGCCGAGCATCTCGGCGAGGGTCGGGTCGTCGGCGTTGCTCGCCGCCAGGTCGCCGGCGCGTGCACGGACCTTGTCAGTCAGCAGGAGTTCGCGGCCCGGGTGGATCCGCACCTCAGTGGTCTCGACCTCGGGCTGGCTGCGCTGGTCGGCGACCGAGAAGGCACGCATCTCGGTGATCTCGTCGCCCCAGAACTCCACTCGCACAGGATGGTCGGCGGTGGTCGGGAACACGTCGAGAATGCCGCCGCGCACCGCGAACTCGCCCCGGCGGCCGACCATGTCGACGCGCTCGTAGGCCATCTCGACGAGTTGGGACAGCAGAGCGTCGAAGTCGACCTCGATGCCTTCGCGCAGGGTCACGGTCGCGACGTCGCCGAGGCCGGGGGCCATCGGCTGGACGAGCGAGCGAACGGTGGTCACGACGACCCGCAACGGAGTGTCACCGGGGTTGGCGAGCCGGTGCAGTACGGCGAGTCGCTGGCCCACGGTGTCCGCACTCGGCGAGAGCCGCTCATGCGGCAGCGTCTCCCACGACGGGAACTGAGCGACGGCGCCGGCGTCGTCGAGGAGCTCGGCGAGTTCGGCGGTCAGATCGTCGGCCTCCCGGCCGTTGGCCGACACGACGAGGAGCGGGGAATCGGCGCCGGCGACCAGGCACGAGACGAGGAAGGGCCGCGCTGCATCGGGCGCGGTGATGTCCAGCCGGCGCTCGTTCCGGTGCGCGTGCACCTCGCGGAAGGACTTGTCCGCACACGCGAGCGCGGCCAGACCGGACAGAGCAGACGGCGTCGACACTCCGTCGATTCTATGGGGCGACGATCCGCCCGTCCCCGCCCGGTCAGCGCGAGTTCCCGCGGCCGGGGCAGCTGTCCTAACCTCGTCGGCATGAGCGAGCGCGCATCCGAGGCACCCTCGACCCCGATCCGGGTGACCGACGCGACGATCGACGACTGCGCGGCCGTCGCGGACATCTACGCCCACTACGTGCAGAACACCGTCGCGACCTTCGACTATCTGGTCCCGTCCCTGTCGCAATGGCACGCCAAGCACGCCGCGATCACGGCCGCGGGCCGGCCGTTCGTGGTGGCCCGCGCCGTCGACGACGGTGTCGAGCAGGTCGTCGGCTACGCCTACCTCGGGACGTTCCGGACGATGCCGGCCTACGACCTGTCGACCGAGGACTCGATCTACGTGCGGCCCGGTCAGGCCGGGCGCGGGATCGGTACGGCTCTGATGTCGGCGCTGCTCGATCGCGCGAACCCGGACAACGTCCGCCACATCGTCGCGGTGATCGCCGCGACGGGCGGCGAGGGCTCGATCGCGTTACACCGTCGGTTCGGGTTCGACGAGGTGGGTCGCCTGCGCGCCATCGGACACAAGGCCGACCAGTGGATCGATTGTGTCTACATGCAGAAGGATCTCTGGACGCGCGACGACGCTCCCGGTGCGGGCGGCTGACGACCCGCTCGCGGAGGCGTCGGCGTCACCGTTCCAGCCCCGCTGCCTCGGCGGCCGCGTCGGCCAGGCCGACACCGGTGCCCTCGTAGATGTGGAACGCCACGTCCGCGCCGCGCTGGAGCAGTTCGTCGCGCTCGTCGTCGTACTGCGCGACGACCGCCACGGTCCCGGTGACGCCGAGTTCCTCGATCCGTTCGAGCGCGACCAGGTTGGAGCCGTGGAAGGGCATCGCCAGGACGAGCAGTTCGAGCTCGTGGACGCCGACCGCGCGGTCCCAGAAGTCGGCCTCGGTGGCGTCGGCGTCGAGGATCCGGACGCCGCGTGCGGCCAGTTCGCCCGCCTTGAGCGGATCGTTCTCCACGCCGATCACCGGAAGGCCGTATTCGTCGACGAGCCGCTCGTACACCGAGTGCCCGACGCGGCCCATGCCGAGGACCAGTACGCGCGCCGGCGCCAGCACGATCGGGGCGTCGTCGGGGTGGGCCCGGGCCGCGGCCGTGGTCGGGACGAACGCCGACAACCGGGTCACCAGGCCGGTGCCGCGGCGATTGACCAGGGTGGAGAACACGAAGCTCCCCGCCACCGCCACCGACGTCACCACGAGCCAGTCCTCGCCGATCATCCCCACTCCCACACCGGTCGCGATCACGATCAGCCCGAACTCCGAGAAGTTGGCCAGCGCGAGTCCGGTCAGGATCGACGTCCGGCGACGCAGGCCGAACAGGGAGAGGACCAGCGTGTACACCGCACCCTCGAACGGCAGGAGGACGATCAGCAGCAGACCGAGCAGAACCGTTTCGGTCGTGGGGGTGACGTGCAGCCCGATCGACACGAAGAAGCCGACGAGGAGCAGCTCACGCAGACCGAACAACGTGCGCGACAACTCCCCCGCGCGCGGATGGGAAGCGAGCAGGACGCCGATGACCATCGCGCCGAAATCGCCCTTCATGCCGACGGATTCGAAGAGCCAATACCCGGGCACGAGGGCCATCACGATTCCGAACAGCGTCTGCAACTCGCCGTGGCCGAGGGTGTTCCACAGGCGGCGGACGAGCCACGCGCCGGGGATCAGCAACACGAGGGCAAGCGCCCACGGGCTCGGCGGTTCGCCCTGCATCGCGGTCAGGTAGGCGACGGCGACGATGTCCTGGAGGACGAGGACGCCGATCGCTATGCGGCCGTAGAGCGAGTGGGATTCCGACCGCTCGTCGAGGACCTGGACCACGAACACGGTGCTGGAGAACGACAGCGCAAAGCCCAACAGCGCCAATGTCTCCCAGCCCTCGTCGGTGAGCATCGGCACCCCGAGGGCGGCCAGGAGGCCGAGGAATCCGGTGGTCAGCCCGAGGATGACCAGGAGGTTCACCGCCGTGGTGACGACCACCTCGCGCCGGAGCAGCATCCGTACGTCGAGCTTGAGGCCGATGGTGAACAACAGGATCGTCACGCCCAGCTCGGCGATCGTGTCGATGATCGGCAGCTCGTCGATTCCCGGTGCGTGCAAGATGAATCCGGCGGCGAGGTAGCCGACGAGGGTCGGCAGGCGCGCCGCGCGAGCGAGGTACCCGCATCCGAAGATGACGACCAGGTAGATCCCGACGGTCTCCATGTCCGAGGCGCCTCAGCCGAAAGCGGTGTTCGGCCGGTCAGCGCCGCTCGGGGTCGACATCGGTGGATCCTTCCGGCCGGGGGACGCAGAGTGAATCAACCATAGACGCGGACCCGTTGCCCCGCCGTGCAGCTCGGGGCGGGTCGACACCGCTACCGCGGACCCGCGAGACGAGACCCGGGTCAGGCGTCGTCGGCGCTCGTCCGCCTCCGGGACTCCACATAGTCGGGTCCGACGAGCGCGGGGTCGGGGTCGAGCCGGGTGAGTCCGTTCCAGCAGAGGTTGACGAGGTGAGCCGCCACGACCTCTTTCGACGGCTCGCGCACGTCGAGCCACCACTGGGCGGTGACCGACACCATCCCGACGAGCGCCTGCGCATACAGCGGGGCGAGCGTGGGATCGAAACCCCGTCGTTCGAAATCGCCGGCGAGGATGTGCTCGACCTGACTGATGGCGTCGTTGAGGAGACTCGAGTAGGTGGCCGTCTCGCCCGTGGCGGCGGTGCTGTCCCCGCGTACGAGGATGCGGAATCCGTCCGTGCGCTCCTCCATGTACGTCAGCAGCGCGAGGGCGACCTGCTGGATGCGGTAGAGCGACCGGTTCTTCGACAGCGACGAGGTCACCATCTCCAGGAGGGTCTCCATCTCGCGGTCGACGACGACCGCGTACAAACCTTCCTTGCCGCCGAAATGCTCATAGACGATCGGCTTCGAGACGCCCGCGCGCTGGGCGATCTCCTCGATCGACGTGCCCTCGAAACCGCGCTCGGCGAACAGGCCGCGCGCGACCTCGATGAGCTGCAACCGGCGCTGGGCACCGGTCATCCGTGCTCGAGGTGCGCGCTGCACCTCGGCCGAACCTTCCGACGGACGCCCGATAGCCATGGCCCCAGCGTAGGGCGCGACGCCGCGGATTCCGAACGGTCCGGCCGAGTGGTGTCAGTACAGGCTCGACCAGTACGACCAGAACCGCACCGCGATCAGCACGATCACGAGGCCGATGGCCGCGACCAGAATCGGGGCGTGGTTGCGCGCGAGGGCCAGCGCGACGCGTGAACGCGAGGTGAGACCACTCGCGTGCGCGTTGCGCACCGTGACGAAGACGAAGATCGGCAGCGTCACCGCCCATACGACCATGCAGTACGGGCAGAGCGCCCCGATCGAGTACAGGCTCGAGTAGATCAGCCAGGAGATGAACACCATCGCCGCGGTCACCCCGACCTGGAGTCCGGCCCAGTACCACCCGGCGAGGCGAGCCCCGGCGAGCAGGGCCACACCGGTGGTGACGGCGATCGCGAAGCCCGCGATACCGAGCAGCGGGTTGGGGAAGCCGAAGAGTGCGGCCTGGGGCTCGGCCATCACCGACCCGCAGCTCAGCACGGGATTGAAGTTGCACGACGGCACGTAGTCGGGGTCTGCGGCCAGTTCGAACCGTTCGACGGTCAGCACGAAAGACGCGACGAAACCGATCGATCCGCCGACGCTCAGCAACCAGGCGACGATCCGCGTCCAGGAACGCACGGCCGCGGCCAGCAGGAGCCGGTCGTCGTCGGCATCGACCTTTGCGGTGGTCAGCGCACTCTCACTCACTTTTCCAGCATGACACCGCACGGCGGGGAGATCGACCCACGCCGCGTCGAAGTCACACTGGATCGGTCCAAATGTCGGCAGTATTGCCCGTCCGTGCGTAATGTCTTTCGAGACACCGGGGGGCTCGCCTGCCCCGGGGATGGGACAGCAACAGTGCAATTGTGGGACTATCTCAGTGAGAACGCTCGATCCCTCACCTTCCTGACGTATCAGCATGCGTCGCTGTCCTTCCAGACAGTGCTCGTGGGTACGGCCGTGGCCATCGTCGTCGCCGCCGTCGTCTACCGGCTTCCGCTGGCGAGTGCGCTCACGCTGACGTCGAGCCGTGTGGCGCTGACCATTCCGTCGCTCGCCCTGCTCGCATTGCTGATCGTGCCCTTCGGACTCGGTGTGACGCCGTCGTTTCTGATGCTCGCCTTCTTCGCCACGCTGCCGGTCATCGGCAACGCGGTGGTCGGTTTGAGGTCGGTGCCGCCGTCCGTGGTCGAATCCGCCCGCGGCATCGGCCTTTCGCGATGGCGGATCCTGCTCACGGTCGAGTTGCCGATCGCCTGGCCGGTGATCCTGACCGGCATCCGTGTGTCGACCCAGATGATCGTCGGTGTCGCGGCGATCGTCGCCTACGTTCTCGGACCCGGCCTGGGATCCCTGATCTTCAACGGACTTTCCCGCCTGGGCGGTGCCAATGCACTCGAAATGGCGCTCGCCGGAACGATCCTGATCGTGATCATCGCCCTCATCTTCGACGCTCTCCTGGTTCTGCTCGGCCGCCTCACCATCTCCAAGGGACTCTCATGACCGACACCGCCACCTCCTCCGCGCCGAACGGCAACAACCGCAACGTCACCGGCGAGTCCATCCGGCTCGACGGTGTGGCCAAGCGTTACCGGGGAAGCACCACACCGGCCGTCGCGCGCCTCGACCTGGAGATCGACGCCGGCGACATCGTCGCCTTCGTCGGCCCGTCCGGATGCGGCAAGACGACGACGCTGAAGATGATCAACCGCCTCATCGAACCCACCGAGGGGCGCATCTACATCGGCGGACGCGACGTCACCGCGGAGAACCCGGACAAACTGCGCCAGTCGATCGGCTACGTCATCCAGTCCGGCGGGTTGTTCCCGCACTGGTCGGTGAGCAAGAACATCGGCGCCATCCCGCGAATCCTCAACTGGGACAAGAAGCGGATCGCCGAACGCACCGAATACCTGCTCGACCTCGTCGGACTCGATGCCGCGACCTTCGCCGACCGGCTCCCCAAGGACATGTCCGGTGGTCAGCAGCAGCGCGTCGGCGTCGCACGCGCGCTCGCCGCCGATCCCCCGGTGCTGCTGATGGACGAGCCGTTCGGCGCCGTGGACCCGATCACCCGAGCCCGCCTGCAGGACAAGCTGATCGCGATCCAACACGAGCTGGCCAAGACCATCGTCATCGTCACCCACGACTTCGAGGAAGCGACCAAACTCGGCGACAAGGTGCTGATCCTCTCCGAGGGCGGGCGCATCGAGCAGTTCGCGCCCCCGGAGGAGATCCTGGCCAACCCGGCGAGTCCCTTCGTCGAGGAGTTCGTGGGTTCGGGTGCGACACTCGCCCACCTGACGCTCACCCGCGTCCGCGACGTCGACATCAGAGAGGTGGTCACCGCCCGCGTCGGAGAACCGTCCGGCGCCGTGGTCGCCCGCGCGAAAGCGGCCGGCGAGGACTGGGTCGCCGTCGTCGATCAGCACGGCCGCCCCCGCGCCTGGCCGTCGGTCGAGGAGATCCGCGCCAAGCCGGAGGTCTCGGACTACCTCGATCCCCGGCTCCCCGTCGTCGCGCAGTCCTCGACGCTGAACGACGCCCTCGACTCGATGCTCGCGACCAGCCAGGGTGGCGTTCTCGTCACCGACGGTCGGGGCGCCGTCGTCGGCGCGCTGAACATCGCGTCGGTGATGGAGGCGATCCGTGGGCAGCTCGCCACCGTGCGAGACGACGATGCCGAGGTCGGTTACCTCGACCACGCCGATGGGTCGGCTCCCGTCGAGACCCCGGTCGTGGCGGCCGACGACGACTCCGGCGCCGAGCACGTCGCCGGAGGCGTCACTCCCGAGACGAGCGTCGAGCGGTGACCGGCTTCATCGCCGAAGAGGCACGGATCACCGAGACCGCGAAACCGCCTGCACCAGAATCGGTTCCGAGTGGCTTCCGGCGGCGACTCGCCCGGATTCCCATCGATGTGTGGTTCGAGCCCCTGGTGATCGTGGTCGTCGGCGTCGGTTTCGTGATCTGGTATGCGAACACCACTTTCACCAGCACGGAGAGCGCCGCGATGTCGTGGCCGGCGCTGCGTGCCACCATCCTCGATCACATCCAGCTGACGCTGGTCGCCACGATCATCGTCGTCGTGATCGCGATTCCGCTCGGCATCGCGCTCACCCGTCCCGCCCTGCGCTGGCTGAACCCCATCGCGGTCAACATCGCCAACATCGGACAAGCGGCCCCCGCGATCGGACTCCTGGTGTTGTTCACCTTCTGGCTCGGCACCGGTTTCACCACCGCCGTCGTCGGCCTGGTCGTCTACGCGGTGCTTCCGATCCTGCAGAACACGATCGTCGGGCTGCGGCAGGTCGACCAGCGGACGGTCGAGGCCTCGCGAGGCATCGGCCTGTCGGCGGTGCGCACCCTCGTCCAGGTCGAACTCCCCCTGGCCGTGCCGGTCATCCTCAACGGTGTCCGGACCGCACTGGTCATCCTGGTCGGCACCGCCACCCTGAGCACGTTCATCGGGGCGACCAGCCTCGGCACGCTCATCACCACGGGGATCACCCTGTTCCTGCCGAAGCTGCTCGTGTCCGGTGCGATCCTCGTCGCGCTGCTCGCCATGACGATCGACTGGCTCGGACGCCTCGTCGAACTCGCCGCGACTCCTCGGGGGATCGCATGATGACCCGCCTCCATCCGGTCCGCGCCCGTCGCGTCGCAACGGTCCTGGCGGCGTCGGCCGCGGTCCTGATGATGCTGTCGGCGTGCGGCTTGGTCAGTTCGTCCGGAACCTTCCGTCCCGCTTCCCTTCCCGGCGGCGAACGCCCGCTCGAGGGAACCTCCATCGCGGTGACGTCCAAGAACTTCACCGAGCAGGTACTGCTCGGGAAGATCACCGCCACGTACCTCGCGGCCGCCGGCGCCGACGTCGACGATCTCACCAACGCGCCGGGCTCGATGTCGTCCCGGCAGGCAGTTCTCAACGGCGACGCCGACATCGTGTGGGAGTACACCGGGACCGCCTGGCAGACCTACCTGGGCGAGACCGAGACGATCTCGGACCCGCAGCAACTCTACGAACGCGTCCGCGACGCCGAACGCGCGAACGGGGTCGAGTGGCTCCCGCCGGCGTCGTTCAACAACACTTACGCGTTCGCCGCGTCGTCACCGACCGCCGAGCGGCTGAACGTCAAGACGATGTCCGACATCGCCAAGCTCCCCGAGTCCGAGCGGACCTTCTGCATCAACGACGAATTCTACTCGCGCGCCGACGGATTCATTCCGATGCTGAAGGCCTACGACATTCCGCTCGACCAGCCCGGCGGGGTGCCGTCGAGCAACGTGACCATGATGGATTCCGGCGTGGTCTACACCTCCACCGCGCGTAGCGAGCCTTGCAATTTCGGAATGGTCTACTCGACGGACGGTCGGATCAAGAACCTTGATCTCGTCGTCCTCGAAGACGATCGGAAGTTCTTCCTGCCCTACAGCGGATGCGTCGTGGTCAACACCGGACTCAACGATGCCAATCCGGAGATCGCCGAACTCATGGCACCTGTGTCGGCCAAACTCACCGACCCGCTGATGCAGGAACTGAACGGGCTCATCGACATCGACGGCGCCGATCCCTCCGACGTCGCCTACGACTGGCTGAAGGACGAGGGCTTCATCGTCCCGGTGGACTGACGAACCGTCGACTGTGCGTCGGGCTCGTCGGCTCGACCACTGATCCGACGTGGCCCAGCTGATCAGCGATCGCGTAGCGCAGGTGATCAGGCCCCAGTCGAGCCCATTGGACGCACAGTCGACTTATTGTTGCGCACAGTCAACGAATATCGACGCACGATCGACGGATTTCGACGCACGGTCAACGGATTTCGACGCACAGTCAACGAGGTTGGTTCGGCGCGAACACCGTCATCCAGTGCGGGTGCAGCCGGTAGTAGACGACCTCGGCGCCCCAGTCGAACTCGTCGTCGTTGTAGACCTCCCGGAAGTGGGCGACCAACTCAGGCCAGTCGTGGGCCCGATCGCCGTCGCGCGGGTTGAGGATCTCGACGGTCCCGTGGGTGAAGACACCCAGTTCCTCACCTTGGATGTGCGCGACGCTCGCGGCGGGACGGGCGGCGAGATGTCGGGCCTTCGCGGCGGCGCGCGCCGTGCCGAAGATCCACTTCCCATGGAGGAAATGTCCGTCGACGGCACTGATCCTCGGTTCACCCGACGCCGTCACGGTCGAGAGCGCGAGAACACGCATCCCGGTCAGGATGTCGACGAGTTGTGCTGCGCCGACGGTGTTGTCACTGCTGATGATGGAACGCAGATGGTCCGTCGAGCGGGACAGGGAGGCGTCGAGAAGGGTCTGGAGTTCGCGGAGTTCATCCGGGGTCTCGTGCATGGTGGGCGTTCCTCGTGGGCTGTTCGCCGGCGACGACGGTCGTCGCCGAGGAACCCCATGGTGCCACCGGAAACCACCTACAAGGGCTGTCCGCGACCGACCGTTCTTGCTGTCTCGAGCGGCAATCCCAGGGGCGGCGCCTCGGGATGCAGGGCAGCGCCCGCGGCGAGAAGGTCCACGTCGACGCGACACCGCAGGGCGGCGAACAGCGTACCCAACGACGACCGCGCACCCGTGCGTCGTCCGAAACCCGCTGCATCGAAGCCGGTCACGTCAGTGTCCTTCCAATCCCCATGCAGTGGCGAGCAATTCATGCGACGCCAGCCGATGGTCGAAGTCGTGGGTGACGCTGGTGACCAGCAACTCGTCGGCACCGGTCACCCGGGCGAGCGTCCGCAGCCCGTCGACGACGGACTCGGGATCGCCGACGAACTGGGTGCGCACCCGATCGTCGACGAGAGGGCGCGCATCGTCGTCGAGGGAATCCGCTGTGTCCGGGTCGGGATACGGTTGCGCGCCCGCCCCGCTGCGGATGCCGTGCACCCAGTGCCCGTACGTGGACGCGCGGTGACGTGCCGTCGGTTCGTCCTCGGCGACAACGACATCCGCGGAGACGATCACATACGGCTCGGCCAGGACCGGCGACGGCCGGAACGCGCTGCGATACGCCTCGACGGCCTCGAGAACCGTGCTCGGGCTGACGTGGTAGTTCGCGACGAACGGCAGCCCCCGCGCACCCGCGGTCTGCGCGCTCTGGCCCTTGCTGCTCCCGAAGATCCAGACCGCCACGTCCGCGCCGCGCCCGGGCACCGCGGTCAGCTCGACGTCGTGGTGCTCGAAGTCGCCGGCCAGGAGCGCGAGGACGTCGCCGACGGCGTCGTCGAAGTCCGGCGGTGACGCACCGTCGAACTGCGACGCCTCGAACGCGGCGACGACCCGCGGTGCGTTCAGGATCGACTCGACGGGGAACGGCGTCGGGATGAGCAGGCCGTCGACGATCTGGTCGGGCTGTCGGGGTGCGGGCGCGCGCGGTGCGGATTGCCGGTCGGTGCTGGTCAATTCGGTGCGGCGCTGAGCGGAACGCCCGAGCCCCAGGTCCAGCCGGCCGGGATACAGCGCGTCGATCGTCCCGAACGCCTCCACGATCGACACGGGGGTGTGCAGGCCGCTCTGCACCGCCGCCGACCCCACGCGGATCGACTCGGTCGCGGCGGCGATCAGCCCGATGAGTGTTGTCGTCGACGAACTGGCCACCGCGACGAAGTGGTGCTCGGCGAGCCAGAACCGTCGGTAGCCCAGGCGTTCGGCGTGCTGGGCCAGCGCGACGCTGCGGCGCACCGCTGTCGCGGCGTCACTCCCCTCGGTGACCGGGGCGAGATCCAGCACCGACAGCGGTATCGGTTCTCTTCCCGTCACACCGCTCTCCGACCGACTCGAGTCCTGCGCCGAACACACCTCATCCTGACCACCGAAGCGTGGCCGCCGGTTTATCGGAAGGGTTTGGCCCACCGCGATCCGATGACCGACGCCCGGAATCCACGGTATCTCCGCCACCGTTCGATCCAGGGACAGGTATCGACGACACGACTGAGGGAGGACTCCATGGCCGAGCACGTGCACGTCGCCGTGGCGCTGGACGGAGCCGGGTCGCACCCGGGCGCGTGGCGGGCACCCGGAGCCCAGGCCCACACCCTGACCACGGCGGCGCACTGGCAGGAACGGCTCGCGGAGGCAGAAGCCGGGCTGCTCGACTTCGTCACCCTCGCGGATTCGTTCGCCCTGCACCGCGGGCATCCACGCACCGACCGGGCGACCGCGGGACTCGACTCGGTACTGCTCGCCTCCCGTCTCGCCCCGACGACCCGGTCGATCGGGCTGATCCCGACGGCGACCGCCACCCACACCGAGCCGTTCCACGTCTCCAAGGCGATCGCGACACTCGATTACGTGAGCAACGGACGTGCCGGAGTCGTCCTGCGCACCACCGCGGATCCGGACGAGGCCGCGTTGTTCGGCCGGCGACGGTTTCCCGACGACCCCGCGGTGCTCGCCGACCTCGCGTCCGAGGCCCTCGACTTCGCCACCGTGATCGGACTGCTCTGGGACTCGTGGGAGGACGACGCCGAGATCCGCGACGTCGCGACCGGTCGGTTCGTCGACCGGGACAAGCTGCACTACATCGACTTCGCCGGAGACCATTTCTCGGTGCGGGGTCCCGCCATCACGCCACGACCACCCCAGGGCCGGCCGGTCATCGCGGCGACCGGCGCACATCCCACCGACCTGCGGGTGATCGGCCGGGCCGCCGACCTCGGGTTCATCAACCCCCGCGACGTCGACGACGCCGTGCGTGCGGTGGACGCCGTGGGCACCGCCCACTCCGACGCCGGTCGCGGGATCGCCGACCCCGCACTCCTGTTCGTCGATCTGTTCGCCGTGCTCGCCGCGTCGGAGTCGGCGGCGAGAGCACGCCGGGCGCAACTCGACGAGTGGGCGGGTGAACCGTTCACTCCCGACAGCGCGGCCTTCGTCGGCACCTCGGCCGGGCTCGCCGACGAGATCGAACGCTGGACAGCCGTCGACGGGGTGAGCGGGGTGCGGTTGCACCCGGCTGCCGTGCCCGAGGACCTACACGTGATCACGCGGGAGGTCGTGCCGGAGCTGCAGCGTCGCAACCGATTCCGTGACTCCTACACCGCGCCGACGTTGCGGGGCCACCTCGGTCTGGCACGGCCGTCCAACCGTTTCGCCGCTGGAAAGGCCGGTGTCGCATGACCAAGCAGGTGCATCTCGCCGCCCACTTCCCCGGGGTGAACAACACCACGGTGTGGAGCGATCCGGAGTCGGGCAGTCAGATCGAGTTCGACTCGTTCGTCCATCTCGCCAGACCGCCGAGCGCGGGAAGTTCGACTTCTTCTTCCTCGCCGAAGGACTGCGGCTCCGCGAGCAGAACGGGCTGATCTACGACCTCGACGTGGTCGGACGACCGGACACCTTCACCGTCCTGTCCGCACTGGCCGCGGTGACCACCCACCTCGGCCTGACCGGCACCATCAACTCGACCTTCAACGAACCGGTCGATGTCGCACGGCAATTCGCCACCCTCGATCACCTGTCCGGCGGACGTGCGGCGTGGAACGTGGTGACCTCGTGGGACGAGTTCACCGGAGAGAACTTCCGTCGAGGCGGCTATCTGCCCGAGGACCAGCGGTACGCGCGTGCCGAGGAGTCCCTCACCGCGGCCGCGACGCTCTGGGACTCGTGGCGCGACGACGACGTGCTCGCCGACACCGCGAGCGGCCACTTCCTGGCACGCCCCGATGCCGGTGAATTCGAGTTCGCCAGTACACAATTCGACATTCGCGGACACTTTCCCACGCCTCGTCCGCCGCAGGGGCGGCCGGTCATCTTCCAGGCCGGGGACTCCGACGAGGGCCGGGAGTTCGCGGCCGCCACCGCCGACGCCATCTTCTCCCGGCACGCCACCTACGATGCCGGGCGGGCGTTCTACACCGACGTCAAGCGGCGACTCGCCGCGTACGGACGGCACCCCGAACAGCTCCTGGTGCTCCCCGCCGCCACCTTCGTCGTCGGCGACACCGACGCGCAGGCAGCCGAACTCGCCCACGAGGTGCGCCTGCAGCAGGTCAGCGGGCAGACGGCGATCAAGTTCCTGGAGCAGTTGTGGAATCGCGACCTCTCCGACCACGACCCCGACGGTCCGCTGCCGCAGGTGGATCCGGTCCCGGGCGAGAACACGGTCGCCAAGGGACGCGCGAGCGTGCGCATGCACCGTGACCCGGTCGCCGTCGCGCGCGAGTGGCGCGACCTGGCCGAGGCGAAGAACCTGACCACGCGCGAACTCATCATCGAGGTCACCGGCCGCCAGTCGTTCGTCGGCTCACCGCAGACGGTCGCGCACACGATCAACGACTTCGTGCAGGCCGACGTCGCCGACGGCTTCATCCTGGTGCCCCACATCGTGCCCGGCGGACTCGATCGGTTCGTCGACGAGGTGGTGCCGATCCTCCAGGAGCTCGGTGTCCACCGCACCGACTACGCGGGCACCACGCTGCGGGACAATCTGGGGCTGGCACGACCGGCGGGGTGAACCCGCCCGGGCACCGAGAAAGGGCGCCGTCGCGCCTCGACTCATGAGCTCCGCCACCAGGACTCGAACCTAGAATGCCTGAACCAAAATCAGGAGTGTTGCCGATTACACCATGGCGGATCACTGCGCTGACGATTGTGCCACAGCCCGGGGGCACGCACGCCAGGTGACCACTCGACGAGAACTCGGCTCCCAGACCTCGATCGAGGCCTGGGAGCCGGAGTCGTGGTCCAGGAGGTGATCAGTCCTTGGGGCCGCCGGCCACGTAGACGACCTGACCCGACACGAAGCCGGCACCCTCGCTGATGAAGAAGGACGCGGTGTGGGCGATGTCCTCGGGCACGCCGACGCGGTTGACCGGGATCTGGCCCGCTGCGGCACGCTTGAAGTCCTCGAAGGGCACACCGATGCGCTCGGCGGTGGCGGCGGTCATCTCGGTCTCGATGAAACCGGGGGCGATGGCGTTCGCGGTGACGCCGAACCGGCCGAGTTCGATGGCCAGGGTCTTGGTGAATCCCTGCATGCCGGCCTTGGCCGCCGAGTAGTTGACCTGTCCGCGGTTGCCGAGCGCGGAGGTGCTCGACAGGTTGACGATGCGTCCCCACTCCGCCTCGACCATGTACTTCTGCACAGCCTTGGTGACATTGAACGCGCCACGCAGGTGCACGGCCATCACCGCGTCCCAGTCGTCGACGGTCATCTTGAACAGCAGGTTGTCGCGGGTGATGCCCGCGTTGTTGACGACCACCGTCGGCTTGCCGAGTTCGGCGACGACCTTGTCCACCGCGGCGTTCACCGAGGCCTCGTCGGCGACGTCGGCACCCACCGCGACGGCCTTGCCGCCGGCGTCGGTGATGGCCTTGACCGTGTCGGCGCAGGCGTCGGCGTCGAGGTCCAGGACGGCCACCGCCAGTCCGTCGTCGGCCAGGCGCCTGGCCACGGCCGCGCCGATCCCCCGTGCGGCCCCGGTGACGATGGCCGTCTTCTGCGTGCTCATTCACTACCTCCGTGTGGTCGTTTCACGAACCGGACAACTCCGGCACGCGTGGTTCTGTCTCCCGCACCCACCCTGATCCGTCTGTGACAATCCACTGGGACATCGGCAGGTTCTACCGATTGATCGCTCGGCGTTCGCGGTCCCTATGTGTTCTATCAGGCCCGGTCGGGAGGATCCGGCACAAACTGCGCGCTGCATTTCTGCCACCGGGCACCGATGCGTAGGATCGCACCCGACGTGCGACCGCGGGTCGGGTCTGCGACCCCCGCCGCCGCCGTCGAGCAGACATGATCGCGGCAGTCACCGATCAGGAAGAGGGTGGGCATTCGATGACGGGAACGTCGCCATCCGTGGCCGTGATCGTCCTGGCCGCGGGCGCCGGTACCCGCATGAAGTCCAAGACCCCGAAGATCCTGCACACCATCGGCGGACGTTCACTCCTCGGCCATGCGCTGCACGGCGCGGCGGGCATCGAACCCGAGCATCTGATCGCGGTCGTCAGCCACGAGCGCGAACGGGTCACGGCGGCCATCGGTGAGATCGGCGCACTGCTGGGCGTCGAGGTCGGGATCGCCGAACAGGACGCGCCGCGCGGAACGGGCGACGCCGCCCGGGTCGGACTCGGCGGGTTGCCCGACGATTTCGACGGCACCGTCGTCGTCACCGCCGCCGACGTCCCCCTGCTCGACGCCGACACCCTGCGCGCCCTCGTCGACACCCACCTCGCCGACGGTGGAGCCGCCGTCACGCTGACGAGCTTCGTCGCCGACGACCCGACCGGATACGGACGGATCATCCGCGACGGAGACGCCGTCGCCGCCATCGTCGAGCACAAGGACGCGAACCCCGAGCAGCGCGCCGTGACCGAGGTGAACGCCGGCGTGTACGCCTTCGACGCCGCCGCGCTGCGAGTCGGTCTGTCGAAGCTGTCCACGAACAACGTGCAGGGCGAGTACTACCTCACCGACATCGTCGAGATCGCGCGCGGCGAGGGCCGGGCGGTCCGTGGGTTCACGGTCGCCGATCCGGTGCTCGTGGCCGGCTGCAACGACCGCGCCCAGCTCTCCGCTCTCGGTGCCGAACTCAATCGCCGGATCATCCGCCGCCATCAGCTCGACGGGGTGACCGTCGTCGACCCCGCCACGACGTGGATCGACATCGACGTCACCATCGAGCCCGACGCGCACATCGAACCGGGCACCCAGCTGCACGGCCGCACCCACATCTCCGCCGACGCGGTCATCGGACCCGACACCACCCTCACCGACGTCACTGTCGGAGCAGGTGCCCAGGTGATCCGTACACACGGCAGCGACGCGGTCATCGGCCCCGACGCCACCGTCGGCCCGTTCGCCTACCTCCGACCCGGGACCGCCCTCGGGGTCGCGGGCAAGATCGGCACCTTCGTCGAGACCAAGAACGCGACCATCGGTGACGGGTCGAAGATCCCGCACCTCACCTATGTCGGTGACGCGACCATCGGCGAGCACTCCAACATCGGCGCGTCGAGCGTCTTCGTCAACTACGACGGGGTTGCCAAGCACCGCACGGTGATCGGCGATCACTGCCGCACCGGCTCGGACAACATGTTCGTCGCCCCGGTCAGCGTCGGCGACGGGGCGTACACCGGAGCCGGAACCGTCGTGCGGCAAGATGTACCGCCGGGGGCCCTCGCGGTCTCGGCGGGAGAACAACGCGTCATCGAGGACTGGGTCGTGCGCAAGCGGCCCGACACCGCGGCGGCGCGCGCGGCCCTCGAGGCGCGCGAGAACGACTCCGGGCCGGCCTGACACCCCGACCCGCGCTCGACCCTGCAGATCCGAAACGACACCAACAGAAGAGTTTTCATGACCTGGACCACTGACAACCAGAAGAACCTGATGCTGTTCTCTGGTCGTGCCCATCCCGAACTCGCCGAAGCAGTCGCCGATGAACT
Organism: Gordonia sp. HS-NH1; assembly: GCF_001418765.1. Lineage (NCBI taxonomy): Bacteria > Bacillati > Actinomycetota > Actinomycetes > Mycobacteriales > Gordoniaceae > Gordonia > Gordonia sp. HS-NH1. The sequence continues at coordinate 19,183 of NZ_LIYC01000008.1, forward strand.
GGGCATCAAGGTCACCCCGCAGACCGCCCGCGACTTCGCCAACGGCGAACTGTTCGTTCGTTTCGAGGACTCGGTGCGCGGCTCGGACGCGTTCGTCCTGCAGAGCTGCCCGTACCCGCTGAACCAGTGGGTCATGGAGGCGCTCATCATGATCGACGCCCTCAAGCGCGGCTCGGCCAAGCGAATCAGCGTGATCCTCCCGTTCTATCCGTACGCCCGCCAGGACAAGAAGCACCGCGGGCGCGAGCCGATCTCGGCCCGCCTCATCGCCGATCTGCTGAAGACTGCGGGCGCCGACCGGATCATCACCGTCGACCTGCACACCGATCAGATCCAGGGCTTCTTCGACGGGCCCGTCGACCACATGCACGCGCAGGGGCAGCTCGCCGAGTACATCCGCGGCAAATACGGCACCGACAACATCGCGGTGGTCTCCCCCGACTCCGGTCGCGTACGTGTCGCGGAGAAGTGGGCCGACACCCTCGGTGGCGCACCACTGGCGTTCATCCACAAGACCCGCGATCCGTTGGTGCCCAACCAGGTCAAGTCCAACCGCGTCGTCGGCGAGGTGGAAGGACGAACCTGCATCCTGATCGACGACATGATCGACACCGGCGGCACGATCGCCGGCGCGGTGCGGGTCCTCAAGGACGCCGGGGCGGGCGACGTCATCATCGCCACCACCCACGGTGTGTTCTCCGACCCCGCGGCCGAGCGCCTCGCGAACTGTGGCGCCAAGGAGGTCATCGCGACCGACACCCTGCCGATCCCGGCCGAGAAGCGCTTCGCGAACCTCACCGTCCTCTCCATCGCCCCGCTGCTCGCGCAGACGATTCGCGAGGTCTTCGAGAACGGTTCCGTCACAAGCCTGTTCGACGGTATCGCCTGACCCTTCGAGGCTCGCTCCGCTCGCACCTCAGGGAACAAAAGGGACGCTCCGCTCGCACCTCAGGGAACAAAGGGACGCTCCGCTAGCACCTCAGCTCTTTGCTCCCTAATCCGAGAGAACGACCTGCTTCCTGCTCCCTGAGGTGCGAGGAGCGCAAGCCGCCGGGCCGAGCAAGCGACGAAGGAGCGCGTCGAGGTCGACGAGCCACGAAGGGCTGCGCAGTCGACCCGGGTACCGTGTGACCCGTGGACGCGACGATCTATCACAACCCGAAGTGCTCGACCTCGCGGAAGGCATTGCAGGCCCTGCGCGACGCCGGCATCGAGCCGACCGTCGTGAAGTACCTCGACGAGCCGTACAGCCGCGACCAGCTCGTCGAGCTGTTCGCCGATGCCGGGCTCACGCCCGCACAGGCGGCCCGCAAGCGGGAGGCCCTGTACAAGGAACTCGATCTCGCATCGGCCACCGACGATCAGATCCTCGACGCCATGGTCGAGCACCCCGTCCTCGTCGAACGTCCGATCGTCGTGACCGCCAAGGGCACTCGCATCCCGCGACCCATCGACAAGCTCGACGAGATCCTCTGAGCGCCGGCCGCGGTCGGGTCAGGCCGGGACGGCCGGCGCGGGCAGTGGCCGCTGCACCGACGGCACGGCCAGCGCGGCCACACCTCGCACCAGCGCCTTCGTCATGTCGAAATAGTCGAAGTAGTCGCGCCACACCGTGATCCGGCCCTCCCGCACCTCGAAGCGGCCGCACACCCAGAACTGGAGATGCAACCGACCGAGTCGGAGTTCGTCGACCCGCTCGGTCAACACGACGCCGGTGTCGTCGGAGCTCACGTTGATCATCCGGTAGTTGAATCCCACCGAGTCCTTGCGTGCCACTCCGCCCAGGACACCGGCCACCTTCCGCTTCCCGCGGATCGTCGGCAGCGAGACGTTCGTGTAGGCGATGTCGTCGTCGATGGTCTCCAGCGCGGCGGGTACGTCGCCCCGCGCGAACTCGGTCAGAAGGGTCGTCACGATCTCGATCGGCGTCTGTGGGGTCATGGCAGACCAGTATCCCCGAGCTCGGCGCCGACAGCGGGCGATGTGACATCCCAGCAGGTCGTCGACTACTCTGATCGCCGTTGTCTCGGCGAGGGTGACCCAGTCACCGTTATCGGCGCGGCCATCGTAGTTCTCCTCGGTCGGCGACCGGCGGGTTCCGCGGTCGGTGTTCGTGCCCGGTGTTGCTCGTCGCGACGCCGACAGACCGCACACCACCCACGAGGAGACCCACATGTCGAACCAGGCCAGCAAGCTCTCGGTCAGCACCCGCACCGAAAAGGGCAAGGGCGCAGCACGCCGTGCACGTCGCGAGGGCAAGGTTCCCGCCGTGCTCTACGGCCACGGCACCGATCCGCAGCACCTGCACCTGCCTGCGCGCGACTTCGCCGCGATCCTGCGCAACAACGGCCTCAACGCCATCATCGACCTCGACATCGAGGGCGACAGCCAGCTGGCGCTCACCAAGCAGGTCGACGTCCACCCGATCCGCAACTACATCGAGCACGCGGACCTGCTCATCGTCCGTCGCGGTGAGAAGGTGACCGTCGAGGTCGCCATCATCGTCGAGGGCGACGCCGCCCCGGGCACGCTGGTCGTCTCCGACACCAGCCTCATCGAGGTCGAGGCGGACGCCCTGTCGATCCCCGAGCAGATCGTCGTCAGCGTCGAAGGTGCCGAGGCCGGCCTGTCCGTGCACGCCTCCGATCTGGACCTGCCCGAGGGCGTGACCCTCACCGCCGATCCCGAGACCCTGATCGTCGCGGTCACCGAGGCGCAGCTCGCGGCCACCGAGTCCGACGCCGACGGCTCGGCCGACGCCGCAGCCGAGGGCGAGGCCGCCGAGGCGGCCGAGGAGTCGGAGTAACCCCACCCTCGACTACTCGGTACGAGTGGTGAAATTGATTGTCGGCCTGGGTAATCCCGGGTCCAGGTACGAGAAGACGAGGCACAACGTCGGCGCGATGGTCGCCGACGGCCTCGTCGCCTCGGCCGGCGCGCGCTGGAAGGTGCACAAGAAGTCCGGCGCCGAGGTCGCCGAGGTACGCCTCGGCGGCCAGCCGGTTCTCGTGGCCAAGCCGCGCACCTACATGAACGAGTCCGGCCGTCAGATCGGTCCGCTCGCGAAGTTCTACTCGGTGTCCGTCGACGACCTGATCGTCGTCCACGACGAACTCGACATCGACTTCGGCGCCGTCCGCCTGAAACGCGGCGGGGGCGAGGGCGGCCACAACGGGCTGCGGTCGCTCAGCCAGGCACTCGGCACACGCGACTATCTGCGTGTGCGCATCGGCATCGGCAGGCCGCCCGGCCGTCAGGATCCCGCCGATTTCGTGCTGAAACCGTTCCCGTCCTCGGCTCGCAGCGAGGTCGAACTCCTGATCGCCAACGGTTGCGACGCCGTCGAACTACTGGTCGGACAGGATCTGGAGTCCGCACAGAACACCGTGCACGCCTGGTGAGGACCCCCTACCGGGCGGCAGCGCGGCCGTAGAATCGCTGCGGCAGGCAATGCGAAGGGATCGGCAACAGTGGTCAACCTCTCGGTGAAGACCGGACACCAGAACGTCTCGATGCTCGGCATCGGCGCCTACCGGCCGCGACGCCTGGTCAGCAACGACGAGGTGTGCGAAGTTCTCGACTCCTCCGACGAGTGGATCTTCGAGCGGAGCGGCATCCGCAATCGCCGCTGGATCAGCGGCGACGAGAGTGCACGGTCCATGGCCGCCGCGGCCGCCGAGCGGGCCATCGCGAACTCCGGCATCGCGAAGGACAAGATCGGCGCGTTGATCCTCGCCACCAACAGCTGGAAGACCAAGATCCCCCACGGCGGGCCGATCGTCGCCTACGACATCGGCCTCAACGGCATCCCGGCCTACGACGTCGCCGCCGGTTGCGGCGGCTTCGGCTACGGGCTCGGGGTCGCTGCCGACACCATCCGCGCCGGCAGCGCCGAGTACGTCCTCCTCGTCGGCGTCGAGACCATGTCGGTGGTCATGGATCCCACCGACCGCAACACCGCCTTCATCTTCGGCGACGGCGCCGGGGCGGTGGTCGTCGGCCCGAGCGCGGACAACGGGATCTCCCCGACCGTCTGGGGCAGCGACGGCGAGAACGCCGAGGCGATCGGCCAGAACTGGGACATTCCCGAGTACATGGACCGTGCGCAGGCCTACCAGGACAAAGACCCCGAAACCGACCCGGTCGGACGCATGGTCGTGACGATGGCGGGACCCAAGGTGTTCCGATGGGCGGCCATCACCCTCCCCAGGGCCCTCGCCACCGTGCTGGAGACCTCCGGCGTCGGCGTCGAGGACATCGAGGTCTTCGTGCCCCACCAGGCCAACGCCCGCATCAACGACCTGATGAAGAAGAACCTCGGGTTCCCCGACGACCTGCCGATGGCGAACGACATCGAGAACACCGGGAACACCTCGGCGGCCTCGATCCCGCTCGCCATGGAGGAGATGCTCGCGACCGGCAAGGCCAGGGGCGGGCAGACCGCGCTGCTCCTCGGCTTCGGCGCCGGCCTCAGCTACGCCGGCGCGGTCGTGACCCTGCCCCCGGCCCCGGCGATCACCAGCTTCGACTGACGACCCAACCCTGCCCCCGGCCCCGGCCCCGGCGATCACCAGCTTCGACTGACGACCCAACCCTCCCCCCGGCCCCGGCGATCACCAGCTTCGACTGACGACCCACTGCTCCCTGAGGAGCGAGCTTGCGAGCGTCACGAAGGGTCTCGCACCCCCGGTAGCCGACCCTTCGTGACGCGCCCTCCGCAAGCTCCGGGCGCTCCTCAGGGAGCGGAGCGGGCAGCCCCCCGGACCAACGGTCACGCGTTCTCCTTGCGGAAGACCGACGTGCCCCAGAGGGTTCCGAGTCCGGCGAGGACGAGCGAGGCAAGGACACCCCACAGGACCTGAGCACTGGCGAGGTCGCCGGAGAAGGTGTCGCGCACGGCGTCGACGATCCACCGGAACGGCATGAAGTCGCTGAGGCTCTGCAGCCACGACGGCCCGAGGGTCATCGGGAGCAGGATGCCCGACAGCAACAGGACCGGCATCATCACCATGTTGATGAGCGGCGCCATCACGTCCTCGCTCTTCGTGGTGAGTGCGAGGGCATTCGACGCCGCGGCGCACGCACCTCCGATCAGCATCGTGATGACGATGCCGAGGATCACCCCGACCACCGAACCGCGCATGCCCATGAGATAGCCCAGCACCACCAGGATCAGAGCCTGGACGAGAAGCTGCAGCATGTCCCGCATGAGGCGACCGGTGAGCAGCGCCGTGCGGCTGGCCGGGGTCACTCGCTCCGCCTCGATGACGCCTTCGCGCCATTCGCCGATCAAGCTGAAACCGGCGAACAGCGCACCGAACAGCCCGAGTTGCACGAGCAGACCGGGAACCAGGAACGTGTACGGGTTGTCCGCGCCGCCCGGGAACTGCGCGACGAGCGGCTTCAGCAGTGGCCCGAACAGCACGAGGTAGAGGATCGGCTGCATCACCCCGATGAGGACCCAGGCCGGGTTCCGCAGATTCATGCGTATCTGGCGGTGGAACACGATGGTGCTCTCGCGGAGGAATGTGGTCATCGGTTGGCCCCCTGCTGGTTGAGTTCGGACGGTGCGGCGTCGGCCGCGCGGAGATCGGGATCGGTTGTGTCCGAGGCGATGTCGTTGCCTCGTTCGGTCTCGGCATCGCGCAGCGACCGGCCGGTGAGGGTGAGGAACACGTCGTCGAGCGTCGGCCGGATGACCTCGATGGAATCGAGGGTGATGCCCGCGGCGTCGAGGTCGCGCAGCAACCCGGGAACCGCCCGGCCGGCCCGGGGCACCCGGCTTCGGACGTGCCGGCCGTCGACCTCGATCCGGCCTTCGCCGCTGCCACCGGTGACCGAGGCCAGCTTCTCCGCGGCGGTGGACACGGCCGCGGAGTCGGCGACCTCGAGTGCCACCAGATCACCGGACACCTGTGCCTTGAGGTTGTCGGCGGTGTCGGCGGCCACGATCCGGCCGTTGTCGATGATGAGGATCCGGTCGGACAGTTCGTCGGCCTCGTCGAGGTAGTGCGTGGTGAGGAAGACCGTTGCGCCGCGATCGGTGCGTAGGCGCCGGATGTGGTCCCAGAGATTCGCCCGGGCCTGCGGGTCGAGCCCGGTGGTGGGCTCGTCGAGGAAGACCAGGGACGGTTCGTGGACCAGTCCCATCACGATGTCGAGGCGGCGCTTCTGGCCACCGGACATGTTCTTGGGCTGCCGTTCCCACAGACCGTCGAGCTGCAGCTGAGAGAACAGGGCGTGGCCGCGGCGCGTCGCCTCGGCCCGGGACAGTCCGTAGAGCATGCCGTGGTCGACGATCTCGTCGCCGGCCTGCGCCTGACTGAAGGTGCCGCCGGCCTGCGAGACGTATCCGATGCTGCGCCGGACCGAGACCGGGTCGGCGACCACGTCGAATCCGTTGACCGTCGCGGTTCCCGCAGTCGGCCGCAGGAGCGTCGTCAGCATCCGCAGCGTCGTGGTCTTGCCCGCGCCGTTGGGACCGAGGAACCCGACCACCTCCCCCTCGGCGATGTCGAGATCGACACCGTCGACGGCCCTCACCTCGCGTTTCTTCTTCCCTTTCCCGGTGTGGAACACCTGGACCAACCCGCGTGCGTGGATCATGCGGACTCCCCTTCTCCGTGCCGTCGACGATGAGCTGACCGGCGTGGTGGCTGTTGCGTTCTGCGTTGCGCGCACGTCATCGTGTGCTGATCGTCGTACCTGGAGGCGACTTTCCGACGCCCCGAATGTGTTCGACCGATCTGCGGACCAGCATTTCGCGCATCGAGGACGACTTCGGTCCGCATTTGGCGACCCGGTAACGATTCCGAGCGGGGTACCGCTACTTCCCAGTAAGAGACCGTGTGAGTACGGTCGTATGTCGGGTCACATATTCGCCGGGCACGTTTTGGAAGGGTTCACCATGGCGGTCATCGCAGACACCACTGGCATCAACAACATCGGCATGCTCGGCATCGGCGCGTACCGCCCCGAACGCGTCGTCACCAACGACGAGATCTGCGAGCAGATCGACTCCTCCGACGAGTGGATCTACACCCGGACGGGAATCAAGACCCGCCGGTTCGCACGTCGCGACGAGAGCGTCATGGAGATGTCGGTCAACGCCGGCCGCAAGGCGATCGCCAACGCGCTGCTGCAGGGCTCCGACATCGACGCGGTCATCCTCGCCACCAACACCCACCTGCTCCTGACCCCGGCCGGCGCCACCAAGGTCGCCACCGAGCTGGGCGCCAACGGCGTCCCCGCCTTCGACGTCACCGTCGGCTGCGCCGGCTTCGGCTACGGCATGGCACTCGCCTCGGACATGATCCGCGGCGGCAGCGCCACCCACGTGCTGGTCATCGGCGCCGAACAGCTCTCGGTCGCCCTCGACATGACCGACCGCACCAACTGCTTCATCTTCGGCGACGGCGCGGGTGCCGTCGTCGTCGGACCGACAGAGGAACAGCAGCTCGGCCCGGTGATCTGGGGCTCGGACGGCTCCCAGTTCAACGCCATCCGCCAGGATCACGACTGGGTGACCTTCCTCGACAGCGACCGCACCCAGCGCCCCTTCTTGCGCATGGAGGGGACCGCGGTGTTCCGCTGGGCCGCCTTCGAGATGGGCAAGGTCGCCCACCGCGCCCTCGAGGCCGCCAAGCTCGGCTCCGAAGACCTCGACGTCTTCGTCCCCCACCAGGCCAACGCCCGCATCAACGAGCTGCTCGCCAAGAACCTCAAACTGCGCGACGACGCGGTGGTGGCCAAGGACATCGAGTACACCGGCAACACCAGTGCCGCCTCGATCCCGCTCGCGATGGAGGACCTGCTGTCGACCGGCAAGGCACAGCCCGGACAGACCGCTCTGCTGCTCGGCTTCGGCGCCGGACTCTCCTACGCCGCGCAGGTCGTGACCATGCCGCCGGTTCCGTTCGAGTAGGACATCGGTATCGAGTGCGGGGGCAGTGTGAGCCGCTCGGCGGCTCACAATGCCCCCGGATTTGTCATGCAGGCCGGTCGCGCTGCAGGTCCAGCGCGTGGCGGACACGCGCCACGACGTCATCGGGCCGCTCCCGCAGGTCACTCCACGTGAAGTTGAGAACGGTCCAACCCAGTGCGATGAGGTCGTTTCGGCGTCGGCGGTCTCGCTGAAACGTCTCCGCGTCGCGATGGAACGCCATGCCGTCGATCTCGACTGCCAACTTCCGGTCCGGGAACGCGAGGTCGATGAAGTAGCCGCCGGCCGGGTGACCGCACGACCAACCGCTCACACCCCCGGCGCTCAACACGTCGACGGCGAGGCGCTCTGCCACCGAGCGTGCTCCGGATTCGACGCCGTCCACGAGAGCCGCGATCTCGGCTCCGTCCTCTTTGCCTCGTCGACGATCGGCGGCGACACGTAGCTGACGCCGAGACCTTGCGAACGAGTAGAGCATTGTCGAGGATGCCACTGTCGCTCTCGACCGCGGCTTCGAGCACGGACAGCGGCAGCGCTGTCACCAGCAACTCCTTGCGTGTCACCACCTCCGCGTCCGCGAGGCGGCGACGCCGAACCCGAACGCCCTCGACCGGAGTGCAGTGTCGTGATCGCGGTGCGGTGACCGTGAACTTCTTCGGCGGCCCGTCCGCGAGCCCGTGCCACCACGCGGCCCCGAGTCCGGACAGCGCCGCGCAGCTGCCCACGCTCGCGACTGCCAGTCGCGCACGGGTGGTCGAGGTCGTCGGATGATCGGCCAGCGTGTACACCCCGCGTGAGTGCGGTATCCAGTCTCCGGAGTCGACCCGACGCCGCACCCCGGACCGCGTGAGACCGAACTCGAGTGCGTCGGCCATGGTGAGTACCCCGTCACGGGCGAGAGCGCGGCGTCGAAGGCCTGGGGGAAGCTGCACGATGATCAGACGCAGAGCGGGGGTGACGGGTTCCCGCCGGGGGCCAGGGGCACCAGCTGTCACAGACCGGCACAACCTGCCCCCGGTGCTCATCCGCGCGCGAGTTTGGCCGCCCCCTGCAGGCCCGGTAGCCTCGAACCTCGTGAGTTCCGAGGTGATCAGTCGCGAAGTGACGCGTCGTCGTACCTTCGCCATCATCTCCCACCCCGACGCCGGCAAATCGACGATGACCGAGGCGTTGGCGCTGCACGCGCGGATGATCAGCGAGGCCGGTGCCGTCCACGGCAAGGCGGGCCGCAAGTCGACCGTCTCGGACTGGATGGAGATGGAGAAGGCCCGCGGCATCTCCGTCAGTTCGACGGCACTGCAGTTCAACTACTCCGCCGCCGTGCAGGCGGATCCCGAGGTCCCGAGCGTGATCAACCTCGTCGACACCCCGGGGCACGCCGACTTCTCCGAGGACACCTACCGCGTGCTGACCGCGGTCGACGCGGCGGTGATGCTCATCGACGCCGCCAAGGGGCTCGAGCCGCAGACCCTGAAACTGTTCCAGGTGTGTCGCCACCGCGGCATCCCGGTGATCACGGTCATCAACAAGTGGGACCGGCCGGGGCACAGTCCGCTCGAGTTGATCGACGAGATCCAGGAGCGGATCGGTCTCACCCCGACGCCGTTGTTCTTCCCGGTCGGCATCGCGGGCGACTTCCGTGGCCTCCTCGACCGGCGGACCGGCGAGTACGTGCACTTCACCCGTACCGCCGGTGGCGCCAAGATCGCGCCCGAGGAGATCATGTCCGCCGACGACGCGCAAGCCCGTGAGGGCGACGAGTGGTCCTCGGCGCTCGAGGAGAGCGAGCTGCTCACCGAGATGGGCCAGGACCACGATCAGGAGCTGTTCCTCGCCGGGCAGACCTCGCCGATGATCTTCGCCTCGGCGATGCTCAACTTCGGTGTGCGGCAACTCCTCGAGATCCTGGTGGAGCTCGCCCCGCCGCCTGGCCCCCGGGCCGACATCGAGGGCAACCCCCGCCCGGTCACCGACCCGTTCAGCGCGGTGGTCTTCAAGGTGCAGGCCGGGATGGACTCCAGCCACCGGGATCGATTGGCGTACATGCGGATCGTGTCCGGCGAGTTCGAGCGCGGCATGGTCGTCACCCACGCACAGACCGGAAAACCGTTCGCCACCAAGTACGCCCAGGCCGTCTTCGGCCGCGACCGCTCGACGGTCGACACCGCCTATCCCGGCGACGTGGTCGGCCTGGTCAACGCGACCGCGCTTGCACCCGGCGACACTCTCTACGACGGCCCCCGAGTGCAGTTCCCGCCGATCCCGTCCTTTGCACCCGAACACTTCTCGACGCTGCGCGCCACCACGGCCGACAAGTACAAGCAGTTCCGCAAGGGCATGGATCAGCTCGAGAGCGAGGGCGTGGTCCAGGTGCTGCGCAACGAGACCCGTGGCGAGGCCTCACCGGTGCTCGCCGCCGTCGGACCGATGCAGTTCGAGGTCGTGACCGCCCGGATGAAGGCCGAATACAACGTCGACACGATCATCGAACCTCTGGGTTACAGCCTTGCCCGCCGCACGGACGCCGACAGCGCGGCCGAACTGAACCGGCAACGCGGCGTGGAGGTCTTCACCCGCACCGACGGCGCGGTCCTGGCCCTCTTCAGCGACAAGTGGCGCCTGCAGTACATCGAGAAGGAACACCCCGACCTCACCCTCGAACCCCTTGTCGCGGCTGCGGATTGACCGGTCGGTGAGCTCGCGGGGACGGCCCGTGCGCGCCGCCGTGCTGCTGGCCGCGGCGGTGTCGGTGTGCGTCGCCGCCTGCGGCTCGGACACCCCGCCGCAGTCCACGGCCACATCCTCGACCCCGACGCCGACCTCGCGGCCGGTCGATCCCGCGATCTGCGCCGAGAAACCGCCTCAGGGCAGCGTCGACCGCAGTGGTCAGGACTTCGAGTTCCGCCACGGGGACATCAAGGTCGCGGTCGGGAAGACCCCCGCAGACTCCGGTCGCGGACCCGCGGCGGGCGCCACCCCCACCGACGAGCCGAACTGCTACGAGTTCGACCGGTGGGGACCGTCGCGACCCGACGTGCCACCCGACTCACTGCTCTTCGTGTTCAAGGACGCCGGGACCGGCGGCGCGCAGATCGAGTTCCTGATCAGTGAGCTGACCGGCGGGCTGTTACCGCCCGTGGGCGCGACGCGTCCGACCGTCGGACCGCTGACCAGGCCGATCAACGCCCAGATCGGCGTCTCGATCAACGGCGTCTACCACCACTCCTCCGCATGCCAGCTCAGCGTGACCGGGATGTCGGGCGAACTCGCGGCCGGATCGTTCACCTGCCCGGCGGCGACGCGGGTCGACGCCAACCCCCTCGCTCCCGACGACGACGTCCCCCACGACCTCGACGAATCGTCGACGACGAAACGACCGGACGCCGAAGGCAATTCGACGGACACCGTCGCACTGTCGGGGTGGTTTCAGCTCACGCCCTGAGACACATGGCGCGAGGTGGCTTCGACACGGCTCCTCGACCTCGACGCGCTCCTTCGTCGCTTGCTCGGCCCGGCGGCTGCGCTCGTCACCGGCTCAACCAGCGGCGGCACCGACGATCCGTGCCACCAGTGCGGGGTCGACGTCGTCGATCGCGGCCGGATCGAACACGGGACTCCGGTCCTTGTCGACGAGCACTGCCCGCACACCCTCGCGGAAGTCGTGGCTCTTCGTGATCTCCTGCGCCGCATGGAGTTCGCGGTCGAAGCACTCGTCGATTCCCGACTTCGCACCGGCACTGATCATCGCCGCGGTGACCCACAGGCTCGTGGGTGAGGCGCTCTCGAGCAGACCCACCATCTCCTGGGCCCAGTCGTCGCCGACCGCGCCGCGCAGGCCGCCGAGGATGGCGTTGACGTTGTCGTCGGCGAAGTACTCACCGATCTTTTGCAACGGCACGTCGCTCGTCTGCTCGGTGCCGGAGGTGGCCAGCGCGTCGGCAAGCGGTGCGCCGGAACGGATCATGTCGGCGACCGCCGGCAGGTCCGCGGAGGAGACGAAATGCGTTGCCAGACCGACGGCCACCGCGTCGACACCGCGGATCCGGGCGCCGGTGAGACCGAGCCACATGCCCACGCCTTCGGGAAGCCGCGGAAGGAAGTAGGTCGAACCGATGTCCGGGAAGAATCCGATCGCCGTCTCGGGCATCGCGATCATCGCCTTCTCGGTGACCACCCGGATCTCGCCGTGGACGCTGATGCCGAGTCCGCCGCCCATCGCCGCCCCGTCGATCAGGCTGATGTACGGCTTCGGGTAGTCGGCGACGAGCTGATCGAGTCGGTACTCACTGCCGAAGTATCTGCTGATCGACGCCGCATCGCCGTCGATGGCGTGCTCGCGGATCGCGCGGATGTCACCACCGGCGCAGAAGGCCCGCTCGCTCGCCGAGGTCACCAGGACGGTGTCGATCGCGTCGTCGTCACCCCATTCGCCGAGGGTGACGTACATGTCGTCGATCATGCTCTGGTCCAACGCATTGAGGGCCTTGGGGCGGTCCAGGACGATCTCGCCGACGCCGTTGGACACGGAGGTGCGGAGAAAAGACATACCCCAACCGTAGCGGTGACCCCGACCGGCACGCGTGGCAGATAATCCGTTGGCAAGTCCGAGTGCATCCGCTACGGTGGTCACCACTTGCACGCGGACTCGAGGAGTGATCCACCCGATGAAGAACTGAAGTGGCCCCGGCCGCCGGCAACCTGCCGGTGGACCTCACCGACGACTCGTCGGTGTTCCCGACCCACTTCAGGAGCGCTCATGCCGTCTTCCATCGTGCTGTCCGACGTCTCGTTCGCCTGGCCCGACGGGACTGTCGTCTTCGATCACCTCGACCTCACTCTCGGCGCCGAGACGTATGCCCTGATCGGCGCGAACGGCGCGGGCAAATCGACGCTCCTCGGCCTCATCGCGGGCCGGCTGCGTCCGGCGTCCGGCAGCATCACCGCCGCGGGCGATGCGTCGACAACCGAGGTCGGTGTGGTCGTGCAGGACCCGCAGTCCGACCCGTCCACCACCGTGGCCCGGGCCCTCGGCATCCACGAGATCCGTTGTGCGATCGAACGAATCGAGAACGGGTCGGTCGACCCGCAGGACTTCGACGCCGTCGGGGACGACTGGGGTGTCGAGGAGCGCGCGATCGGTCTCCTCGAGCAGATGGGCCTGCCACGCGACCTCGACCGCGCGGTCGGCGCCATGTCCGGCGGTGAGGCCACCCTGCTGGCGATCGTCGCCGCGCTCATCGCCAACCCGGCGATCCTGCTTCTCGACGAACCGACCAACAACCTGGACACCCACTCCCGCGCAAGGCTTTTCGACGCCATCGACTCGTTCACGGGCACGGTCGTCGTGGTGAGTCACGACCTCGAACTCCTCGAGCGTGTCGACGCGACGGTCGAGCTCTATCGCGGTCGCGTGCGGCTGTTCGGCGGCCCGTACTCGCAGTACCGCGAGATCGTCGACGCCGAGCAGGAAGCTGCCGAGGCCGCGGTCGCCACCGCGGCCGGCGACCTGCGCAAGCAGCGAAGGGAGATGTCCGAGGCCCTGATCAAACTCGACCGGCGGGCCCGGACAGGTGCCACCGCGGAGCGGGAGAAGCGGGTGCCGAAGATCGTCGCGCACAATCGCCGGAGCGAGGCCCAGGTGTCGGCGGGCAAACTGCGCAACGCCCATCGCGACGACGTGGCCTCCGCGGCAACACGTCTCGACGAGGCCCGCGAGGACATCCGGGCCGATCGCACCGCGCGGATCGTCGTACCGACGCCGGAGGTCGCCCCTCGTGCCCAGATCATCGTCGACGACCGCCTGCGCGTCGACGGACCCGAGCGGGTGGCGCTCGTCGGGCCCAACGGTTCCGGGAAATCCACGCTGATCGCCGACGTGATCGCCCGCGAATCCGTGGTCGTGCCCTACGCGTTCGTGCCCCAGCAGATCACCTTCGCCGACCCGACCGTCTCGATCGCCGAACACCTGGCGCGGACCCACCCGGACATCTCCACCCAGGAGGTCCGGGCGCACCTCGCGCGCTTCCTGTTCCGGGGCGCCCGCGCCGATCGCGCGCTCGCCGAACTGTCCGGCGGCGAGCGCCTGCGCGTCGCCCTGGCCGACGCCCTGCTCGGCGACCCGACACCGAGACTCCTGATCCTGGACGAACCGACCAACAATCTCGATCTCGACACCGTCACGCAGCTCGTCGACGCTCTCGAGGCATGGTCCGGCGCGCTGCTGGTGGTCTCCCACGACGCCGGGTTCCTCGACCGGATCGGAATCGAGCGGCGTGTCTCCCCGACGGGCGCGGATGACGAAGCCCCCTCGGCCGAACCCGCCGTCGACGTCCAGGAAGACCGCTGACGAACACTCGGTGACACGGCCCGCGCCGTGGCCGCGGTGCCCTCATACTGCGTGCGATGCCTCCGTCAGCCCTTGCCGCGACCGATCCGCCGGTGGACGAACCCACCCCCGTCGTCCTCGTCCACGGGATACGGGTGAGTGGAGCGACACTGCACCGGGTGGCTGCCGCGGTGGCGTCGACGGCCTCTGCGGGCAGGGAAGTCGCCACCCCCGATCTCCCCGGGCACGGACGGCGTCGGGCGGAGAGGTTCACGATGGACGGTGCCGTCGACGCCGTCGTCGCCGAGATCGAGCGGTTCGGCCGGCCGGCGGTCGTGGCCGGCATGTCGATGGGCGGTTATGTGGCGATGGCGACCGCGAGTCGCCATCCACATCACGTCGCGGCGCTGGTGCCCATGTGCGCGACCGCGCAACCCAGTCGGATCCTCGCGGCACCGTTCGAGACATTCGGGGCGGTGACATCGCTCCTGCCACGCCAGGCGGCGGTCATCAGCCAGGCGCTCACCCGCCTGGCCGTCGGCAGGCAGGTGTCCGAGGACATGGAGATCGGCGGGTTGTCGCTCGGGTCCATCGCCGACGTCGTGGCCGAGCTCAAGCACTTCGACGCGCTCGGCGAGGTCGGTCGTTATCCGGGCCGCACGGTCTTCGTCAACGGGCGTCAGGATCAGTTCCGGGTCCACGAGCGACGGTTCGTCGAAGCCGCGGCGGACGCGACCCTCACCATCGTCCCGCGCGCGAGTCATCTCTTCCCGCTCATCCAGCCCGAACTCGCGGGACGCCTCGTGGGCGAGGTGGCGGCGGGCTGCGACCATGCCGGTGCGCTCGGGCACGAACTCGACTCATAGGTCCTACCTCAGGGTGTCTGAGCCGCACCCAGTTTGAGCCTCGAAGTCGTCTCGTGATCGGATGGCACAGATCACTGCAACACTCGTCGCGGTGCCCTCGCGCGAACGACGCACCCGAGGAGGAGGCTGGATGGTCCCGATCGAGGTCACCGGTGTGCTGCAGAAACAGGCCTGGGCCGACAAGGTGCTGCCGCCGGTCGAGGAGGTCCGGCCGCGACTGTGGTCGATCCCGGTGCCCATGGGTCCCAATCCGCTGCGCTACATCCTCGTCTACGCCCTCGGACTGCCCGACGGCGGCCTCGCGCTCATCGACGCCGGCTGGCCGTCGGACGAGTCGTGGGATGTCCTCGTCGCAGGCATCCGCTCCACCGGACACGACATCACCGACGTCCGTTCCATCGGTGTGACCCATCTCCATCCCGACCACTTCGGGCTCGTGCCGCGTCTCCTCGAGCACGTCGACGCCGAGCTGTGGATGCATCGCGACGACGCCCGCTACCTGCGCCACCATTCCGACGACGAGGTGGAGAGCCAGCTCCGGCAGGCGCGGTCCGAACTCCGGATGCTCGGCGCACCGACCGAGGTCGCCGACGAAGGGTTCATCGGTTTCATCCGCATGCCCGACGGCCGGACCGTCGACCGCGAACTGACCGGCGACGCCCCCCTCGACATCCCCGGCTGGGATCTCCGAGCCATCTGGACGCCCGGCCACACCGCGGGACATCTCTGCTTCGCCGACGACACCGCCGGTGTCATCTTCACCGGCGACCACCTGTTGCCGCGGATCAGTCCGAACATCTCGACCAACCCCATGCAGACCGACAATCCCCTCGCCGATTACCTGATCTCGCTGGCCAACACGGAGAAGATGCGCGACCACGAGGCGCTGCCGTCCCACGAGTACCGGTTCCGAGGTCTGGGCGACCGGGTGACCGGCCTGCTCGAGCACCACGAGGACCGGCTCGCCGAGATCACCGCGACCGTCGCCCGGCATCCGGAGAGCTCGGCCTGGGAGATCACCCGGTCGGTGACCTGGTCACGCCCGTTCGAGGAGCTGTCGCTCACCCTCAGCCGACTCGCGCTGCGGGAGACGCACGCCCACCTGATCGTCCTGCAGGAGCGAGGCATCCTCGACGCTCGCGTACCCGCCGACGACCCGGCCGCACCGGGCCCGGTCCGCTGGTTCCTCGCCGATGGCGACACACCGCCTGCGCCACAATCGGTCTCCACGTCCGAAGGCACCTGACGTCCCCTCCGTCCACCAACTCCAGGAGATCCCATGAGTGCAGTGCTCACCGAGTTCGCCGACGGCGTCGCCGTCATCACGATCAATCGTCCCGAAGCGAAGAACGCCGTGAATCTCGAGGTCTCCGAGGGCATCGCCGCCTCGATCGACGAACTCGAGTCGCGCGACGACCTCACCATCGGCATCCTCACCGGCGCCGGTGGCACGTTCTGCGCCGGAATGGACCTCAAGGCCTTCGCCCGCGGCGAGCAGGTGTCGCTGAAGGGCCGCGGGTTCGGCGGCCTCACCGAGGCGCCACCGAGCAAGCCCCTCATCGCCGCGGTCGAGGGCTGGGCGCTGGCCGGCGGATGCGAACTCGCGCTGTCGGCAGACCTCGTCGTCGCGGCGAGCAATTCCAAGTTCGGCATCCCCGAGGTCAAGCGCGGACTCGCCGCCGCGGCCGGCGGACTGCTCCGCCTGCCGAAGATCCTGCCGTACCAGGTCGCGATGGAACTCGCGCTGACCGGCGACCCGCTCACCGCCGAACGCGCCCACCAGTTCGGACTGGTCAACCGCGTCACCGAGCCCGGCGAGGCGCTCGCCGGCGCACGCGAACTGGCCGCCGTCATCGCGGCCAACGGCCCGCTCGCCGTCCGTGCCACCAAACAGGTCACCTCGATGGCCATCCGCTACACCGATCCCGAACTGATCAAGAAGCAGTGGGATCATCTCGGCCCGGTGTTCGCCTCCGACGACGCGAGAGAGGGTGCCGTCGCCTTCGCGGAGAAGCGGGCGCCGCGATGGACCGGCAAATGACCTCCCGCCGGGTTCACTAGAGTGACCGGGGTGGACCTGCACCTCGTGACCTACTTCGTCGCCGTGGTCGACCACGGCGGCATCACGAAGGCCGCCCAGTCCCTCTACATATCACAGCCGTCGCTGTCCCAGGCCATCCGCACGCTCGAGAAGCGCCTCGGCGTCACGTTGTTCGACCGCACCGGGCGCCGGCTCGAACTCACCGAGGCCGGACGCAAACTCGACGTCGCCGCCCGCCGCATCCTGGCCGACGTCGACCGTGCCAAGGCCAAGGTCGACGCGGTTCGCGAGCTGCGTGCCGGCCGCGTCGACGTCGTGACCTACGCGGCGTTCAGCGTGGACCCGGTGGTCAACGTCGTGCGTCTGTTCCGGGAACGCTTCCCGCACTTGTCCGTACGGGTCGTCTCCGCGGACAGCCCCGCAGGAGTGCTGTCGGCGCTGCGATCCGGCGAGGCCGAGGTCGGGATCATGGACTCGACCGCCGAGCACGCGACTTTCACCGCCATCCCGATGGCCGAGCAGGAACTGGTCGTCGCGGCGCCGGCGCCGCTCGCCGACGGACTGCCGGATCCGATACCGCACTCGGCGGTGCGCTCACTACCCCTCGTCATCGATCACAGCGACCCGATCACGGCGGGGCTGCTCGACGGGCTCCTCGACGAGGACGGAAGGAACGTGGTGGTCGACTGCCAGCTGCCTTCCGCGGTGTGGAGTCTGGTCAAGAAGGGAACGGGGGCAACGGTTCTCCCCTGCACCGTGGCCGAACGGCAGCTCGCGGGACTGCGGCGACTCGCGCTCGACCCGCCGCTGACGCGGGCGTGGGGACTCGTGCTGCGATCCGGGCTCCCCTCGCCGGCCGCGCTCGCCTTCATCTCCGCGGCGAAGGTCCACTGCGGGATCGCTCCGGATCCCGCCGAACCACGGGACTGGTGACTTCCACCATGGAATTGCGGCAGGTCGAGTACTTCCTGGCGGTGGTGGAGAACAAGGGCATCGGTGGTGCGGCCTCGGCTCTCGGCGTCGCTCAACCCACCGTGTCCCAAGCACTCCGGGCGCTCGAACGCGAACTCGGGGTGCAGCTGTTCCACCGCATCGGCCGCGGGATGGTGCTCTCGGCGGCCGGGCGGACGATGGTCGGTCCCGCACGTCAGATCGTGCGCGACATGGATGCCGTCGACGACCTGCTCTCGGCGTCGGAGGACGAACTCACCGGTCATCTCGACATCCTCGCCTTCGCCGCCACCGCCGTCGGACCCGTCGTCGACCTCGTCACCCGGTTCCGTGCCGCGTATCCACGAGTGTCGGTGCGGCTGGGTGAGTTACGCGACGAGACCAGGGCCGCGTCGGCGATCGAGGACGGTCACTGCGAGTTCGCCGTCGCTCACCTGCCGATCGCCGGTGACGACCTCGAGGTGATCGTGATGGGTGAACACGAACACGTCCTGGTCTACCCGCCGGGCACCGAGGTACCCGAGGGCCCGATCCCGTTGAACAACCTGCCGCCGATCCCGATGGTCTTCGTGCCGCGCGGCTACTCGGTGGCCGACGAGTTCGAGGAGGCCATCCGTGTCGGCGGCGTCCGGCCGCCGCTCGCCGTGCTGTCGGAGATCCGCGAGGAACGGCTCCCCATGGTGGAGTCCGGCATCGGCGGCACGCTCCTCGAGCGGTCCGTCGCGGAGTCGGCGGACTCCCCGGTCGTCATCCGCGAGATCGAACCGAATGTCGTGCGTCCCTTCGCGATCGCCTTTCACCCGCCGTCCCTGTCGGCCGTCGGCCAGGCTTTCGTCGACCTCGTGCGCGAATCGGTGGGATGACCGACTGGAACACCGGACCCCACCGGAGCGACTCGGGTGGGGTCCGGTGAGTCTTGGGGTCAGCCGACGCGTTCGAAGACCGCCGCGAGTCCCTGACCACCGCCGATGCACATCGTCTCCAGACCGTATCGCGCCCCGCGCCGGTGCAGCTCGCGCGCCAGCGAGGCCAGCATGCGGCCGCCGGTGGCCCCGACCGGGTGTCCCAGTGAGATTCCCGAGCCATGGACGTTGGTGCGATCGAAATCGCCGCCGGCGCCGAACCGGCCGAAACCCCACTCGCGGGTGACGGCGAGCGCCTGCGCGGCGAAGGCCTCGTTGAGTTCGATGACGTCGATGTCGGCGAGCGTCAGTCCGGCCTTCGCGAGGGCCTTCTCGGTCGCCGGCACCGGCCCGATCCCCATGGTGCGCGGCGGTACCCCGGCCAGACCCCAGGACACGAGCTTGACCAGCGGGCGCAGACCCAGCTTCTCGGCGACCTCGGGCGTGGTCACGATCGCCATCGACGCGGCGTCGTTCTGGCCGCTGGCGTTGCCCGCCGTCACCGTCGCATCCGGGTCCGTCTTGCCCATGATCGGCTTGAGCTTCGACAACGATTCCACCGAGACATCCGGGCGCGGATGCTCGTCGGTGTCGATGACCTGGTCGCGTCCTCGCGAGGGAACGGTGACCGGGATGATCTCCTCGGCCAGTACGCCGTCCTTCTGAGCGCGGACCGCTCGTTCGTGCGATGCCACAGCCAGCTCGTCCTGCTCTTCCCGGGAGATCTCATACTCCTTGCGCAGGTTCTCGGCCGTCTCGATCATGCCGCCGGGCACCGGGTAGTTCTTTCCGCCGGCGGTCGAGCGGGCGCGAACCAGACTGTCGTGCATGGCGATCCCGGTTCGTGCACCACCCCACCGCATGTCCACCGAGTAGAACGACGCATTGCTCATCGATTCGGCACCACCGGCGACCACGACGTCGTTGTCGCCCGACGACACCTGGTATGCGGCCTGGATGACGGCCTGCAGTCCCGAGCCGCAACGACGGTCGATGTGCATGCCGCCCACCGTGATCGGCAACCCCGCGTCGAGGGCGATCACTCGTCCCAGGGCGGGCGCCTCACTGTTGCCGTTGCAGTGACCGAGGATGACGTCCTCGACCTTCCCCGGGTCGAGTCCGGTGCGATCGAGCATCCCCGTCAACGCGGCGACCCCGAGATCGACGGCGGTGAGATTCTTGAACATCCCGCCGTAGCGGCCGATCGGGGTCCGTACCGGTTCGCAGATGACCACGTCGCGCATGGATGACCTTTCGGGTTCGATGGTGCGAAGTTGTCTAAGTGAGAGCGACTCTCACATGAAGCGGCCGCCGGTCACCTCGAGGACGGTGCCCGTCATGTACGACGACATGTCCGACGCCAGGAACAATGCGACGCTCGCGACCTCACCGACCTCGCCGGCGCGTCGCATCGGGATCTCCGCCATCTTCTGGTCCCATGCCTTCTGCGGCATCGCCTCGGTCATCGCCGACCGGATCAGACCGGGCTGTATCGCGTTGACCCGTACGCCGTGATGGGCCATCTCCTTGGCCGCGGCCTTGGTGAGGCCGACGATGCCCGCCTTGGCCGCCGAGTAGTTCGTCTGCCCGACCATGCCGACCTTGCCCGACAGCGACGAGATGTTCACGATCGCACCGCGCTTGGCCTCGCGCATGATCGCCGCCGCCTTACGCGTGCCGTTCCAGGTGCCTTTGAGATGCACCGAGATGACCTGGTCGAAATCCTCCTCGGTCATCGTGCGCATCGTGGCGTCCCGGGTGATCCCCGCGTTGTTCACCACGACGTCGAGAGACCCGAAGACCTCGACCGCCGTCGCCAGCAGTGCGTCGACCTCGGCCGCGTCGACGACGTCACACCGCACCGCCCGGGCCACCTCGCTACCGCCGAGTTCGTCCGCGGCAGCCTGCGCGGCGTCGAGGCCGAGATCGCCGAGGACGACTCGAGCGCCGGCCTCGACGAACGATCTGGCGATCTCGAAACCGATGCCCTGCGCGCCACCGGTCACGACGGCGGTACGTCCTTCGAGCAGCGGCTGCGCGGTGGTGCGTGACATGTGTCGTGTCGTCCTTCCGGGGTCCCACCGCCCCGTGAGGTCGGTGGAGAGCGAACGGCGAACAGCGACAGGGCGCCGCGCCGGCGGGTGGGTGAACTCAATCTATCGAGATCGTCCCCCGTCGAACCCCTCCACGCTCATACGCAGCGGCTATCGGATCGATCCCGGTTTCGTATTGGACGGCCGAGGTGCGAACGCGCAGAGTGGGCGCATGACCGGTGTGATGCAACCAGCCTCGACCTCCCGGGTGGGACCCGAGGATTTCGCCGACATTCTCGCCGCGACGCGTGAGTTCGTCCGCGAGGCGGTGGTCCCGCGTGAGCAGGAGATCCTCGACACGGACGCGATCCCGGACGACATCCGCCAGACGGCCAAGGACATGGGTCTTTTCGGCTACGCCATCCCGCAGGAATGGGGCGGTCTGGGCCTCGACCTGACCCAGGACGTCGAACTCGCGATGGAACTGGGATACACCTCCCTGGCGCTGCGGTCGATGTTCGGCACCAACAACGGCATCGCCGGCCAGGTACTCGTGCACTTCGGCACCGATGAGCAGAAAACCGCGTGGCTGGAGAAGATCGCGTCCGGCGAGGTGGTCGCCTCGTTCGCGCTGACCGAGCCGGGGGCCGGCTCCGACCCGGCCGGACTCCGCACTAAGGCCGTCCGCGACGGCGACGACTGGGTGATCACCGGCGAGAAACGGTTCATCACCAACGCCCCGCTGGCCGATCTGTTCGTCGTGTTCGCCCGAACCCGCCCGGCCGACGACGACGGCACCGGCATCGCAGTGTTCCTCGTCCCCGCCGACGCCGCGGGGCTCAGCGTGGGCGCCAAGGACCGCAAGATGGGCCAGGAGGGCGCCTGGACCGCCGACGTGCACTTCGACGATGTGCGTGTCCCGGCGTCGGCGCTGGTCGGTGGCAGCGAGGACGTGGGCTACAAGGCCGCGATGATGAGCCTGGCGCGCGGCCGGGTTCACATCGCCGCCCTCTCGGTGGGCACCGCGCAGCGCGCCCTCGACGAGTCGGTGTCGTGGGCCGCGACGGCGACCCAGGGCGGTACCGCGATCGGCGAGTTCCAGTTGGTACAGGCCATGCTCGCCGACCAGCAGTCCGGCGTGATGGCCGGGCGAGCACTGGTGCGCGAAGCGGCCCGCGCCTGGGTCGACGACACCGACCGGCGCATCGCCCCGTCAGCCGCCAAGCTGTTCTGCACCGAGATGGTCGGCAAGGTAGCCGATCTCGCGGTCCAGATCCACGGCGGCAGCGGCTACATGCGCGACGTCCCGGTGGAGCGCATCTACCGCGAGGTGCGGTTGCTCCGCCTGTACGAGGGCACCAGCGAGATCCAGCGGCTCATCATCGGACGCAACCTGGTCAAGCGCGCCCAGCGCTGATTCTCGAATCGGTCGGCTCAGCGCGGTGCCATCCGGATCGCCCCGTCGAGGCGGATGGTCTCGCCGTTGAGATAGGAGTTCTCCAGGATCGAGGCCGCGAGCTGCCCGAATTCCTCCGGCCGGCCCAGTCGTGCCGGATGGGGGATGCTCGCCTCCAGTGACGCACGCACGTCGTCGCGCAGGCGTGCCAGCAGCGGGGTGTCCATCGTGCCGGGAGCGATGGTGTTCACCCGGATGAGCTTGCCGGCCAGGTCGCGGGCCGCGACCAACGTCATCCCGACGATGCCCGCCTTCGATGCCGCATAGTTGATCTGGCCGATCTGTCCCTCGAACGCCGCAACCGACGCGGTCATGATGATGGCGCCGCGTTCGCCCTCGATCGGCTCGAGCCGCGCGATGCGTTCCGCGCCCAGCGACAGCGCATGGAACGACCCGACGAGGTTCAGCTTGACGACGAACTCGAAGTCCTCGACCGAACCCGCCCTGCCCTCCTTGTCGAGGATGCGCATGCGCCGGCCGGCTCCGGCACAGTGCACCAGTCCGCGCAGGCCACCGCGGTCGTCGGCGACATCGAGTGCGGCGGCGAACTGTTCGGGATCGGTGATGTCGGCGGCGGCGAACGAGGCCGCGGTGCCGAGCCCGTCGGCCACGGCCTGTCCGTCCGAGGTCGGCAGATCGATCAGGGTGACCAGGCCGCCGGCGTCGATGACACGTCGGGCCGTCGCGAGGCCGAGACCGGATGCGCCACCGGTGATCGCCACCGACAGTCCGTTGAGTTCCATTGTTGTTCAGTACCTTTCGTGGTGATGTTTGCTGCTCCCTGAGGAGCGAGCTTGCGAGCCCGCCCCTGCCCCCTGAGGAGCGAGCTTGCGAGCGTCACGAAGGGTCTGGCGGGTCGCCGTACGAGACCCTTCGAGGCTCGTCGCTTACGCTCCTCGCACCTCAGGGAGCAGAGGGGGCCGCCGACGCTCCTCGCATCTCAGGGAACAGGGGGGGCCGCCGACGCTCCTCGCACCTCAGGGAGCAGAGGGGGCCGCCGACGCTCCTCGCACCTCAGGGAACAGGGGGGCCGCCGACGCTCCCCGCACCTCAGGGAGCAGAGGGGGCCGCCTGCGCTCCTCGCATCTCAGGGCGGAGGCTCCGTGGTCAGATCAGTTCGAGAATGGTGGCGTTGGCCATCCCGCCGGCCTCGCACATCGACTGCAGTCCGTATCGAATCCCGTTGTCGCGCATGTGATGGACGAGCCGGGTCATGAGGATCGCGCCGGACCCGCCCAGGGGGTGGCCGACGGCGATCGCGCCGCCCAGCGGGTTGAGTCTCTCGATGTCGGCGCCGGCCTCGGCTTGCCAGGCCAGTGGCACGGGGGCAAACGCCTCGTTGATCTCGAAGGCGCCGATGTCGTCGATCGACAGCCCCGAACGCTTGAGCGCCTTCGCCGTTGCCGGGATCGGCCCGGTCAGCATGATCACCGGATCATCGGCGGCGACGACCGCGGTGTGGATTCGGGCGATCGGCGTGAGACCGTGCGACTTCGCGGTCTCGCCGGACATGATCAGCAGGGCACCGGACCCGTCGGAGATCTGTGAGGAGTTGCCGGCGTGGATGACGCCGTCCTCGCTGAAGGCCGGCGCGAGCTTGGCCAACGACTCGAGGGTGCCGCCGCGCCGGATTCCCTCGTCGCCCTCGAGCACGCCCGGGATCGGGGCCAGCTGGGCGTCGAAGGCTCCGCGGTCGGCCGCCTGCGCGGCGAGGTCGTGTGATCGCAGCGAATACTCGTCGAGGCGAGTGCGATCCAATCCCCACTTCGCGGCGACCATCTCGGCGCCGATCCCCTGGCTGAACCTGTCGACGCCGTAACGGTCGAGGACCGTGGGCGGCTGGTGCTCGCCGTTCGGCGCGGCGCTGCCCATCGGGACCCGGCTCATCGACTCGACGCCGCCGGCGATGACGACGTCCTGCTGGCCCGAGGCGACCGCCGCGGCCGCCATGCTGACCGCCTGCTGGCTCGACCCGCAAGCGCGAGTCACGGTGGTTCCGGGGACACTCTCGGGCCAGCCGGCGGCGAGCACGGCCGTTCGCGCGACGTTGCCCGCTTGCTCGGCGGTCTGGCTGACGCAGCCCCAGACGACGTCGTCGACGACAGCCGGATCGATGCCGGTCCGCTCGACGAGCGCCTCGAGTACATGGGCGGACAGGTCGGCGGGATGGATCCCGGACAGGGCGCCGCGACGGCGGCCGATGGGCGCGCGGACCGCGTCGACGATCACTGCATCACGCATGAGGACTCCTCGATGTCGGGGCAAGGATGACGGTTGTGTCAGACGTGTACGACGCCGGCGGACGTGATCGCCCGTTCTGACGAGCCGACCACCGGGGCGCCTGGCAGACAAGTCGGTTCACACTCACGGTCGATGAGGCCCTGCCTATGGGAGGCGCGCGTGCCATTGGCTCGCGCTATCACTCCCTTAGTTCAGCGCGACTACTTCAGCGCGGTCGATGAGTGCATGCTGTGAGACGGACCTGTGTGAAGTCGCACACGCGCCCGCCCGACGGTGCGATCGCACCCCGACCGACTTCGGAGACAAGCCACCACCATGACCCGCCTCGCGCAGACCCTCGGCCTCACCGAGATCCAGACGGAGATCCTGGCCAATGTCCGCTCGTTCGTCGACAAACAGATCATCCCCACCGCGCAGGAGCTCGAGCACGCCGACGAGTACCCGCAGGCCATCGTCGACGGCATGGCCGAGATGGGCTTGTTCGGTCTGATGATCCCCGAGGAGTACGGCGGGCTCGGCGAATCCCTGCTGACCTATGCGCTGTGCGTCGAGGAACTGGCACGCGGCTGGATGAGTGTGTCCGGGGTGATCAACACCCATTTCATCGTGGCGTACATGATCCGGCAGCACGGGACCGACGACCAGAAGCAGCGGTTCCTCCCCCGGATGGCGACCGGCGAGGTGCGCGGCGCGTTCTCGATGTCCGAACCGGAACTGGGGTCGGACGTGGCGGCGATCAAGACGAGCGCCAAGCGCGACGGAGATGACGGATACATCATCGACGGACAGAAGATGTGGCTGACCAACGGCGGATCGTCGACTCTCGTTGCCGCGCTGGTCCGGACCGACGAGGGCAACGAGAAACCGCACAAGAACCTGACCACCTTCCTCGTCGAAAAGCCCGCCGGTTTCGGCGAGGTGCGGCCCGGGCTGACGATCCCGCGGAAGCTGGACAAGATGGGCTACAAGGGCATCGACACCACCGAGCTGATCTTCGACGGCTATCGCGCATCCGCGTCCGACATCCTCGGCGGCGAGCGCGGCCGCGGGTTCGCGCACATGATGGACGGCGTCGAGGTCGGCCGCGTCAACGTCTCCGCCCGCGCGTGCGGGATCGCCCAGCGCGCATTCGAACTCGGCGTGAAGTATGCGCAGCAGCGATCCACCTTCGGCAAGCCCATCGCCGAACACCAGGCCATCGCGTTCTCGCTGGCCGAGATGGCGACGAAAGTCGAGGCCGCGCACCTGATGATGGTCAATGCGGCACGCCTGAAGGACTCGGGCGAGCGCAACGACGTCGCCGCCGGGATGGCCAAATACCTGTGCAGCGAGTACTGCGCCGAGGTCACCCAGGCCAGCTTTCGAATCCACGGTGGCTACGGCTATTCGAAGGAGTTCGAGATCGAGCGGCTGATGCGCGACGCACCCTTCCTGCTGATCGGCGAGGGCACCAGCGAAATACAGAAACAGATCATCTCCAAGGGACTCCTGCGCGAATATCGCGAGAAATGACCGCCGCGAGTCGAATCTCGTCAGACCCGTCCGCCCACAACAGTTTCGAGGGACCACATGCTGCGTCGCATCTTCACCGAGGACCACGAATCGTTCCGCAAGACCGTCCGGGACTTCATCGCCAAGGAGGTCGCGCCCGTCTATCACGACTGGGAGAAACAGGGACATCCGCCGCGTGAGTTCTACAACCGGCTCGGCGAACTCGGCGTCCTGGGCATCGAGGCGCCCGAGGAGTACGGCGGCGGCGGTGTCTCCGACTTCACCTACTCGATGGTGATCGCCGAGGAGACCTCGGCCGCGGGTGTCACCTTCGGCAGCTACTCGGTGCACTCGAACCTGATCCTCCCCTACCTCGTCGAGTACGCCACCGACGAGCAGAAGCAGCGCTGGCTGCCCGGATTCTGTTCCGGCGAGCTGATGTTCGCGATCGCGATGACCGAACCCGGCACCGGTTCTGATCTCGCCAACATCTCGACCACCGCCAAGCTGTCCGAGGACGGATCGCACTACGTACTCGACGGCGCGAAGACGTTCATCACCGGCGGCGCACTGGCCGATCGCGTCCTCGTCGTCGCCCGGACCGCACCTTTCGATCCCGAGAACCGTCGTGCCGGATTGTCGATCCTGGTGGTGGACACCAAGTCCGAGGGATTCTCGGTGGGCCGCAAGATCGAGAAGATCGGACTCAAGGCCTCCGACACCGCCGAACTCTCGTTCAGTTCGGTCGAGGTTCCCGTGTCCGACCGGCTCGGCGAGGAGGGAGCCGGGTTCTCGTACCTCGCGCACAACCTCGCGCAGGAACGACTCACCATCGCCATCGGGGCGTCGGCCACCGCCGCGGCAGCCGTCCAGCATGCGATCGCCTACACCAAGGAGCGCGACGTCTTCGGCAAACCCGTTGCCGCGTTCCAGAACACCAAGTTCGTGCTCGCCGAGTGCTCTGCCGAGGTCGAGGCGATCCGCGCGATCGTCGACCGCGCACTCGAACTCCACAACGAGGGCGAACTCACCGTCCCGGACGCGGCCCGCGCGAAGCTGTTCGCCACCGAGACCGCCGGCAAGGTCATCGACAAGTGCCTGCAGTTGCACGGCGGGTACGGCTACGTCCTGGAGTACCCGATCGCCCGGCTGTACGCAGACACCCGCGTCACCCGCATCTACGGTGGCACCAGCGAGGTCATGAAGACGATCATCGCCAAGGACCTCGGCCTGTAGGTGTCATGCAGGTCGCCGCTCCGACTGTCGCTCCCTGAAAACCACCCCACGGAGCCGGGCCGGGCAACCCATCGGCAGCTGTCCGTTTCCTACGGGTGGTCTTCAGCCTGCTCGTGTGATATCCGCCGCTCACGCCCGCGGCAGGGTTCGCGCAGCCCGCGGTAACAGTCGACCGATGCGTACCGACAACACCGGTGAACGCTCAGCCCAGTCCGGTTTCCCGTCCGCCGGTCGTGCCTTAAGATTCCCTGAGCAATCGGCGGGTAGCGGAAGTGGTGTGCGTTGGTGGGGTTTGTCCGGGGTGGGGTCCGTGTATTGGCGACGGTGCTGGTCACCGCGTTCGTGGTGTCGCTGATGGCGGCGGTGTCCGCGCCCGCGCAGGCGGCCCCGGCGCGGTACACCGGTGGCACCTACGTGGCGCTCGGTGATTCGCGTGCGTCCGGGAGCTTCTACACCCCGACCCCCGCGTATTTCGGCGGCTGCAAGCGGTCGGCGTTCAACTACCCGACCCTCGTCGCCGGGGCCACTCTGCCGCGACGTTTCATCGACGCCTCGTGCGCGGGCGCCCAGGCGGCGCACCTGTACCAGGCCCCCCAGCACACCAGCGGTGGCACGAAGCCGATTCAGCTGCATCTGGTCCCGCGCGACGCGCAACTGATCACGGTGAGCATCGGCGGCAACGACATGCGATGGAACGCGATCCTGAACCAATGCCGGACGCCCGCGTTCACCGACCGGCGCTGCCGCCACAACCGCGGCCTCGAGAACGAGGTCCGGCGTCGGATCGACCTGATGGAGAGCCGGGTGACCCCGGCGCTGCGCGCAGTCCGGAAGAAGGCACCCAACGCCCAGATCATCGTCGTCGGCCTGGGTGGCTTCATCGGGTTCAGCGGATGCTGGCCGCTCGTCCCGCTGAGCGACCCCGACGCCCGGTGGATGCGTGAGGTCTTCAACCGCGCCAACGGCGCGCTCTGGCGGGCGTCGACCAAGGTCGGTGGCACCTTCATCGACGCCAACCGCCGATCGGCGGGGCACGATGCGTGCAACCTGATCAGCCCCTGGTACGAGAGCTCGCTGTCGAATCGCATCGCCCTGCCATTCCACGTCAACCAGGCCGGCGCCGTCGCCTTCGCAGCCATGATCAACGGGGCCATCCGCCGTTAGCCCGACACCGGCCACCCACTAGCGTTTGTCGGGTGGCTCATCTACTCGGCGCGGAAACCCTAGGCCTGGAATACCCGACCACCAAGGTCTTCGAGTCGGTGTCCCTCGGCGTCAACGAGGGCGACCGCATCGGAATCGTCGGGCGCAACGGCGACGGCAAGTCGAGCCTATTGGCGATGCTCGCCGGACGGATGCAGCCCGATTCCGGTCGCGTCACCGTCCGGGGCGGCGTACGGGTCGGCGTGCTGGATCAGGTCGACGTGTTCGACGACGACGAGACCGTCGGGCACGCCGTCGTCGGTGACCGTCCCGAACACGAATGGGCTGGCGACGCCCGCGTCCGCGACGTCATCGGGGGACTACTCGGGGACGTCGAGTGGACCGCGCCCACCGCGTCGCTGTCGGGTGGTCAGCGACGCCGGGTGTCCCTGGCACGGCTGCTGGCCGGTGAGCACGACGTCCTCGCGCTGGACGAGCCGACCAACCACCTCGACGTCGAGGCCATCACCTGGCTCGCACAGCACCTCAAGCGCCGCTGGCCGGCCAACGCCGGCGGACTGATGGTCGTCACCCACGACCGGTGGTTCCTCGACGAGGTCTGCACCGTCACCTGGGAGGTGCACGATCGGATCGTCGAACCGTTCGAGGGCGGATACGCCGCCTACATCCTGCAGCGCGTCGAACGCGACCGGCAGGCCGCGACCATCGAGGCGCGCCGGCAGAACCTGGCACGCAAGGAACTGGCCTGGTTGCGTCGGGGCGCCCCGGCACGGACATCCAAGCCGAAGTTCCGAATCGACGCGGCCAACGCACTGATCGCCGACGTACCGCCGGTTCGCGACACCGTCGCCCTGCAGTCCCTGGCCACCGCACGTCTCGGCAAAGACGTCGTCGACCTGCTCGACGTGTCGGTGTCCTACGGCGAGCGCAACGTCCTCGACGGCGTCGAGTGGCGGCTCGCGCCCGGTGAGCGCACCGGCATCCTCGGGGTCAACGGCGCGGGCAAGTCCACGCTGCTCGGTCTCATCGCCGGGACGGTGGAGCCGACCGGCGGACGGGTCAAGCGCGGCAAAACTGTCAAGGTCGCGACCCTCACGCAGCGCCTCGACGACCTCGACCGGTACCTCGACGATCCGGTCCGCGTGGTCATCACGGAACTGCAGACCACCTACACCTTCGGCGCCGGGTCGAAGGCGCAGGAACTCTCGCCGTCGCAGCTGCTCGAACGGCTGGGCTTCGACAGCGCGCAACTCTCCACCCCGGTCCGCGATCTGTCCGGCGGACAGAAGCGACGCCTGCAGCTGCTGTTGATCCTCCTCGACGCCCCGAACGTGCTGATCCTCGACGAGCCGACCAACGACCTCGACACCGACATGCTCGCCGCGCTCGAGGATCTCCTCGATTCCTGGCCGGGCACGCTCATCGTCGTCTCGCACGACCGGTACTTCCTCGAACGGGTCACCGATCAGCAGTTCGCCGTCCTCGACGGCAAGTTGCGGCACCTCCCGAACGGGGTCGACGAGTTCCTGAAACTCCGTGCGGCGCAGTCGAAGGCGGCCGCCTCCGGATCGGGCTCGGGCGGATCGGGTTCGAGCGGTTCGGGTTCGGGCCGTTCGACGTCGACGGGCGGTGGGTCGGGTTCGGCCCTGAGCGGCGCGGAGCTGCGCGCGGCGAACAAGGAGCTGGCCGCCCTGGAGCGTCGGATCGACAAGTTGCACAGCACGATCGACTCCGCGCGAGCGGCGCTGGCCGACCATGATCAGTCCGACTACCAGGGGCTCGCCGCCGAGACCGAACGCATCCGCGCCATGGAGACCGAGCTGGCCGAGGTCGAGGACCGCTGGATGGAGCTCGGCGAAGCCCTCGAATGACCGGCGGCCCGGGCCCGCTCGTCGGCGAAGGATCTCGTCAGCGGCCGAACGACTCCCGGATCGCCGTCATCACGTCGGGCAGCGACTCGTCGACGACGCTGCTGTGATCGGCACGCGCGTAGGTCTTGAGGTCGACGTCGGTGCCCGCGTCGCGCATCGCCGACCGCAGGGACCGGGACAGCGGGTAGGGCAGAACCGGATCGAGAAACCCGTGTGCGAGGGTGACTTTCGCCGGGTATCCGGACGTGGGGACCTCCGCGTACTCGCGCAGGGCGTTCCGGAACTCCTGCTCGTCGGTGAACGACGACGCGACGAGTGAACCCGGTGACACCGACCGCAGCGCGTCGACCAGATCGCCGTTGCACCGGGCGCGCGCCCGGTCGAGGAAACGCTTGCCGTCGGCGGTCAGGAAGTCGGCGACACCGAGCTCCGGATGGGCGTGGTCGAGACCGGCGAGGGTGAACAGGAACGGCGCACTCAGGACATTCAGCGCGCCGAGACCCGGGACGCGCGGGCCGAACAGTCCGAAGAGGTTCTCCAGCGACGACACCGGGGCGATCGCGACGATGCCGGCGACCGGCAGTTCGGGTGCGTGCTCCGCGGCGAGGCGGCCCGCATGAAGTGCGGCGTGACCGCCCTGCGAATGACCCGTCGACACCCACCGCGACCCGAGTGAGGGGTCGACCGACCGTGCCGCACGGATCATGTCGAGTACCGAATACGCGGCCGCCCGGCCGCCGAGGTACTCCGTCTCCCCCGCCGATCCGAGCCCGGCGTAGTCGGTTGCGGTGACCGCGTAGCCGGCGTCGAGTGCCGCCCGCACCGGCGCCTCGACGCCGTCGCCGAGGCGGTGCAGGGTCGGCGCGCACTCATCGGCAAGGCCCACCGTCCCGTGCGCCCAGGAGACGATCGGCCAGCCGCCGGCGGGCGGCACGCCTTCGGGCACCCAGTACACGCCGCTCGACATCGCCGGACGTCCGTTCTGATCGCGCGTCGCGTAGGTGATCCGGGTCCCCGCTCGGGCCGACGACGGGAGTTCGTCGTCGGCGACCTCGGTGGTGGTGAACACGAACCCGTCGGCGGGTGCGGCGGCCACGGCGGAGCCCGGCATGGCGACCGCCGACAGCCCGAGCAGCAGGGCGACGACGGTCGACGCGACGACTGCGAAGGGTCTACGGGGCATCGATCAACCGTAGGTGATCAGCGCCGGAGATCGGCTCCCAGGACTCGCGTCCCGGCAGCCGGACCGCTTGCGGTGCGGACCGAGCGAGCAACTCCGGCGCCGGACAGTTCCGCCGCGACGTTCACCGCGCTGGTCTCGTCGGCGCACAGGAAGGCGCACGTCGGACCCGACCCCGACACGATGCCGCCCAACGCTCCGGCGTCGATCCCGGCACGCAGCGTCCGGCGGAGCGTCGGCTGCAGTGAGAGCGCCGCGGGCTGTAGATCGTTGTGCAGCAGCGGCGCCACCGCGCGCGGGTCGCCCGACGCCAGCGCCTGCATCAGTTCGTCGGGGCGTCGGAGCAGGTCGCGTTCGTCGTCGTCGGCGCACTCGCCAGAACGGCTGCCGCGCAACCGATCCAGTTCGCGGTACACCGCCGGCGTGGACAGCCCTTCGCGCGCGAGTGCCAGGACCCAGTGGAATTCCCCGCGGGAGAGGACCTGCATCAACCGTTCGCCGCGCCCGGTGCCGAGCGCGGTGTTGCCATGCAACGCGAACGGGACGTCGCTGCCCAGACCCGCGGCGATCGTGGCGAGGTCGTCCCGGCCGATGTCGAGTTTCCAGAGGGCGGCGAGTGCGACGAGCGCCCCCGCGGCGTCGGCGCTGCCACCGGCCATGCCGCCGGCCACCGGGATCGTCTTGTCGATGTCGATGGCGACTTTGCCGGACCGGTCCGCCCAGTCGGCCAGTGCCAACGCCGCGCGTACCGCGAGATTGGACTCGTCGGCCGGGACCGACCCGGCGCCTTCACCGCGGACGGTCACGGTCGTCTCGTTCGCACGGGCCACCCGGATGTCGTCGTGCAGGGACAGCGCCTGGAAGACGGTGACCAGGTCGTGATACCCGTCCTCGCGGCGCGGACCGACCCCGAGGTGCAGATTGACCTTCGACGGAGCCCGTGCGGTGACGGAGTCCGACACCACCGACAGCGACGTACGCGACACAATGATCCAGACTAGCGCCCCGGGGTCGGCCTCGCGCCAATCGACGCCGTCGCTCAGGGACGCCAGTCGCGGTCGACGAGCTCACCGACGTGCTCGACGACGAGCACCGCCCCCGAGTCGCGCAACTCACCCTCCGAGAACCCGCCGGAGCGCACCGCAACGCACTCCGCCGGCAGCCGGTGCGCCGACGCCACATCCCACACCGTGTCGCCGACGACCACGGCCCGCCCGCCGCCGGCCTCGTCGAGTGCGACCGACAGGATATCGGGCGCCGGCTTGGACGAGTCGGCGTCGTCCGAGGTCGTCACGGCGGCGAAGTCGTTCCGCGACAACCCCATCGACTCCAGCGCCGCATCGGTGAACTCCGACTTCCCCGACGACGCGAGAGCCACCCGATACCCGGCGTCGAGCAACCCTCGGACCAGGTCGGCTGCGCCGGGGAGCGGACGGACGTCGGGTAGCAGCCGGCGGTAGTGCCCCTCCCAGTCGTCGCGGAGCGTATCGCCGAGCGAGTCCTCCACCTCGTCGCCGCAGATCTCGCCGACGAGGCGGTCGCCGCCCATGCCGATCGCCCGGTGCACCCGCCACCACTGCGGGATCAGGTCGTGGCCCGCGAAGGCCCGCATCCACGCCAACGCGTGGAGGTAGGTCGAGTCGACGAGGGTACCGTCGACATCGAGAAGCACGGTGTCGATCGACCCATCCGCTTTGTGGTCCGGCATCTGCACCTCGTTTCCGGGGTCGAGAACCGCGCCCCGTCGTCGGACGTCCACCGTCCGGGCACCACCGTCTCGAGCGTCCCGGATTCGGACCTACGACTCAACGCCTACACCGAAGCGACCGATCTCGCAGAGGAGAACCCCATGGCAACGCGATTCGGCTACACCCTGATGACCGAGCAGGCCGGCCCGAAAGAGCTGGTGCGGTACGCCGTCGGCGCCGAAGACGCCGGCTTCGACTTCGAGGTGTCGAGCGACCACTACTTTCCGTGGCTCTCGGCCCAGGGTCACGCACCGTACGCGTGGACGGTCCTGGGAGCCGTCGCCCACGCGACCGAGCGGGTCGACCTGATGACGTACGTGACGTGCCCGACGATCCGCTATCACCCGGCGATCATCGCGCAGAAGGCCGCGACGCTGCAGATCCTCGCCGACGGTCGCTTCACCCTCGGTCTGGGCTCGGGCGAGAACCTCAACGAACACGTCGTCGGCGAGGGCTGGCCGTCGGTCGCCGACCGCCAGGACATGCTCGCCGAGGCCATCGAGATCATCCGCAAGCTGCACACCGGCGAGCTCGTCGACTTCCGCGGCGAGTTCTTCCAGGTCGACGCCGCCCGGATCTGGGATCTCCCCGATCAGCCGGTCCCGATCGGTGTCGCGGTCGCAGGCAACGCGGGCATCGAGACGTTCGGCCCGCTCGCCGACCACCTGATCGCCGTCGAACCCGACGCCGACTTCATCAACGCCTGGAACGCGCACCAGTCGACGACGACCGTCGACGGACAGCGGTCCCGCGCGATCGGGCAGATCCCCATCAGCTGGGATCCCGACCGCGACAAGGCGATCGAACGTGCGCACGATCAGTTCCGGTGGTTCGCCGGCGGATGGGATGTCAACGCCGACCTGCGGACCACCGCGGGATTCGCCGCCGCGACCCAGTTCGTCACGCCGGACGACGTCGCTGGCAACATCCCGTGCGGCCCCGACCTCGATCAGATCGTCGAGGCCGTGAAACCCTTCTGGGAGGCCGGCTTCACCGACATCGCGCTCGTCCAGATCGGAGGCGACACGCAAGACGAGTTCCTACGCGACGCCGCACCCGCGCTGCTGGAGAAGTTGCGAGCCGCGTCGAACTGAGTCCGAAAGCGCCCCTGAGATCCGCCCCGCGGGCGGCCGCGAGCGACGATGTGTCGCCGCGACGCCTCCTGTGGGTGGATTCCAGGGGCGGTTTTCGTCAGGCGCAGGCGCAGGCGCAGGCAGCAAACCCCATCAGGTGGTGCGTGCGAGCCGGACGAAGTCGTCGACGTCGAGCTTCTCGCCCCGCTCGCCGGGATCGATACCGGCCTCGCGCAGTCGGCGTTCGGCTTCGGCCGCCGATCCCGCCCAGCCGGCGAGGGCCGAGCGCATCGTCTTGCGGCGCTGGGCGAATGCGGCGTCGATCGCGGCGAACACCTGCTGCCGGTCGAGCGGGTCGGTCGAATGGTCGTCGGTGCGTTCGATGCGGACGAGTCCTGACTCGACCTTGGGTTCGGGCCAGAACACGTTGCGTCCCACCGAACCCGCCCGGCTCACGCGTCCGTGGTAACGCGCCTTGACGCTCGGTACGCCATAGGTCCGGCTGCCCGGACCCGCGGCGAGACGGTCGGCGACTTCCGCCTGCACCATCACGAGCGCGGTGGTGATCTCGGGGAACAGTCCGAGAAGGTGCAACAGGACCGGCACCGAGACGTTGTACGGCAGATTCGCGACGAGGGCGGTCGGTACCACCGGGAGGTCGTCGCGCGTCACGTGCAGGGCGTCGGCGAGGATGACCTCGAAATTGTCCTGCCGGCTCGGCGCGTACTCCGCGATGGTGTCCGGAAGACGTTGCGCGAGAACCGGATCGATCTCGATCGCGACGACCTTGCCGGCCGTCCCGAGTAGCGCGAGGGTGAGCGAGCCCAATCCCGGGCCGACCTCGAGGACGGTGTCGCCGGCGCCGACACCCGACGCCGCGACGATGCGTCGCACCGTGTTCGCGTCGTGGACGAAGTTCTGTCCCAGCGTCTTGGTCGGCCGGACACCGACCTCGGCTGCGAGCTCCCGGATCTGCGCGGGTCCGAGCAGGCGCGGGGCCTCGTCGGGCGTGCCCGCAGGTGACTCGTCGGGTGTGCCCGCGGGCGTCTCGCCGATCAGCGCAGGCCCAGCTTGGACGAGCAGGACGGCCACGCGCCCCAGCCCTGGACCGCCTGGGTCTTCTTCGCGATCGCGATCTGCTCCTCGCGGCTGGCGAGGTCGGCTCGCGGAGCGTACTCGAGACCGCCCCAGCGCTCCCAGGTGTTCTGGTCGAACTGGACGCCGCCGTAGAAGCCGTTGCCCGTGTTGATCGCCCAGTTGCCGGTCGCCTCACACGCGGCGAGCGCGTCCCACACCGACCCCGGCGGCACGAACGGCGCACCCGGCTTGGTGCCGATGCGGACGGTGGCCGCGACGGGCTCGCTGAGCACCTCGCTGGTCAGCTTGTCGCGCTTGACGACCCGGCCGTTCACGGTGGTGACCTTGTAGGTGACACGCGCCTCGCCGGGAGTCCCCTTCTTCTCGACCACCTTGCGATCGCGGACGAGGGTGGGGTCCTCTTTCTTGACCTCCGGCGGAGCGACGGGCTCGGTGAGGGTGACGTCCTCGGTCTTGATCCGGGTGACGACGATCTTGAGGTTCGGGGTGACCTTGGTGTCGGCCGCGGGGGTGACCTTGTCCTCGGCGCCCAGCGGCGTCCCGAGTGACTCGAGCAGATCTTTGACGGTGTGTGCGGCGACGGTCGGACGCTTCTTGGCCGGGCCGTCGACGAGAGTCACCGGCTTGGGCAGCGCGACGTCGATCTCGCCGCCGTCGACCGGGAGTTCGTTGCCGAAGACGGCCTGCTCGGCGGCGTGGCTCAGCCCGCGTTCGGCCAGCAGCTGATCGACGGTAGAGGCGTTGGTGACGATCCTCTCCGGCTTGCCCTCGACGTCGAGGGTGACCTCCTTGAGCCGGTTGACCTTGATGGTCTGGCCGTCGCCGAATCCGGAGTCCAGGCCGGGGCTCACCTTGTCACCGTCCGCGGGTGCGAGCCCCTCGGACTCGAGGAGGCTCTCGACGGACATCGCCATGGTGGACACGTGCCGAACGTCGCCGTCGACGTCGATCGCGACGTTCTTGTGCATGGCGACGCCCATGATCCCGCCGGCCGCGACGGTGGCGCAGACGGCGCCGACCGCGACGCGGACACGCAACGAGTTCGATCCGTTGATCTTGGAGAAGACCGCTTTTGGCGACGCCGGGGTGGACGACTCTGGGTTCGGCAAGGAAGGCAAGGGCACGACATCCTGATAGGCAACACTGGCACCACGTCGGCCGACTGGATCTGCACGCCGGCCAGGCGGATCACAGTACGATAACGAACCGGCCAGATTATGGCAAAGGGATGCCGTACACCCGGCGCGCGTTGGCCCCGAGGGTCTGTGCCATCTCCGCGTCCGTCACCCCGCGCACCTCGGCGAGCGCCCGCGCCGTGTACGGCAGGCAATACGACTGATTCGGCTGGCCACGGTAGGGATGCGGGGTCAGGAACGGCGCGTCGGTCTCGACGAGAAGCTGGTCGTCGGGCACGAGTTCGGCCGCGATCCGGAGTTCCTCGGCGTTGGCGAAGCTCACAGTGCCGGCGAAACTGAGCATGAAGCCACGCTCGACACATTCGCGTGCAACATTTCGGTCACCGGAGAAGCAGTGCATGATCACGGATTCGGGCGCGCCCTCCGCGGCCAGGACGTCCAGCAGATCCCGGTCGGCCTCACGGTTGTGGATCATCAGCGGCTTGCCCACCCGCTTCGCGAGGTCGATGTGCCAGCGGAACGTCTCATGCTGCACCCCGGGTGGCGCGCACTCGTCGGACTTCCCGGGCCAGTAGTAGTCGAGACCCGTCTCGCCCACCGCGACGACCCGCGGGTGACGCACCATCTGTTCGAGCTCGGCCGCGGTCTCGTCGTTCAGATCCCCGGCATGCATCGGATGCAAGGCCACCGCCGCGTAGACCCGATCGTCCCATTCCGCGGCCGCGACCGCCCAGCGCGCGTCGACCATGTCGTCGGCGACGGTGACCACATGGTCGACGCCGACGGCCTGCGCGTGGTCGCAGATCGCGCGGACCGCGTCGGCGTCGCGTCCGCCGCACGCCGCGAGGTGGGTGTGCGCGTCGACGAGACCGGCCAGCGGAGCCGGGTCCGGCGGTGGTTCGCGCCGACGACGCTTCTTCGCGGCCTTGTTGCTCAGGGTCTCGCCGCCGTTCGGCTCGGCAGGCCCCGTGCCGGGGCCACCAGGGGCGTCGCTCATGGCACCCACCTTGGCACAGAGCGCCCGACGCCTCCGGCCGCGGTGCGCCCCGACCGCCTAGAGCGTCACCGTGCCCTCGATCACCGTCGTGGTGTCCCCGCCGATCCAGATGTTCTCGCCGTCGTCGTGGACGTGGATGCGCCCGGCACGGCCGAGTGCCGCACCCTGCGCGGCAACATAGGACGCCGGTGCGTGGCCGTGCGCACGCAACCACATCGCGATACCGGCATTGAGACTGCCCGTCACCGGGTCCTCGGGGACACCGATCCCCGGCACGAACGCCCGCACCTCACCGAAGACCTCGCCGTCACCCGAGCCGTACCGCCCGAACAGCCCGACCTTGTGATCCCCGAGGGCCGGGATGTCCGGCGCCACCTCGAGCACCCGCTCCCCCGACCCGAGCTGCAGCACCATCCATTCCGGCCCGTTGTCGACCCACTCGGCCGCGAGGACCTCGCCGACATCGACTCCCAGCGCGGCTGCGACCTCGGCGACGACCGCGGGCTCGACGGGGCCGGACCGCCGCAACGGCGGCGCCGCGAAGGCCAGGCGTGCACCCGAGCGGCGCAGTCGGACCAGGCCGACGCCGCACTCCTGCACGATGTCCTCCCCGGCCGGGCGGCCGCCCGTCGTCAGCCAGGCATGCGCGGAGCCGAGAGTGGGGTGCCCGGCGAACGGCAACTCCCCGTCCGGGGTGAAGATACGCAGGCGGTAGTCGGCGGCGGCGTCGGTCGGCGGCAGCACGAACGTCGTCTCCGACAGATTGGTCCAGCGGGCGAACGCGGCCATCCGGTCGTCGGGGATGTCGGCGGCGTCGAGCACCACGGCCACCGGGTTACCACCGGTTCCAGTGGCGGAGAACACATCGATCTGGGCGAATCGTCGGGTCATCGGTTCATCGTCTCACTCCCAGTTGTTGCCCGGTCAAAGGGTTTTCGGGTCGCCCACCCCGACCCGGGCGGACACCGCCCGACACGACGGGTACACGCGCGCGGACGTGGTCGAGGGAAAACGGTCCGCCCGGCCACGCAAATCGCGCCGGAGTCGTCCGGGACGGGTAGCGTGGCGAAGCGTGTTGGGATTGCCAGATTCGATCACCGTCGCACTGTTCGACCTCGACGGAGTTCTCACCGAGACCGCGGTGCTACACCGCAAGGCATGGAAGAAGGCGTTCGACGCCTTTCTCGCCGCGCGCCTGGGCGGCGCGGACCATGCCGACTTCGTCGAGTTCACCGACCAGGACTACCTCGCCTACGTCGACGGGCGTCCCCGCGAGGACGGCGTCCGGGCCTTCCTCGCCTCCCGAGGGATCGACGACGTCGACCCGCAGACCGTGACCGGGATCGGGAACGGGAAGAACGACATGTTCCTGGTCAGCCTGGCCGAGGACGGTGGGCAGGCGTATCCGGGTTCGGTGCGATACCTCGAGGCGGCGCGAGATGCCGGCCTCCGGATCGCGGTGGTGACCTCCTCGAAGAACGGAGCAGCAGTGCTGGATGCAGCGGATCTGTCGAAATTCGTCGAGGTCCGGGTGGACGGGCTCGACATCGTGGCGAAGGGCCTGAAGGGCAAGCCCGCTCCCGACTCGTTCCTCCTGGGCGCCGAGCAGATGGGCGTCGAACCCGCTGCGGCGGCGGTCTTCGAAGACGCCATCTCCGGCATCCAGGCCGGCAGCGCGGGAGCATTCGGCTACGTCGTGGGCGTCGACCGCGTCGGTGGTGTGCAGGCCGAGGCCATGCGCGCGGCCGGTGCCGACGTCGTCGTGACCGATCTCGTCGAATTGCTGCCCGCATGACCGCCGAGCACGGCCACGACTTCGGCTTCGAGATCCATCCGTGGCAGCTGAAATGGCGCGGCGGGGTCGATCTGGACATGCTCGGCCGAACCGAGACACTGTTCGCACTGTCCAACGGGCACATCGGTTTACGCGGGTCGTTCGAGGAAGGCGAGCCCGTCGACCATCCCGGCACCTACCTGAACGGCTTCTACGAGCTGCGCGGCCTGCCCTACGCGGAGAGCGGCTACGGCTATCCCGAGTCCGGACAGACCGTCGTCAACGTCACCGACGGCAAGATCATCCGGTTGCTGGTCGAGGACGAGCCGATGGACCTCCGGTACGGGCGTACCGAGGAGCACGAGCGGACGCTGGACTTCCGGACCGGCACCCTCCGTCGTCACACGGTGTGGACCTCACCCACCGGCCGCAAGGTCCGGATCAAGTCCGAGCGTCTCGTGTCCTTCACCAAGCGCACGATCGCGGCGATCCGCTACGAGGTCGAGCCGGTCGACGAGGACATGAAACTCGTTCTGCAGTCCGATCTCCTGGCCAACGAGCCGGTGCCGGCACCGGGCAACGACCCGCGCCTGGCGGCCGCGCTGGACGCCCCGCTGGTCTCCGACCTCGCCACCTGCCGCAACTACTGGGGCATGCTGGTCCACCACACCAAGAAGTCCGGCCTACACATCGCGGCCGGGATGGACCACGAGATCTACTTCCCCGACAAGGCCGACACCTTCATCCGCGCCGACGGTGACCTGGCCCGACTCACCATCGCGGCCAACGTGCCGAAGGGCAAGAGCCTGACCCTCACCAAGTACATGGGGTACGGCTGGTCGGCCCGACGCTCGGTGCCGGCGCTGCGCGCCCAGGTCGACGCGGCGCTCGCGATGGCGATGGAGACCGGCTGGGATTCGCTCAAGGCCGACCAGGTCCGCTACCTCGAGGACTTCTGGCGCGACGCCGACGTCGAACTCGACGGCGATCCGGAGTTGCAGCAGGCGGTCCGGTTCGCGCTGTTCCACGTGCTGCAGGCCGGCGCGCGCGGTCAGTCCCGCGCCATCCCGGCCAAGGGGCTCACCGGCCCCGGCT
Organism: Gordonia sp. HS-NH1; assembly: GCF_001418765.1. Classification (NCBI taxonomy): domain Bacteria; kingdom Bacillati; phylum Actinomycetota; class Actinomycetes; order Mycobacteriales; family Gordoniaceae; genus Gordonia; species Gordonia sp. HS-NH1. Next base: position 59,803 of record NZ_LIYC01000008.1, read on the forward strand.
ACGACGGTCACACCTTCTGGGACACCGAGAGTTTCATCCTCCCGATGCTCACCTACACGGTCCCCGCCGCCGCCGGCGAGGAACTGCGATGGCGCCACTCCACCATGGACAAGGCGAAATCCCGCGCCGCCGAACTCGGTCAGCGCGGGGCGATGTTCCCGTGGCGGTCGATCAACGGCGACGAGTGTTCGGGCTACTGGCCCGCGGGCACCGCAGGCGTGCACGTGTCCGCCGACATCGCCAACGCCACGGCCCGCTACCTCCGGGCGACCAACGACGAACAGTTCGAGACCGAGTGCGGCGTCGAACTCCTCGTCGAGACCGCACGACTGTTCGCCGGCCTCGGGCACCACGACGTGAACGGCAAGTTCCGCATCGACGGCGTGACCGGTCCCGACGAGTACACCGCCGTGGTGAACAACAACACCTTCACCAACCTCGCGGCGCAGCAGAACCTGCGGGACGCCGTGGCGGCCGTACACCGCCGGCCCGACCTCGCCGAACAGTTCGGGGTCACGACCGCCGAAGCGGCGCACTGGGAAGCGTGTGCCGACGACATGACGATCCCCTACGACGACGCCCTCGGCGTCCACCAGCAGTGTGAGTCGTTCACCCTGCTGGGCGCCTGGGACTTCGAGTCGTCGGTCGGACGCTATCCGCTCCTGCTGAACTACCCGTATTACGACCTCTACCGCAAGCAGGTGGTCAAGCAGGCCGACCTGGTGTTCGCGACCTACCTGTTCGGCGATGCGTTCACCGCCGAGCAGAAGCTGCGCAACTTCGACTACTACTACCCGTTGACCGTCCGCGACTCGTCGCTGTCGGCGTGCTGTGAGGCGGTCACCGCCGCCGAGGTCGGCTACCCCGACCTCGCCTACGATCTGCTCGCCGAGTCGGTGTTCACCGATCTGCACGACCTGCACAACAACGTCAGCAGCGGCCTGCACATCGCCGCGCTGGCCGGTGCCTGGACCGACTGCGTCGCGGGCTTCGGCGGCATGCGCGACTTCGGCGGGAACATCACGTTCGCGCCCCGGCTCCCCCGGCGGCTGACGTACATGTCGTTCCGCATGATCATCCGCGACTCGAAGATCGTGGTGGCCGTCGACAAGGACAACGCGACGTACCGGCTGCTGTCGGGTCCGCCGATCGACCTGGCCCATCACGGCGAGAAGTTCACGCTCGAGTCGGCCCCGGTGACCATGCACATCCCGGAGCTGGAGTATCGCGAGCCGCCGAAGGCGCCACCGGGATGCGAACCCTACCGACGGGAGATCTAGGGCCCGGCCCGACGGTCGGGGTCCGCGCACTTGACGTTGTCACTGTGTCAAGGGGTGTGATCGACGGCGAAGGAGGTGGTCGACGATGACCGACCAGACTATTCGACCGTTCGATCCCGCGCTCGTGGCCGCACTCGCGGCCGGTGACGCGTCGACGAGGCTCCGTGCCGCGATGGCCGCGGGCACCAACCCGCATCCCGGGTACGTCGACGATCTCATCCGACGCTGCGCCGTCGAACCGGACTTCTTCGTGCGGGACATGCTGACCTGGGCCCTGACGCGCCTACCGGCCGACCTCACGGTGCCCGTCCTCCTCCCCCAGCTGGAGTCGGCGTCACCCCAGGCCCGGGCGCAGGCCCTGCACACCCTGTCGAAGATCGGCGACCGGTCGGCATGGACGTCGATCTCCCCCACGCTCCTGCACGACGCCGACGACGAGGTGGCGCGCACCGCCTGGCGGGCCGCCGCCGTCCTGGTCCCGGCCGGCCGCGAGGCCTGGCTCGCGAACGAACTGGCCGGCGAACTCGGCCGCGGGAGCACCGACGTCCGGCGGAGTCTCAGCCGTGCCCTCGCCGGACTCGGCGACTCCGCGGCTGGGCCGCTCGCCACCGCGAAGAAGCGCGGTGATCGCGAGGTGCGGGCGCACGTGGCCGCGACCGAGCGACTGATCGACGATCCGGAAAGCGACTTCGAGGCCACCTTGGAGTTCGCCTCGCGCTTGAACGGTGATGCCTCCGAAAGGGATTCGTCCGACGGCGATTCGTCCGAGCAGCATTCGTCCGGCGCCGAGTCGGTCGACGGGGCGTGACGGTGCTGATCGGCGAGGTGGCGCAGCAGACCGGCTTGAGCAGCCGGATGCTGCGCCACTACGACTCACTCGGACTCGTACGGCCCACCGGGCGGACGTCGGGCGGCTACCGGGAGTACGCCGCGGCGGATCTCGAGCGGCTCATGCACGTCGAGAGTCTCCGATCGCTCGGACTCTCGCTGCGCGAGGTCGGTCGCGCGCTCGACGATCCGGACTTCGAACCCGGTTCGCTGATGGACCGGCTCATCGACGACACCCGCGCGCGGATCGCCGCGGACACGCGGCTCCTGGAGCGGCTGCAGCGCGTCGCGGTGACGGGTCCCACCGAGTGGACGTCGGTACTCGACGTGATCGGTCTGCTCCGTGCGGTCCAGTCCGAACACGCGGCCCTTCGCCAGCGGGCCGCGCTGCTCGCCGGCGAGGTGGGCGTGTCCGGGGAGTCGCTGGCCGACGCGCTGCTGGCCGAGAACGATCCCAACGTCGCCGGTGCGCTCCGGTGGGCGCTCGCGCAGAGACCGGGCGGAGTCGGGCGACTCTCCGACGGCGCCGCCGACCCCGATCCGATGATCCGGCGTCGCGCGGTCACCGCGCTGGCGGCACTCGCGGAGAACGATCAGGTCGACGCGGTGTTGCACAGCCTGCTCGACGATCCCGACACCGTGGTCCGGCGCGTGGCCGCCCTGACGCTCGGGCGGCGCGGCATCGACGCGGCGGTCGACGGACTCGTCGAGCTCATCGCCGCCGGCGACCGCGATGTCGAGGCCGCCGAGATCCTCGCCGGCCACGAAGCCCACCGCGAGCGGATCGTCGACCTGCTCGTCGACCGCCTGGGGGCCGACCCGGATGCGGCCGTGCGATCCCGACTGGTGCAGGCGCTGGCCGAGATACCCGGTACCGCAGCGACTTCGGCGCTGCAAGCGTTCATCGGTGACGCCGACAGCATGGTGGCGCGAACAGCGATCGTGATCCTGGATCAGCGGCCCGGGGACTGATCGACTTCTCTGAATCCGTTGTGGCAGAGCCACTATGGCGCGGTCCGCCGATCCGGAACAACGCCCAGCAATGCGGTGATGTCGCCGTCGATTCTCACTCGACGTGAAACGTTGGGACTCATGAGACTTCTGTTCACCTCGGTTCACTGCAGTTCACTGGCGGTACTGCTGCTCACTGAGGGTGCACAAGTTAATTGCATTGCCGCGTAATTTAATTGGGCACTATTGGTTGTGGAAATCGCTCGCCTTCGAACAAATTGTCGACTACCTTGGTGGCATGCCCTCGCTCCCCCAGATGCGCGACGTCGTCATCGCACTCGGACCACCGATCGACCCGACCGGTCGGGGCATTCTCGACCGACTGGACGAGCTCCGGTTCCTGTACAACGCGGTAGGCCATCAGATCGCCGTGCACGCAGCAGCTTTCGATGCGACCGGCGCGGCCGACAAGGTGGGGTCGACCACGCGCGGGGTGCTGATCGAGATGGGTTTCGCGCCGGCGGTCGCTCACCGCAGCGTGCGAATCGGGGCGGGCATCGACTCATTGCCGAAGCTCGGCGCATGCGCCGCTGACGGGTATCTGGCGACCGAATGCGTCGACGCCGTTGTCCGTGGCATGACCATCATCGAGAAACGAACCCCGACAGATTTTTCCGACGACGATCGAGAGCGCTACGAGTCCGAACTACTGGCGCAGGCATTCTCGGGTGCCACCCCCACCGAGGTCGCCGACCACGCACGCACCATCTCCCACCGCATCCAGGTCACCGCCGACGACGCCATCCCCGCTGCCGAGGACTCCTCCCTGAACGCGGTGAACTCGCACATCACCGACGACGGTCGCGTGGAGATCAAGGCCGACGTCACAGCTGTGATCGGTGAGAAGTTCCTGTCCATGATCGACGAGCGATCCTGCCCGCGACCAGAGCCCGACGGCAGTGAGGATCGGCGTACGCGCGAACAACGGTGGGCGGACGGCTTCGAATTGTTGCTGGATCAGGCGGCGATCGGCGCGACCCTCGACACCAGCGGCACACCCAGAACCCAACTACTGGTCACGATCCCGGCCGATGCGAAGGAGCCGGCGAGACTGCCCTGGGTCGGTTCGGTGTCACAGGCCACCGCGAGACGACTCTCGTGCGACGCCATCGTGGGCGAGATCGTGCTGGACCGAGAAGGAGTGCCGTTACAGATGGGGACCAGCAGACGACTCTTCCCGTCTCACTTACGAAGGGCCATCACGGTCCGCGACCTGTGCTGCATCAAATGCGGTGCACCCGCGGCACATACGGAGGTGCATCACATCGTGCCGTGGGTGGACGGCGGCCCCACCGACCTCGACAACGGATGCCTGCTCTGCCAACGCTGTCACACCCAGGTACATCACCACGGTTGGGAAGTGATCATGGGCCACGACCGCCACCCCTGGCTGATCCCTCCTGCAGACATCGACCCCGACCGCCGGCCACGGCCCGCCTACAACCGACGCACCATGCGGCTCGACGACGTGCTTGTGTAGGTCGCTCAAGTCCGAGCTGTCGGACTCGCATTTCGAGTGAGACGACGACGTACCCGTACGTAGAACCCGGCGACCCGATCGTCACAACAGTTCTTTGACAACTCCACAGTGTGAGAGCCCGGCGCGGTATCCGGCGACGCACCCGGCTGCAGGATCGGACGCAGCACCGGTCCGAGGTCGGTCAGCGCGCCGGTCCCCTACCTGTACGCGCGGTGCCGACCCGGGCGCGTCGTCCGCAGCCTTCAACAGACTGTGCGCACCCGCAAGATCGACCAGGGCCGGTCAGGAATCGTGCGGACCGCAATTGGGTGTCGTCTCCACCGATCGGTAGTCTGTTGGGCACTATGGCACCCGATCTGACCAGCCCTGATCCGTCCGGTACCTCCCACGGCGGCGGACGCCCGTACTACATCACCACCGCGATCGCCTACCCCAACGGCGCTCCGCACATCGGGCACGCCTACGAGTACATCTCGGCCGACGCCCTGGCACGGTTCAAGCGACTCGACGGCTTCGACGTCCGGTTCCTGACCGGCACCGACGTCCACGGGCAGAAGATGCAGCAGACCGCGAACGCCGAGGGCATCCCCACCGCAGAGCTCGCCAACCGGAACTCCGACCGGTTCCAGGCGCTGCAGGAGCGGCTGGGGTCCAGCTTCGATCGCTTCATCCGGACCTCAGACGAGGACCACAAGCGGGCATCGGAAGAGATCTGGCGGCGCATGAGCGACCGCGGCGACATCTACCTCGACAAGTACTCGGGCTGGTACGACGTCCGCGACGAGACCTTCTACAGCGAGGGCGACACCGAGGTCAACGAGGCCGGCGACCGGGTGGCCGCCGACACCGGGCACGTGCTGACCTGGACCGAGGAGGAGACCTACTTCTTCCGGCTCTCCGCCTACCAGGACAAACTGCTCGAGCTGTACGAATCCCGGCCCGACTTCATCGGCCCCGACGTCCGGCGCAACGAGGTCATCAGCTTCGTCAAGGGCGGCCTGACCGACCTGTCGGTGTCGCGCACCACCTTCGACTGGGGCGTGCCGGTCCCCGACCATCCCGAACACGTCATGTACGTGTGGGTCGACGCGCTCACCAACTACCTCACCGGCGTCGGCTTCGTCGACGACCCGGAGACGTTCGCCCGCTACTGGCCCGCCGACCTGCACATCATCGGCAAGGACATCATCCGGTTCCACTGTGTGTACTGGCCTGCCTTCCTGATGAGTGCGGGTATCGACCTGCCCGAGCGGGTCTTCGCGCACGGTTTCCTGTTCAACAAGGGCGAGAAGATGAGCAAGTCGGTCGGCAACGTCGTCGACCCGGAGAACCTCATCGACGAGTTCGGCCTCGATCCGGTGCGCTACTTCTTCCTCCGCGAGGTGTCCTACGGTCAGGACGGTTCGTATTCCGCCGAGGCGATCGTGTCCCGCATCAACGCCGACCTCGCCAACGAGTTCGGCAATCTGACCCAGCGCACGCTGTCGATGGTCGGCAAGTACTTCGACGGCACCCTGCCGGTGCCGGGCGAGCTCACCGAGACCGACGCCGCGCTGCTGGCGCGTGCCGACTCGCTGCTCGACACCGTGCGAACCCATATCGACAACCAGGCCATCCACCTGGCACTCGAGGCCCTGTGGTCGACGCTCGCCGAGACCAACCGGTACATCTCCGCGCAGGAGCCATGGAAACTGGCGAAGGCCGATCTCGAGCGCACCGGCACGGTGCTCTACGTCTGCGCCGAGGTCGTGCGCATCGTCGCACTCCTGAGCCAGCCGGTCATGCCGGAGTCGTCCGGCAAGATCCTCGACCTCCTCGTCGTCGGCGACGACCGTCGATTCACCGCCGTGGGCACCCGCCTGGCGCCCGGTACTGCGCTGCCGAAGCCGTCACCGGTGTTCCCTCGGTACGAGAACTGATCCCGCACGCCGAGCATGATCTCGTCGGACGGGGTGGGGTCTGGCTCGCTCGGCCCGAGCGCGACAGCACCGGCGCTCGACGTGCTGCGCGCCCTGCACGCCGAGACCGCCGCGCGTCGACTGCCGCCGCCCGCCGCGCTGATCGGTGACTGGTACGACGCCGACGCCGTCATCGCGCCCTCGATCGAACTGACGCCCGGCTGTCTCCCGCCGGACGACCCCGATCGATTCTGGTTCGGCTACCTCGGTTTCCCGGTGCGGCCGCACGACGCGTCGCTGCCACCGAATGTCGGCGGGCACACCGACGGCGTGCTCGTACTCCGCGACGGTCGCTGGAGCTGCGCCGGCACCGGTGTACCCGACTGGGCGGAGGCGGTGGTGAACTCCGCCGGGGCGGCTCGCACCTCTGTCACTCATCGTCGGACCGACACCGTCCCGACGGCGCAATGGCATCCCCCGCAACGTGTTCCGCACCTGGACGCCATCGCGGAGTGCCTCGAGGCGATCCGCGCGGGCGAGGTGTACCAGGCATGCGTGTGCACCCGCTTCACCGGGACACTGACCGGCCGCCCGGTCGACTACTTCACTGATGTCGCCGGAGCCACCGCACCGGTGAAAGCCGCTTTCCTGCAGGGAGATTGGGGGTCGGTGGCGAGCCTCTCACCGGAGACCTACCTGCGCCGGACCGGCAACATCATCTCGTCGTCGCCGATCAAGGGCACCCTGCCGGCCTTCGCCGACCCCGATACGCTGGCCGCCTCCGCCAAAGACATCGCCGAGAACATCATGATCGTCGACCTGGTCCGCAACGATCTGGGGCGCATCGCGGTGACCGGCAGCGTGCGCGTCCCCGAGCTCCTGACGGTGGTGCCCGCGCCCGGCGTCTGGCACCTCGTGTCACGCGTCGAGGCGATCCTGGCCCCGGGCACGGGCAACGACGCCGTCCTCGCGGCGACGTTCCCCCCGGCGTCGGTCACCGGCACTCCGAAGCTGCGGGCGATGGAGCTGATCGACGGCTGGGAGGCAGACGCGCGCGGCGTGTACTGCGGGGCGATCGGCATGGCCGGCCCCGACCGCGCGCTCGACCTGAACGTCGCCATCCGGACCGTGGAGATCACCCCCGACGGGACCCTCGCCCTCGGCGTCGGCGGTGGGATCACCATCGATTCCGACCCCGCCCGGGAATGGCAGGAATGCCTCGACAAGGCCGCGAGCATCGTGAGGCCGCGCGGTTGGGCATGATCGGCGGCCGCTTTGGGTACGATTCCGCACATGACTGTGCCCATCCGGTCGTCCACCGATCTCACGGTGCTCGATCGTGATCTGCGCCGTGACCACGATGCCTTCATGTCGGGCGGCACACCACGCTCCGACGTGCCGGGGGATGTCGTCGAATCGTGGGGTCGTGTCCGGTCGGGCCGGCACCGCTCCACCGTCGACGCGCACAACCCGGGTCACATATCGGACGACGAACTCGAGACCCGCCGCGCCACGCACCCACTGCGCGACGCCGTGCAACCACTCCAGCGTCTGTTCGCCCAGTCCGCGGACGACGCGTCGATGACCTTGGGCGTGTTCGACGCCGACGGCGTGCTGCTGTGGCGTGGCGGTTCGGCCTCGGTGCTCCCGGAGGCCGACCGGCTCGAGCTCGTCGAGGGCAGCCGGTGGGACGAGGACTCCACGGCGACCACGGCGGTGGGCCTCGCGGTTCGCCTGCAGCGCCCGACACGGCTGTTCGGGGCCGAGCACTACTACAGCTCACTGCACGGACTGTTCTGCACCGCCGTGCCGGTGCACGACCACCGCACCGGCGACATGATCGCCATCGCGGGCCTGGCCGGACCTGCCATGGAGATGCAGCCCGCGGCCTCGGCCTTCACCTCCGCACTGGCCGCCCTCGGCGAACACGAGATCACCCTCACCCATCAGCGCGAGCTCGCCGACCTGCGATTCGCCGGTCAGGCCCAGCTCGCCGGCCTGCACGGGCCGGGATTGCTCATCGACGACGACGGGTGGGTGGCCGAGGGGCGCGGCTGCACGCCGCCCGTCCGCGTCGCCGCGCCGACGGACAACATGCGTCAGTTCGTGGCGGGTCTGGGCATCTGCGTCGTCGAGCGCCTAGGCCAGGGCTGGCTGGTGCGTCCGGCCGGCCCGTCCGGCCCGGTCCTGGCCGAACTCTCCCTCGACGGGGAACCCACCGTGACGGTCACCGGCGACGGCGAGCCGTGGCGCACCGTGCTGACCCGACGGCATGCCCAGATCCTGTTGCTCCTCGCCGATGCCGGCGAGCAGGGCCTCACCTCACAGCGATTGAGCCAGCTGCTCTTCGGCGACGACGGGCACACCGTGAGTGTGCGCGCCGAGCTGTCGCGGCTGCGCCGGGTGGTCGGGGCGCTCGTCTCGAGCCGGCCGTACCGTCTCGCACCGCGCGTGGAACTGCGGGTCAGCCCGGATCAGCTCGACGTCTTTCGAGCACCTGTTGGTAGACGTCGCGTCGAGAGGCACCGGAACCCTGCGTGACCTCCGCGCACGCGTCCTTGAGTCGCATGCCGCCGGCCACGAGTTCTTCGGCCTGGTCAGCGAGGTCGTCGATGTCGGGTTCGGCGGCGACGGCTCCGGCGATCACGACGGTGATCTCGCCGCGTACGCCGGTGCCCGCCCACTCCGCGAGTTCGGCCAGTCCGCCGCGCCGTACCTCTTCATAGGTCTTGGTCATCTCGCGGCACACCGCGGCGCGACGGTCCGGGCCGAGGATCTCTGCCGCGGCGTTGAGCGTGTCGGCAAGCCGGTGGGGTGATTCGAAGAACACGGCGGTCCGGGGCTGGGAGACCAGTTCGCGCAGCCACGCGGCTCGCGCGCCGGGCTTGCGGGGGGCGAAACCCTCGAAACAGAACCGCTCCGAGGGCAGTGCCGACACCGCGAGGGCCGTCGTGACCGCCGACGGCCCGGGCAGCGCCGTGACCGGGAGTCCGGCGTCGGCGCACGCCACCACCACCCGATACCCGGGGTCGCTGACCGAGGGCATGCCGGCGTCGGTGATGAGCAACACGGTCTGTCCCCCGGCGATCGCGCTGACCAGACCCGGGGTGCGGGCGGCCTCGACCTGGTCGTAGTAGCTGACCAGCCGGCCACCGATCTCGACCTGGAGAGCCGCGGCCAGCGCACGGGCACGCCGGGTGTCCTCGGCGGCCACGATGTCCGCGGTCTGCAGCGCCGCACGCAGACGCGGCGAGGCGTCGTCGACCTGGCCCATCGGCGTGGCCGCCAGGACCAGCCGGCCGCCACCGTCCGAGGCGCGCTCGGGGTCGGGACCGGGATCGGCGATCACGGCGGGATCGTCGGGCACGTTCGCATCGTCGTCGAGATCGGGTGTGTCGGACTGGGCGGCGTTCATCGACAGCCAGCTTACGAGGGACCACTAGGATCGATCGGGTGACCATCACCGCCGTGCACGACACCCCGGTGTCCGGCGGCGGCGCACGGCGTCCGATCCCGCCAGCTCGCCTGGGCCCGGACGTGCCCGCACCGCTGTTCGGTGCCCCCGACCGCGGTCGTGGACTCGTCGTCGGTGTGGTCATCGCGCTCCTGGCCACCGTCACCCGGTTCTGGGCCCTGACCCATCCCACCGACAAGGGCACACCGGTCTTCGACGAGAAGCACTACGTCCCGCAGGGCTGGCAGGTGCTGTCCGGCGGCAACTGGATCGAGGACAACCCGGCGTACGGGCTGGTCGTGCATCCGCCGGTCGGCAAATGGATGCTGGCCGCGTCCGAGGCGATCTTCGGTTACGGCCCGCTCGGATGGCGCGTGGCGCCGGCCGTCTCGGGCGTCCTGGTCGTCGTGCTGATCTACTGCGCGGTGCGCCGGCTCACGCGGTCGACGCTGGTGGGTGCGATCGCGGGGGTCTTCGCGATCTGCGACGGCGTGCTGTTCGTGCAGTCCCGGATGGGCATGCTCGACATCTTCCAGACCCTGTTCATCGTGGCCACTTTCGCCGCGCTCGTCGCCGACCGCGACCAGGTCCGGGAGCGGATGTACCGCGTCTATCTCGAGGGCCGGATCGCCGACAGTCCCTTCGGACCCCGTCTCGGCTTCCGCTGGTACCGGTTCACCGCCGGTGTGATGCTGGGACTGAACTGCGGCACCAAGTGGTCGGGCATCTACTACGTCATCTTCTTCACCGCCCTGGCGATCGGTTTCGACGTGGCCGCCCGCCGCGCGTATCGCGTCCCGCGTCCGTGGGTGGGCACCCTCGTGCGCGACGTCGTCCCGAGCGGCGCGAGTCTCGCCGTGATGCCGGTCGTCATCTACTTCCTGACCTACATCCCGTGGTTCACCAGCGAGACGGCGGTCTACCGCTACCAGGTGGGTAATACGATCGGCACCGACGGCCCGTTCGCCTGGGTTCCCGGTGCCTGGCGATCGCTGTGGTACTACGAATCCGGCATCCTCGAATTCCATTCGGGACTCACCAATTCCGCGGGCAACCATCATCCGTGGGAGTCCAAGCCGTGGACGTGGCCGATGAGCCTGCGGCCCATGCTCTACGCGCTCGAGAACGGTCCCGACCAGTGCGGCGGGGGCGAATGCGTGCGCGCGCAGATGCTGATCGGTTCGCCCGCCCTCTGGTGGCTGGCGTTGCCGATGCTGCTGTGGGGGCTGTGGTCGTGGATCGTGCGCCGCGACTGGCGGTACGCAGCGGTGCTCGTCGGCTACCTCGCCGGCATCCTGCCGTGGTTCCTCGCCCTCGACCGGCAGATGTACTTCTTCTACGCGACCGTGCTCGCGCCGTTCCTGGTGATGGGCCTGGCGCTGTGCTGCGGTGACCTCCTGCGTTCGGCCGCCGCGACAGCGCGCGCCCGGCCCGAGCGCCGGGCGCTGGCGATCATGGTCGTCGCGATGTACGTGGGTCTGGTCGTCGCCAACTTCGTGTGGTTGTGGCCGATCCTCACCGGTTCCCCGATATCGCCGGGCCTCTGGCGGCAGCAGATCTGGCTGCCGAGCTGGGGCTGACACCGGCGGGAGCGGGCGGGCTCCCCGGACGGTCCTACCGGGAGACCGACGACGGCCGGGTGGTCTCGTTGCGATATTTCCGGTGGTACTCGACATAGAGGTCGGCGTTCTTCGCGCGCTCGAGTGTGTTGATCAGCTCGGGGTCGAGTCCGTGCTGGACCAGCCGGTAGCGGCGGTAGACACGGTTCAGCGCGATGGAGAAGAACAGGTACGACAGCAGGATCGGCATGGTCATCGTGATCCGCACCCCCCACGGCCCCGGCACGAACAGCATCGGGAGCACGAGGAGGATGCACGGTATCGACCACCGTGTGACCATCCGCACCGCCGCACCTGGTCCGGTCAGATCGTTGATCACCCAATCCTGCACCGAGACAGGCAATCTGCCGCCATACCAGTAGGCGACGTAACGCCACCAGACCGGGCTCGAGGATTCGTGTGGCTGGTTCATGGGCGCACTCCTGACTTCCGCGTGTACAGCCACGGTAGCATTTGTCCTAGGACAAAAAATGTCGAGGCGGAAGTACAGTGTGCGTCGTGATCACCGGGCAGACAGTGAACGCGATCGTTCAGAGCGCCCGCGACGCGATCGTCGCCGGTCGGTTACGGCCGGGCGATTCGTTGCCGCCGATCCGTGAACTCGCCGTCGAGCTGGGCGTCAATCGCAACACCGTGGCCACCGCGTACCGCCAGCTCGTCGCGCTGGGTGCGGCGGACACCCGCGGTCGGGGAGGCACGGTCGTCGCCGACCGACTTCAACCCGGCAGCGAACTCGCCGCTCCCGCAGACGCCGTCGACCTGGCCGGCGGCAATCCGGACCCCGATCTCCTCCCCGATCTGCGCGCCGCGATCGCCGCGGCGCCCTACCGCCCGACGATGTACGGAACCTCCGCCGTGGCACCGGCACTGCGGGCAGCGGCGCCGGTGTTGTTCGGCGATAATCCGCAGCAGGGAGAACTGATCGCGACCCACGGAGCCGTGGACGCGATGGAGAGACTCCTGAACACGCACCTCGTCCGGGGCGACTCCGTCGCCGTGGAGAACCCGTGCTTTCTCGCCAGCGTCGGCACGATCCGCGTCAACGGGTACCGCGCGCTGGCGGTGGAACTGGACGAGCACGGGATGCGTCCCGATCACCTGGCGCGAGTGCTGGACGAGGGTGCGCGAGCGGTCATCGTCACCTGCCGCGGCCACAACCCCGGAGGGATCGCCCTGTCCGAAGCGCGTGCGGGTGAACTCCGTGCGCTCCTGGAGCGATACCCCGAGGTACTCGTCGTCGAAGACGACCACTTCTCGCTGTTGTCGGTCCACGACTACCACCGGGTGATCCCCGACAACAGCCGGCACTGGGCGGTCGTCCGGTCCGTCGCGAAGTTCCTGGGTCCGGACCTGCGGGTCGCCCTCGTCGATGCCGACGCGACGACCGCCGCCGCGCTCGACGCCCGACTACGCTCCGGTCGCCCCTGGGTCAGCCACCTGCTGCAGACCACCGCCGCTCACCTGCTGACCGATCCGGCGACAACCCGGCTCATCGCCACGGCGCGCGGCGAATATGCCCGTCGCGCGCGACTTCTCGTCGATCAGCTCACCACGCGGGGCGTCGCGTCGACCCTGGGGCCACCGGACGGGATCAACGCATGGGTCGACCTGCCCGACGAGAGTCCCGCGGAGAAGGTCAGCACCGAACTCGCACGCCGGGGTTGGGCGGTGCAACCCGGAACGATCTTCGCCGTCGACGACGCCACACAACGGAATGGTCTGCGGGTCACGACATCCCGGCTCGACCGGGCAACCGCAGAACAGTTCACGACTGCTCTCGCCGACGCGATCTCACAGGTCTGACGACGGTCCGCCGGCCGTCTCACCATACCCACCAGATACGCCGGTGGGCCGCGCATCACCGCGCGGTCCACCGGGATTCGTCGTGCTTGGGGGTCGAGGTCGCTACACCGCGGGACCGGTCAGCCGGTCGGTGCCGCGCTGCCCCTCGTCACGACCCCCGTCGGTGCGATCGGCGTCGCCGACAGTCGATTCGGCGGGCGCCGATCCGTTGGTCGACCCGGCCGACTCCGAACCGTTCGCCTGCTCGACCAGGTCGGGGTCGATCCTCTCGAGATGCCGGACCGCGTCGGCGTCGATCGATTCCAGTTCACCGGTCGCGATGGCGACGGCCTGCTCGCGGACGTGCTCGTCGACCTGGGCCGACAACACGTGACGCGAGACGATCAGCGGGTCGCGCCGGAGGTCGAGGAAGAGCGACAGGCACATGCCGATCATCACCACGACGAACGGCAACGCGGCGATGATCGCCATCGTCTTGATGCCGTCGAGCGCGCCATCGCCACTGATCGCCAGCAGCAGAGCGGCCACGACGCCCGTCAGCACACCCCAGAACACCGTCAGCGAACGCGACGGGTGTTCGACACCCCGCTGCGAGAGCGTGCCCATCACGAGCGACGCCGAGTCGGCGCCGGACACGAAGAAGATGCCGACCAGGATCATCACCAGAGCCGAGGCGACACCGGTCCACGGCAGGTGGGCGAGCACGTCGAACAGCGTGCTCTCACTGGCCGCGGTGGCCGGATCGAATGCCAGGGTGCCCTCCATGTCCTGATGGATCGCGGTACCGCCGAAGATGCAGAACCAGACCAGCGACACCGTCGTCGGGACGACCATCACGCCGATCACGAACTCACGGATCGTGCGGCCGCGGCTGATCTTCGCGAGGAAGAGACCCACGAACGGGGTCCACGACACCCACCACGCCCAGTAGAAGATCGTCCAGTCAGCCAGCCACTGATGGCCCGCTTCGGTGGTCACCGTCGCGTCGGAGCGGGCCGCGAAGGTGGTGATGTCGGTGAGGTAGGCACCCAGGGTGGTCGGCAGCAGATTGAGGATGAAAATTGTCGGGCCGACGATGAAGACGAACAGTGCCAGCACGACGGCGAGCACCATGTTGATGTTCGACAACCACTGGATCCCGCGCGCGATGCCCGACACCGCCGATGCGACGAACGCCGCGGTGAGGATCGCGATGATCGCGACGAGCAACATCTTCGTCGGTTCGTTGACCCAGCCGAGGGTGTCGAGTCCTGATCCGATCTGCAGCGCGCCGAGCCCCAGGGAGGCCACGGTGCCGAACAGGGTGGCGAAGATGGCCAGGATGTCGATGATCTTGCCGCCCGGGCCGTTGGCCACCCGCGGACCGAGGAGCCGCTCGAACACGGCGCTCATCAGCTGGGTCCGGCCCAGCCGGTACGTGCTGTAGGCCAGTGCGAGGCCGACGACCGCGTACATCGCCCACGGGTGGAAACCCCAGTGGAACATCGTCGTCGCCATGGCCGCGCGGATGTCGTCTTGACCGATTTCCGGTGGCGGACTTGCGAAATGGTAGAGCGGTTCGTACGCGCCGAAGAACATGAGCCCGATGCCCATGCCGGCGCTGAACATCATCGCGATCCAGCTCACGGTGCGGAACTGCGGCTTCTCCCCGGTCCGGCCGAGGGGAATCCGGCCGTACTTGGACACGGCGAGGAACACGGCGAAGATCACGAAGCCCGTCGCGGAGAGGATGAACAGCCAGCCGAGGTTGTTGGTGATCCAACTCAACACCTCGGTGGTGGTCGAGTTGAGACTCTCCTTGTCCCCGATCCCCCAGATCACGAAGGCGATGACGAGCACCGCGGTCACGGTGAAAACCACCGGGTCCAGTGTCTGCTTCGGACGCCCAGTGATCACATCCTGTTCACTTGTCATCGTTCAAGCCAATCAATCTCGGTGCATCTATTCAAGTTCGTCCGAGCACACGGTTGAGCATCTCAACGATCACGGAATCGTCGAGGCCCAGCTCACGGGCGGTTTCGACGTACGCCGTGGCGGCCGCGAAACCGGCGTCGAGCGCATCGTGGCGACCGGCCCTGATGAACGAACCCTGCCGCCCGCGGGTCTCGATGACGCCTGCCGCCTCGAGTTCCCGGTAGCTGCGCGCGACCGTGTTGGCCGCCACGCCGAGTCGCGATGCCAGGGCCCGCACGGTCGGGAGGCGTTCACCCGTGAGCAGCTCCCCGGATTCGATGAGGTCGATGACGCCGATCCGCACCTGTTCGAAGGGGGGACGGTCGGAGCCGGCGTCGATCCGCAGCGCGTCGAGCGCCGACGCGCTGCCGGTGCCGGCCGGGCCGGTGCTGCTCGGGTCGGGGGCCGACGGATCTCCGGTCATGACGCGAGCCTCACCGGGGATCACGCGCGAGCGGACACGACATGCACCGCGGCCCGCCGCGGCCCGACCCCAGTTCGCGACCCTCGATCTCGATGACCTCGATGCCCGAGTCGCGGAGTCGCCGATTGGTCTCGGAGTTCCGGTTGTAGGACACCACCACCCCGGGAGCGAGGGCCAGGGTGTTGTTGCCGTCGTCCCACTGTTCCCGCTCGGCGGTCACCGGGTCGAGTCCGGTGTCGATGACACGCAGCTTGGAGATGCCCATCGCCTCGGCGGCCGCATCGAGAAAGTGCTGTTCGCCGGTGATCCGGACCGCGTCGGTCGCGGCGTCGTGGACGAGGGTGAACGCCGACATGGTGTCGCGGATGTTCGGGTACATCACCACGGCATCGGTGTCGACCATCGTGCAGACGGTGTCGAGGTGCATGAAAGCGCGCGACTGTTCGATCGGCACGGCGAGCACGGTGTGCGCCAGGTGGTCGTCGAACAAACTGCGCGCCAGCGCTTCTGCTCCGGCGGGCGTGGTCCGTTCGCCGACCCCGACGGCCACCACGCCGGCGGCGAGCAGCAACACGTCGCCGCCCTCGACCGGCGCGACCTGCGACTCGTAGGCCCGCCGGGCGCCGGTGAACCGCGGGTGGTGTGCGTAGATCAGATCGGTCAGCGACGTCTCCCGCGCCCGGGCGGGCAGTGCGAGGGAGGTGATCGCGAACCGTCCGCCAATCCAGAACGAACTGTCTCGGGTGAACAGCAGATTGGGCAGGGGCTCGATCGCGAACTCGGGGCCGTGGTGCATTCGCCGCACCAGTGACGACCGTTCCGCCGAGGGAGTGATCGGCAGCTCGTCGAACGTCATCCCGGCCATCAGCACGTAGGCGAGGTCGGCCGGCGACAGTCCCCGTAGATGAGTGGCCAGATCGTCCGCGAGGTGCGTTCCCAGCCTGCGCGCGCTGACGGCCGCCGCGATGCCCTGGATCCGCGCGGCGCCGCTGTGCGCGATGGTCTCGGCCAGCAAGTCGCCGAGGAGGTAGACGTCGACCCCCCGGTCGCGCAGCACCTCCGCGAACGCATCGTGTTCCTCCTGCGCGCGTCCGACCCACGGGAGCCCGTCGAACAGGAGCTGGTCGTTGTTGCGCGGGGTGAGGCGACGCAGTTCGTCGCCGGGCCGATGCAGCATGACCGCCCGCAGTGTGCCGACCTCCGAATCGGCCCCGAGCGCGTAGTCGTACCCGGGCGCGAGGCCCTCGCCGGACGTCACGGGCCCACGCACCCTGCGGTCCGCTGAGCGGGGTGATCCGACTGCCCTGCACCGGTCATCGCTCAACCGTAATTCGTCGTCCGCCCTCGCACAGCACTCATCGGCACCGCGGGGTTGCCGTGTCGGCGCGGCCGGCCGGCTCGGAACGTCACCGATCGTCGGCCGCGTCCCGACGAACCGTTTCCGAGGCGCCGAGCGGATCGGTACCCGGGTCGGGTTCGGCCGGCGTGGCGGATGTCCCGGAATCCTCGGTCGGCGTCATCGTGGGGCCGTCGCCCACGATCGCCGGCGCGGTCTCGCGGGCGAAGACCCACAGGACCAGCGCGACCGCGGCCACCACACCGGTCAGCACGAAGGCGGGTCCGAAGCCGACCCGGTCGGCGACGAACCCCACGATCACGGGTCCAGTGACGGCGCCGAGGTCCGACGACATGCCGTAGGCGGCCAGCGCCGAACCGCCTTGCTGACGGTTGCCGAGGACGTCGGCGAGGGCGGCCTGATGGGTGGGCGCGAAGAGTCCCGAGCCCACGCCGGCGACCACCGACAACGCCAGCGCGACGCCGACGTTCGGGGAGAAGCCGAGGGCGATGGTCGCGACGACGGTGATGACGAGACCGGGCAGCATGATGGGCCGCCGCCCGAACCGGTCCGACAACCGGCCGGCGACCAGGATCGCCAGCACGTTGCCCGCGGCGTAGACCGCCAGCACGATCCCCGCCATTCCCGCGCCGGCACCGAGACTCTCGGTGATGAACAGCGGCACCACCGCGACCCGGACACCCATGGATGCCCAGCCCTGGGTGAAATTCGACGCGAGGATCGCCCGATAGGCGCTGTCGCGCAGGGCGGTCCGGAAACCGATCAGCGCACCCGTCGGGCCGTCGGCCTGGTCCGGGGCGATGACCTCCCGCAACTGGGTGGCCACCACGGTCGACGCGACCAGCAGCGCGACCGCGTACACGACGAACGGGACCCGTAGTCCGAAGCCGACGAGCGCCGCCCCGATGAGCGGTCCGGTGATGCTGCCGATGAGGAACCCCGCCGAGAAGAAGCCCGACACCCGCCCGCGAATGTCGCTCGGCGCCATCCGGATCAGCAGGGCCATCGCCGAGATGCTGAACATCGTCGAGCCGATTCCGCCGAGGCCGCGGAAGACCAGCAGCTGCCAGTAGGTCTGGGCGAACGCGCACGCCAGGGTGCTGGCCGCGACGATCAGCAGACCGGTCAGATAGATGCGCCGCTCGCCGAAGACGGTGACCAGCCGGCCGGTCGCGGGCGCGAACATCAACCGCATGACTGCGAACGCCGACACGACCGCGGTCGCGGCGGTGAACGAGACGTTGAAGGTTCTGGCGAAGGTGGGCAGCGCGGGCGCGATGAAACCGTATCCGAGGGCGATGACGACGTTCGCCGACAGCAGGACCCAGATGCCGCGGGGGATCCGCCTCATGGCAGCTCGGGCAGGTCGTCGAGGGCCCGCGCGGTCAGGGCGCGGCCGAGTTCGATCATCTCGGAGGCCTTGTGGAAGTCGAGGGTGCGAACCGTTCGACGGGGCACGCGGATCAACACGTCGGGCGGGTAGCCCGCGACCTGATAGCGGGTCAGGGCCTCCTGCATGATGTCGAGCGAGCGGCTGAGCACCTCCACGCGTCCCATCCGGGCCGGTTCGTCGACGCCGAACCCGGCCTGCTCGGCGGTCGGGACGGAGGCCGGCTCGCCCGCGGCGTCGACCGCGTCGGCACCCCCGTCGGTGGCGATCACCGCCCCGTCGGTGGCGGAGTGCTCGCCGCGCTCGGCCGTGGGCATCTCGTGACCGAGCCGGTCGCGGACCGCTCGGATGAACTCGTTGTCGAGGATCGGCGCCACGTTGCGGCGCAACAGTCCCCTGGCCTTCGGCTCCCGGATGGCTCCGGCCTCCGGCCCACCGTCGGAGCCGATGATGACGCCGATGGTCACATCGCTGGACACCGCCGAGGTGGGGGCCACCGGCAGCGGATCGAGGATGCCGCCGTCGGCGAGCAACCGGCCGCCGTGTTCGTGCGGGCTGATGACTCCGGGGATCGCGATCGAGGCGCGCAGGGCGTCGGCGAGGACACCGCGCTGGAACCAGACCGCGCGGCCGGCGTTCAGGTCGGTGGCGACCGCGGTGAACGGGACGGGCAGGTCCTCGATCGCGGTGTCGCCGAGGATCTCCCGCACCCGCAGCAGGATGCGCTCGGCACCGATCACACCGGGCTTGGTCAGCGAGACGTCGAGCAGTCGGACGACGTCGAGCTGGGACAGACCGGAGATCCAGTCGACATAGTCGTCGAGCTTGCCCGCGCAATAGAGGCCGCCGACGAGCGCACCCATCGACGACCCGGCGACGGTGACGATCTCGAATCCCCGCGCCTCGAGTTCGGCGATCACCCCGATGTGCGCGTAGCCGCGGGCGCCGCCACTTCCCAGAGCCAGCGCCACGCGCGACGGTCGAGCCATGGGGCAACAGTACCGCCGCTGTTTTCCCTCGCCGAAACCGCAAGCGGCGGCGATCGCCTGCGGTCCGTGCCCACGTCCCCGGATGGTCCGGTCGCCGGGTTCGGGTCGCGGACGCTACTGATCGGTGAGGAGGCGGCGCGGGCCCGGACCCAGTTTGTTGAGTTCGTCGCCCGGGTTGAGGAGGTGGCACTCCCCCAGGGACAGGCACCCGCAACCGACGCACGACCCGATCATGTCCCGCATGTTCTCCAGCAGCGCGATGCGGTGGTTGATGTCGTCCATCCAGCGCTTCGACGCCGCTTCCCACATCGACTTGGGTGGCGATTCGTGGTCGCCGAGTTCGGCGAGCACCTCACCGATCACCGACAGCGGGATCCCGGCGACCTGCGACGCCCGGATGAACGCCACGCGCCGCAACATCGCCCGGTGGTAGCGGCGCTGGTTTCCCGAGGTGCGCCGACTGAAGATGAGGCCCTGATCCTCGTAGAAGCGGACCGCCGACGGCGCGATGCCGGCTCGCTGGGCGAGCTCCCCGACCGAGAGCTCCAGCTTCTTCAGCGTCATGGCTCGATGGTAAGCGTCGCCGGCTCCTCGTCCCCGGTCCACAACCGGTAACGAGGAGCCGCCGTACCGCGCAGCTCCGTCAGGTGCGGACCACCATCACCGGGCACTCCGCGTGATGCATCACCTTCTGGCTGGTCGAGCCCAACAGAAGCCCGCGGAAACCGCCGCGCCCACGACTGCCGACCACGAGGAGCGATGCCTCGGCGCCCGCCGCGTCGAGCAGCGCCTTGGCCGGCTCCTCGGGCAGCACGGACCGTTCGATGGTCACGTCCGGGTAGTCCTGCGCATATCCGGCGAGCCGCTCGGCGAGCACCTCCACCGCATCCTGCGTCATCCGCGCCACCTCGTCGGCGCCGATGCCGTATCCGTGGAGCGCGTCGGCGTCGAGGGGGGTCCACGTGTGCACCGCGCGGAGCGGGACATTGCGCAGCGACGCCTGCCGGAACGCCTCGGCGACGGCGGCATCGCTGACGGGCGAACCGTCCACACCGACCACCACGGGCCCGGCGTCGTCGCCCTCGGCGGCCACCACTGTGACCCGGCCGTGCGCGTGGGCGGCGACGCTGGTGCTCACCGATCCCAGGAACAAGCCCTTCACGCTGCCGAGCCGACGGGTGCCGACCACGATCATCGCCGCATCCTTGCCCAGTTCGAGCAGCACGCGTGTCGCGTCGCCGTCGACGATCGAGGTGGCCACCGTCACCCCGGGCGCCACATCCTTCGCCGCGTCGGCGGCCGCGTGCACCGCGTCGGACGCATCCTGACGGATGGCGTCGACCACGTCCTGCGGGATGATGAGGCCGGGGGCGTAGTCACTCGTGCTGGCGTCATACGCACCGACGAGCTTGAGATCGAGACCTTCGGCCGCGGCCGTCCGGGCAGCCCAGCGCACCGCGCCCGTGGCCGCGTCCGATCCGTCCACGCCGACGAGTATCGCATTCATGTTGTGGCTCATCTCCTCTGATCTCGACGCCCCGTGTGGGGTCCTCGGGTTCGGCCGCGGGTCTGCTCGGGGTCGCCCCGCGCGGCCCGGTTTCGGCCCCGACCCCCCATCCTGCCCCGGCGTCGTGGCCGCGGCAATGAGTACGAAGTCCTGATCACGGTGGCTTTCTGCACGATTCGCCCGACGTGTAACCTGGTGGACACCATGACGTCACCCCTTCCGCAGAACGGCACCAACGACTTTCGCGCGATCCTGATCCACATCGGGATCACCGTCGTCCTCGGACTCGGTTTGCTGGTACTCGCGCACGCGTCGTCGGATCCACTGCAGACCGTGCTCATCATCGCCTCCCCCATCGTGGTCCTCCTGGGCGCGAGCGCCATGCTGTATCGCACCTACCTGGCCTGGAAGCGCAACGGCCGCTGGCAGGTGTGGCAGGGCGGGGCATGGTTTCTGCTGATCTTCTTCATCGTGATGCTGTTCAATTCCGCACCCGTGCTGTTCGAGTGACCGTCGACGGCGACGGCCTGGGCCTGTTCCACCCCGGGCGGGTGGGACCGGACCGGTAGAGTCAGGACTCACCCGAGGTGAGGGAGGCACCGTGTCTGTCGGTCCGGCTCACGATGAACCACTCCCGCCCGGCACTCTCGTCGGGCGTCATCGCGTCGATCGACTGCTCCGCCGGCGCCCGGTGGGTGACGACTATCTGGCAACGGTCCTCCACCCTGGGGCCGGGGACCCACGGACGGCGGGTTCACCTCCCGATCGGGTCATGCTCACCGTCGTCGACCGGAGCACCTCGGCCGGCCCTGGCTTTCGCAGCTGGTTCCCGCTGGCGGTCGAAAGGGCTTCCACGATGGGGCATCCCGCGATCGCGCAGGTCGCCGGTCACGGTTACGCCGACGGTCGGGCCTGGGTGGCGATCGAACCCGTGCCCGCGTCCGACGCAGCACTGCTGATCCGCCGCCATCCCGACGGCATCGACATCGATCTCGCGGTACGCATCATCACCGTCGTGGGCGACGCGCTCGATGCCGCACACCGCCGACGACTGGTCCACGGCAACGTCTCCCCGGCCGACATCCTGCTCGCCGAGCCCGGCGACCTGACCGGTTCCGCCGCGGCGACCCCTGGTGTCGTCACGCTCACCGGTTTCGGACTGACCGCCCCAGGACACGACGGCCAGATGCCGCATCCGGCAGGCGATGTCGCCGCACTGGGCCGCACGCTGGTCGAATTGCTCACCGGCACAGGATCGGTCGCGCGGCATCGGGTGTCGGGGGCGGTCTCGCCGGCCTTCTACGCCGTGCTGGCCCGCGCCCTCGACCCCGATTCCGACCACCGCTACCGCACCTGCGCGGAGTTCGTCCGCGCCGCCGAGCTCGCCCTGCATCTCACGCACACCGACGGCGAACCAGCGACCGAGGTCATCGCCGCGGGCACGCCCGGGCCCGACCGCGGCGTCCCGCGGGTGTTCACGCCCGCCGGTCATCCGGACCGGCCGACAGAGGTCGACACCGAGCGGCGCCGGGCGGTCGCGACACCGCCGACACCGCCGCCGGTCTCCGCATCGCCGCGTCGACGGCGCTGGATCGCACCGATCCTCGTCGCCGCGGTGATCGTCGCCCTCGTCGTCGGAACGCTGATCCTGCTCGGTGCGAGCACCACCCGGCCGCCGTGGCCGTCGGCCGTCGCTCCCATCGCCGCGACCTTCCCCCAACTCCTGCCCGAGACACCGGAGTCGACGGGATGGCGAGGTGCCCGCTGCGAGGCCGTCCTCCGCGACGGGGTGGACGGCATCTCGTGTACCGACGACGCGAATGTCGGGTTCGTGGTGTGGCGCACACCCACGCCTCCGACACGTGCCGCGGTCACCGCCGGCCTGAAAGGCTATCCGGGAGACGAGATCAGCTGGCGGGACGGACCGGCGTCGGCGAGCCGGGACAGCGTCGTGGACGGCTGGGTCGTCACGAATTTCGCCGGGTCACCGCGTGCGACATACACCGTGGTGACCACGTGGCCCGGACACACCGGCCGCGAGATCCTCGACGACTGGTGGCGCACCGCTCCGCTGGGCTGACCGAACCCGACGACCACCCCACCCGCACAGCAACCGGCGAGCCCTGGTCAGCGGCCCCGGAGCGCGTCGATGCGGACCGCGACCTCCATCGCGGTCGACGGCCTCGTTCCGGCGAGCGCGAGACAGTTCGCGATGAGGGTGCGCTCGTCGCGATCCAGGTTCTCCGACAGTGCCGGCGGGGTCGACAGCGCGGCCCGGATCGCCAGCAGCGGTTGGGTGTCCGGCACCTCCCCGTACACCCCGTCGCCGGTGAGGGCGCGATGCAGGCACGCACCGAGCGACCAGATGTCGGTCGCACGCGAGGGCACGTCACCCGCCAGCAGCGCCGGGTCCATGTACTGCACCGCACCGGGCTGGGCGAAGCTCGTGATGGGCTCGTCGGCGGCGAGGACCCGGGCCAGGCCGAGATCGGAGATCTTACCGCCGGTCTCGGTGACCATGATGCTCGACGGTGTGATGTTGGCGTGCGCGATCCCGGCCTCGTGCAGTGCGTCGACGCCGCGTGCCGCGTCGGCGATCGCCGCCAGCTTCTCGTCCCGGCTGAGCTCGCGCGCCGGACTGCCCAGCGAACCGAGCGGGAAGTACTCCATCGCGTACATGAACTGCCCCTGCAGCACCGCGTCGTAGAGGCCCGCCAGGAACGGCGACACGACGGCGGCGAACGCCCGCAGTTCACGCACCCCTCGACGGTAGGCGTCGTCGCTGCAGACGCCGCTGAAGACCTTCACCACCACGCGGTCGGTGCCCAGTCCCAGTCGCGCGGGCGGGACGGCGAGGTAGAACGTGCCGTTGCCGCCGATGCCGAGCTTCTCGAGCACCGTGAAATCCGCCAGCTGCTGCGGGATCTCGACTGTCGCCATGTCAGGGCCTCTCCGATGATGAACCGATGTTCGGGCTGGACGTGTCGGGCGCCGCTCGCGACGGCGTGGGTTGCGCGGCCGGTGTCGAGCGGTAGAGATCCGCGACGCGGTCACCGAGCGATTCCTCGCTCGTCCCGGTGTTGTCGACGACGGTGACCGGAACCGGCGCGCCCTGTCTACTCTCGTCCGCCGCGGCCACGGTGAACGACACGGACTCGTCCCGATGCCGGCGAGGATCCTGGACCGACACCGAAACCCCCTGCTCGGCAACGGCGTTGAGGTCGGCAAGCCACCGGCGTCGGGAACCGGAGGCCACGATGGTCAGCGACCGTGACCCGAAGAGCGCCAGCCCGGCGGCCATCAGCACAGCGGTGCGGCCGCTGCGACTGTCGGCGGCGACACAGGTGACGGTGCTGCGACTCGGAGCAACCGCGGCATCGGCGGTCTCGTCGATGACGGCGACCGGAGCCGACCGCAGTGACCCGCCGAGGGAGAGGTCCGCGCTGTCCACGACGATGATGTCGGCATTCGCGTTCTCCGACATCGCGTCGAGGTCGACGGCCGGGTCGGCGCTGAACCGGCACAGGACCGAGACCGAACCCGCGCCGGTCAGCGACGAGCCCAGCTCGTTGAGCTTCTCCACGGCCGAGGCGATCGCCGCGAAGTCCGGCACCACCGGGATCCCGACCTCGAGCGGACGGGCGGCACGATCCGGCGCAGTGAGCAGACCGGCCAGCACGACGTCGAATCCGGTGGCGCAGTCGAGCATTCGACGATGCCGTGCCCGTAGATCCGCGACCGTCCCGACGGGGTCGCGGATCAGCACCAGGACCCGCGGCGCGGTGGCGGTGGCCAGTGCGCGGCGTTCGGCTGCCGCGATGTCGTTGGCCACCACCTTGTCCGGATACACCACCCGCAGCAAGGGCTCGGTCAGGATCGTGGTCACGAGCGCCATCACCACGAGCATCGCGAACAGCTCGTCGCTCAGCACGCCGAGCTCACGGCCGGCGGCGAGGATCACGAGCTCGGTGAGTCCTCTCGTGTTCATGAGCACCGCGATGGCCGCGCTCTGCCTGGTGGGTATGGCGCTCACCCGCGCGCCGGCATAGGCACCGACGAACTTGCCCGCGATCGCGACGAGGAGAACCAGGAGCAACTGCCCCAACCCGGCGAGCCCGATCTCGGTGAGGTCGACGTTGAGGCCGGTGACGACGAAGAACATCGGCAGCAGGAGCAGCACGCTCGCCTGCTCGAGTCGCTCGAGGATCTCCCGGTGCAGTTGCTCGGCCCCCACCTTGGGCATGACCGCGCCGAACACGAAGGCGCCGAAGATCTGGTGGATGCCGATGACATCGGTCGCCGCCGCCGAGAGGAACAGCCCGATCAGGATGACCGCCAGAATGTCCGGGGTCAGCCGGCCCGCGGCGTCGCGCCAGACGATCAGCTTCGCCAGCAATGGCCGCACCACGCCGAACATCACCGCCGCGTACACGAGCGTGAGTCCGACGATCTTCGCGACCTCCAGCGGACTGCCGCCCTGGATGATCGCGATGATGAAGGCCAG
This sequence comes from Gordonia sp. HS-NH1, assembly GCF_001418765.1. NCBI lineage: Bacteria > Bacillati > Actinomycetota > Actinomycetes > Mycobacteriales > Gordoniaceae > Gordonia > Gordonia sp. HS-NH1. Next base: position 85,300 of record NZ_LIYC01000008.1, read on the forward strand.
CAGAGTCCACGCCAGGATGTCGTCGATCGCGGCGGCGGCAAGGCTGAACACACCGGGGACGGTGCGCATCATCCCGCGATCGGTGAGGATGCGCGCGAGCACCGGGAAGGCGGTGATCGACATGGCGACGCCCATGAACAGCACCATCCCGAGCCGTTCGATCTCCATGCCCCCGACCATGTTGTGCGAGGGATAGAGCAGCAGTCCGAGCGCGGCACCGAGGCCGAACGGCAAGGCGATCGAGAACGCCGAGATGCTCGCGGCCGCACGTTCTCGTCCCTTGGTCAGCCGCATGTCCAGTTCGAGACCGACGATGAACATGAACAGCACGAGGCCGATCTGCGCGAGTGCACCCAACAACGGCCGGACGTCGTCGGGGAACAACCACTCGTCGGGGTTGCCGGGCAGGAGTCCCAGCAGGCTGGGACCCAGCGCGATCCCGGCGGCGATCTCGCCGACGACGGCCGGCTGACGGCACGCACGCGCGATCATCCCACCCACTCGGGCGGCGGCGATGACGATCGCGACGTCGAGCAGCAGGAAGGCGATCGTGTGTTTCTCCATGGCCTCGGATCCGTTCGCTCAGATGCGCGCGTGGTGTGACTCGAAGATGAAGTGCCGTCCGCCTATTCGGACGTGCGATCCGGGCACCAGCACGTGGGCACGATGCGGCAGCAGGCGGGTCTCGCGGTTGCCGTTGCTGGGATCGGCGACGAAGGTGCCGTTGGCCGACCCGAGGTCGACCAGCTGCACCGTCCACTCCACCAGCCGGATCTCCACGTGACGCCGCGAGAGCTGACCGGTTTCGTCCTGGACGCGAATCGGTTTGGGCGAGCCCGCCGATCCGCCACCGGCCGACCCCGGCTCCCGGCCGATGACCAGGTCCTCGTCGAGCAGGAAGGTGAATCCGTTGTCGAGCAGCAACCAGCCCAGCGGCGGCCGCTCCCCCTCGACGAGGAAGGTCGTCAGCTGGTCCATCCGGATCCCGCACACCCCGCACAGCCACGACTGCGGATGGTTCAGATGGCCTCGCGAACAACGTATCCCGTGCACCATGGCCCGTGACGCCTCGATCTTGACGACCTCGGTCGCGGGCTTCTGGTGCTCCTCCTTGGGCAGGGGCGCGCGCGGTTCGAGGGGTTCGGCGAACGGGTTCGGCGCGGGTGCGGGCTCGATGTGCGGCCGGTCACCCGGCGGTGTCGCGTCCCGCGGAGCCGGCTCCGGCTGACGAGGTCCGGGCGGCGACAACGGCTCGCGCTCGAAGGGACCGCCGAGCGGAGTCGAGGTGAACGGCAGTGGGTCCGATGCCGGCAGGCCGGCGCCGGGGGCCATCCGTTCGGTGGTACCCATGGGGTCCGGCTCCGGTGTCGCGGAGCGGTGGTCCCCGACGGGTTCGACGTCGAGGTCCGGGCTCGCCGGCCGGGGCGGCAGGTCGTCGAAGGGTGACCTCTTCCGGATCGGTTCGGGCGCAGGGGTTTCGGGAGCAGGAGGTTCGGGCGCAGGGAGTTCGGACACAGGGGGTTGGGGCTTCTCGTCTTCCGGATCGTCGAGATCCCGCAGTGCTTCGGTCGGCGGACCCGGGTCCGGATCGGGTCGGGACGGTTCGACCACCCTGTCCGGCCCCGGCTGTGCCGGTCGCTGGGGCGCCGATCGCTGGGGTACCGCATGGAACTCGGTGCCGCGCAGGCCCAGTGGGGTGTGCAGCAGCGCGCCCGCGGCGGGCACCATTCCCTCGACGAGGTCGAATCGCTCCTCGCCGACTTCGGCGGGTTCCGTGCCGGCGAGGTAGAGCCCGAGCCCCTCGTACGGCCACGGCACGGCGCGGTCGTAGGTGTCGCCGGCAGCCGGCTCCATCCGCTTGCCGTCGGTCTCCCCGTAGACCCGGCCGGACAGGAAGATCGCGATGCCGGCACTGTCGGGTGCGGCGAACGCGATGTCGACCGGTTCGTCGGCGGTGGCCACCAGTTGCGCCAGCGCCCGCACGAGGTGCCGGCCGCGTCGCGGCATCGAATCCGGCACGGACACCGCTGATTCGATGTCGAGGAGGTCGGTGGTGAACGACGTCGGCACCGTGTCGGCCATCAGACACAGGAACGCCGGCGTGCGGATCACGACCCCCGCGCCGGGGATCAGCGTCACGGTCGGTGTGACGCTGGGAATGTCACCCGGAATGGTCACAGGAACCGGCCTCCCTGGAATCGCCAGTGCGGGAAGACGGCGCGCAGTGGCCCGTTGACCGCCACCCACACGAGGAGCCACGTGGTCACGAACTGGACCGAGAACACGAAGGGCGACGGTTTCAGCGACTCCGGGATCACTCCCGTGCCGTCGATCACGATCCACACGAGGATGCCCTCGTTGATCGCGGTGAGGAGTCCGAACAGCGTCGGCCAGTCCTTCTCCCAGCGGAACTGCTGCAGGAAGTGGTACAGGAACTCCCAGAGCACGCCGAGGACGATGACGGTGACGAGGACGGTGAAGGCGACCCGGTAGACGTCGGCGATCGACGGGTCCCCCGAGGAGATCAGCCACAGGAACGGGACGAGCACGATGGTCCACAGACCGCCGAGGATGCCGAGCACGAACACGCGGGTCTGGATTCGCCCCCACAGGGTGGGCAACATGTCAGTCGACTCCCTTGTTGTTCATCCAGCGCCACCACTGGGCCGTCGATCGCCAGGGCGTCAGTCGCTTGCAGAATCCCTGCCGGGCGAGGTCGTCCACGATCTCCAGGGCGGCGATCTGCAGACCGAGGAACGTGTCGACGCCGGGAAAGTAACCGCCGAGCGTCGCGCTGCCGGAGGCGTAGAGCTTGCCGTTGCCGCTACGGGTGCCCTTCAGCTCGAAGTCGCGTTCGACGTCCATGCGGCCGACCGGGTTGATGCCGGCACCGGTGTGGTCGAGCAGGTCGCGCAGCAGGCGGTGCTCGCGCACATCGGCTTCGAGTCCGGTGCAGTCGATCACGTAGTCGGCATAGATCTCGAAGGTCCCGTCGGGCCGGTGTTCCTGCCGGATCGGTGCGTGCGGGTCGACCCGCACCGTGGTCACCACCCCCTGCCCGCCCGCGGCCGGCACCAGGCTCTCCGCCTTGCCGACGGCGACGCGGTACCAGCCCTCGCGCCGCCCGCGGGCCAGTTGTTCCTGCCAGTCGTCGCGGACGGGTGTGTTGGTGCCGCCCATCTGCTTGTACGCCTCGGCGCGCTCGTGCCCCTCGAGCTTGCGCATACGGGCCTTGAGCTGCCCGCCCCACACCGACTTCGGGTAGTTGAAGCCCTGGTAGGCCCAGCCGTCCTTGCCCTTGCGCCGCATGAAGATGTGCGGCCCGTGCGGCTTGTCGTAGTACGTGCGGAAGAGATGCACGATCTGCGTCTGCAGTCCATATGCGTCGCGGTCGTCGATGAGCCGCTGCAGGACCCTGGAGGCGACGATCCCCGCTCCGCGGATCACCACGGTGCCGGGCTTGCGCTGCAGGGACTGGTAGATGTGCTCGTGGGACTCGTAGGCGTTGACGACCTTGCTGGCGTCGCGGTAGGTCTCCCGGAAGGCCTGCAGATCGGGCAGGAGTTTGATGCCGGGGTATCCGATCGCGACATGGACCCACTGACTGCGGAAGGCCACTCGCTTCGTGGGCGAAGTCCCTTGTGGCGGTGTGAGAATCGTGAAGTAGCCGCCACCGGCGCGGCGTCGGATCATGCGGACCTGACCGCGGTGCAGGCACTTCAGGTAACCGATGCGCTCGCACTCCTTCTCCATCGAGGCGAACGCCTGCCCGGCCTTCGGTGTGTAGAAGTTCGCGAAGACGGGTTCCACCAGCACATTCCAGAGTGGCTTGAACTTCTTGTCCGCCCACGCCTCCCGGACGGCATAGGAGGGGAAGCCCCAGATGTTGTCCGGGGTCGACGCCGAGTCGGAGCGCAAGCGCTCCCCGCGCGGGATCTGCGACACCCGCGTCAGGTACTCGTAGCTGTGCCACGGCACGTCCTGTGGTCCGAGTACGGCGATCCGATCGAGCGGCACCCCGCTGATCCGCAGATAGTCGACGGTCACGAACGAGCCGATACCGGACCCGACCGTCACGAACGGGACGTCGACGACCGGGATGCCCGCGGCTTCGACCATCGCGTCGGTCCAGACGTCGGTGCCGATGAGCTCCGGGGTCAGATCACCCACGATGCCGGCGGGTCCGGGCGCGCCCCGGTGGGGCGACTGCGGCGCCCGCCGCGGCATCGGGCCGGGTGGGGGCGGCGGGGTCGGCCGTCGTGGGCCGGGCGCCGGCTGCGCGGGCCCGGGCTGCCGCGGACCCGGCCGGGGCCCGCCCGGCTGGGGCCCGCCCGGCTGGGGAACGACACGCGTGGGACCCTGCGGCGGCTGGTTCACGACCGGCTCCGGGCCCGGATCACGTCCGCGGACAGCCCGCGGCGGTGGGCGCAGGCGGAATGCGTCGCGCCCCGCAAGCGCTGGGACGCGCGAACACAACGGGACATCGCTCCTCCAGGTGAGCAGGCACGGGCACGGATGGTGCGGTAACTCTAACCCGCGCACGGGGTCCCGACGGCGTTATATAACTCGAACGAATTACACCCGTCTCACCAGGTCAGCCGCCGAAGTCGCGCGGCGGCCGATGCGGCTGCCGGCACATACACCGAGCCATTGTGCCGGTACCTAATGTGACATCGAGTGTTGACAAAGTAGGCGTCGCCGAAATACGTTCGGATCATCCGCTGTGGTCTGTTTCACCGACCGAGCCGCCCACCCCGAAGGGATGCGACGATGACGAAAGCACTGACCCCGACCGACCGGGAGCACGGGGCCCCCACCCGCTACGTGCCGCAGCACGACAAGTCCGGCAGCGACCACGACTACGGGCAGGTCCTCGACGATCTGTCCGCAGCCTCGGTCCATCGCAACTTCGATCCCTATGTCGACATCGACTGGGATGCGCCGCACATGGCGATCGTCGAGAACGACCCCCGGTGGATCCTGTCCTACGAGGTCGATCCCATCGGCCGGCACCCGTGGTACCAGCAGCTCCCCCAGGAGAAGCAGATCGAGATAGGCATGTGGCGTCAGGCCAATGTCGCCAAGGTCGGGCTGCAGTTCGAGTCGATCCTTATCCGCGGCTTGATGCAGTACAGCTTCAAACTCCCCAACGGCGCGCGCGAATTTCGTTACACCACGCACGAATCCAAGGAGGAGTGCAACCACACCCTGATGTTCCAGGAGTTCATCAACCGCACCGGGGTGGACGTGCCGGGCGCCAAGATCGGCTACCGGCTGATCTCTCCGTTCGTCCCGCTCGTCTCGACCGTCTTCCCCACCCTGTTCTTCTTCGGGGTCCTCGGCGGCGAGGAGCCGATCGACCACATCCAGAAGGACTTCCTGCGTACCCGCGCCAGCCTGCATCCCACGATGGCCGCGGTCATGCAGTTGCATGTCGCCGAAGAGGCACGCCACATCTCCTTCGCCCATCACCTGATCCGCGAGCAGGTTCCGCAGCGCGGACGCATCCAGCGGTTCCTGTTGTCGCTCATGCTCCCGCTGACGATGCGCATCCTCTGCGGCGCCATCGTGGTGCCCCCGCGGAGCTTCGCCAAGCGGTTCGACGTGCCCGACGAGGTCATGAAGGACATCTTCTGGCGCTCACCGGAATCAAAGCGGTTCCTGCGTAACGTGTTCGGCGACGTCCGCATGCTCGGTGAGCAGAGTGGGCTGATGAATCCCGTCTCGCGTCTGCTGTGGCGCGCGCTCGGTATCAGCGGCCGCCCCTCGCGGTTCCGCAGCGAACCCACCTACACCGCGGCCTGAGCCGAACTCCACGCGAGTAGAACCCGAGACCAATGCCTCACGTCGTCACCCAGGCGTGCTGCGGTGACGCGTCGTGCGTGTACGCATGCCCCGTCAACTGCATCCACCCCACACCCGAAGAGCCCGATTTCGGCATCGCCGAGATGCTCTACATCGATCCCGCGACCTGCGTCGACTGCGGCGCCTGTGTCAGTGCGTGCCCGGTCGGCGCCATCGTCCCCGGACATCGCCTGCCGGCGGGCCAGGAACGGTTCGTCGAGGTCAACGCGACCCAGTACCACGATCCGGTCGACGGGGCCGCCCGCTTCCCCGTCGACCCCGCCCGTCGCCTGCCCCTCGCACCCATCGACCGTCCGCGGCAGCTGGCCGTCGACACCTCGATCTCCATCGGCATCGTGGGCTCCGGTCCCTCGGCGATGTACGCGGCCGACGAGCTGCTGCGGCAGCCGCAGATCTCGGTCACCATGTACGAACGCCTCGACCGGCCGTTCGGGCTGGCGCGCTTCGGCGTCGCGCCCGATCACCTGCACACGCGCAAGGTGATGCAGTTGTTCGACGACATCGCGCGCAACCCGCGTCTGGAGATCCTGCTCAACACCGAGGTCGGGCGTGATCTCACGCTGGCCGACCTGCGGGGCCGGCACCAGGGCGTCATCTGGGCCGGCGGCGCCCCGACGGATCGCCAACTCGCGCTGCCCGGATTCGATCGACCGGGTGTGTCCAGCGCGACCTCCTTCGTGGGCTGGTACAACGGCCACCCCGACTTCACCGACCTCGACGTCGACCTGGACACCGAGCGTGTCGTGGTCGTGGGCAACGGCAACGTCGCCCTCGATGTCGCGCGCATCCTCGTCGCCGACCCGGACACTCTCGCCGCGACCGACATCTCCCGTCCGGCCCTGGCGACACTGCGGGCCTCGTCGGTGCACGAGGTGGTCGTGATGGGCCGCCGCGGGCCCGCCCACGCGGCGTTCACCCTGCCCGAGCTCATCGGCCTGGTGGATTCGGGTGTCCCGGTCACCGTCGACGCCGCCGACCTCGCGTTGCCCGCACCTGCCGGCCTCGACGCCACCGTCCGCGCCAAACTCGAGATCCTCGCCGAGTGCGCCGCGCGCCCCGAACCCGACGGCCGCCGAATCCGGTTGGCGTTCTTCACCTCGCCAGTGGAAGTGGCCGTCGGCCCGGACGGTCGCGCGAGCTCGCTGATCGTCGGTCGTAACCGTCCCGTCCTCGACGACTCCGGAGTCGCGGTGGGCATCGAACCCACCGGCGACACCACCGCGCTCGGGACCGGACTGGTCCTCACCTCGGTCGGCTACCGCGGTGTCGCGGTCCCCGGTCTGCCGTTCGACGACGCTGCCGGGGTCATCCCGCACATCGACGGGCGTGTCCTCGACGGGACCGAACCCGTGCCGGGCATGTACGTGACGGGGTGGATCAAGCGCGGCCCGTCGGGCTTCATCGGCACCAACAAGACCGACTCCGCGCAGACCGTCGCGTCGTTGCTCGACGACCTCGAAGCGAGCGACCCAGACGTCTCGGCACCGCGCCGGCGTCGGCTCTTCGGCCGACGCCCGGGTGCCGCCTCGCCGTTGCCGGAGTCGACGGCGGGACCGCTGCACTAGATTGCAGCCATGGGGCCCGCGTATCAGCGCACCACCGTGCGCGCCGATCTGTCCGACCTTCCCGCCGATGTCGCCGCCACGCTGCGCGACCACGCCGACTCCAGGCAGCTCACCGTCACCGATGACCTGCCGGCGTGGATCACCCGTAGCATCAACCCGCCGTCGACCTCGTTCCTCGGCAAGGTCTTCGGGCGACGCAGCAATCCGGTCGACCCCGACTCCGAACACCAGACACTGATCGTGCTGCACCCGACCCACCTGATCGTCGTCGTGTCCGGGGCGAAGCGCGGGGTCGCGGCGTTGTCGTGTCCGCTGGCCGTCGCGTCGATGTCGTCGACCCCCTCGGTTCCGGAATCGGACGGATTCTCGGTGACCGGGTTCGCCGGTGACGGCGGGCGTCCGGGCAGCTTCTACCTCGGGACCGGGGAGCCGGCCGGGCCGGAATGCCGCGACGCCGTGCACGCGGCCATCGTCGCAGCGAAGAATCCGTGACGCCGCGAACACCGCCGTCTCGCGACCCGCCCTCGGTATCACGCTCGCCCTGATCTCATCGGCGTGCTTCGGTATCTCCGGCGTGCTGGCCCGGGCCATGATCGAGGCCGGGTGGTCGGCCGGCGCGACCGTCACGGTTCGCATCGCGCTCGGTGGTCTGGTGCTGGCCGTACCCGGCCTGCTCGCCTTCCGCGACCGTCGACAGCCCATCCCCGACCGGCCCAGCCGCCGGTCGTGGGCGGTGCTCGTCAGCTACGGGCTCCTCGCGGTGGCGGGCTGTCAGCTCGCCTACTTCTATGCGGTGACCTACCTGCAGGTCGGCGTCGCGTTGCTCATCGAGTACACCGCACCGGTCGCGGTGCTGGTGTGGATGTGGTTGCGGCACGGTCAGCGTCCGGGACGTGTCACCGTCCTCGGCGCGGCGCTCGCCATCGGTGGACTGGCCCTCGTCCTCGACCTGACCGGGGACGTCCCGATCAGTGCTGTCGGGGTGCTGTGGGCGCTCGCGGCGATGGTGGGGGCAGCGGCCTACTTCGTGATCTCGGCCGATGACCGCACGGGCTGGCCCCCGCTCAGCCTCGCCGCCGGCGGCCTGCTGATCGGGGCGCTGGCCCTGGTCGGCGCCGGACTGACCGGACTCCTGCCGATGAGCACGACGACCGTTCCGGTTCGCGTCGGTGAGCTCGAGGTGGCCTGGTGGGTGCCGCTGGTCTTGCTCGGTGTGGTCTCGGCAGCCATGGCCTACGGGTTCGGCATCGCGGGTGGCCGTCTTCTCGGCGCCCGCGTGATGTCCTTCGTCGCGCTGTCCGAGGTGCTGTTCGCGGTGGTCTTCGCCTGGCTGGTTCTCGACGAGTTGCCGGCACCGATCCAACTCGCCGGCGGACTGCTCATCGTGCTCGGCGTCATCTGCGTCCGACTCGGCGAAGCCGTCCCGGCGCGGTCACGCGAATGAGAATCGTCCCGGCGCGGTCGCGCGAGTGAGAATCATTGTGCGCATTTGTGAATAATGTTGCGCACGTTGCACATCTGTCCACAGTTCGGCGTGTTGGAAAGGAATGTGTCGCACGTCGCAACGGGCCGGGGTAGTCTCGTGCCCCATGTGGGGGGAGGAACCACGCGCGACGGGGATGTTCTCGAGGTTTGACTACATCGACGCCGCGCTCACGACTGGGGATCGCTTCATCGATCTCGTGCTCGGGGTCGACGACCCCGACACCCGGCTCGCCGATGTCCCCGGCTGGACACTGACCGATTGCGTCGGTCATGTCGCGGTGGCACCGTCGCGCTTCCTCGAACTCGCCCGCGGCGAGGGTGAATGGTGCTCGTCCGCGGTCGACCTGCCCGACTTCAACGCCAAACAGATCGCCAACCTGCCCACCCGGGACGTGCGGCAGCTGTGCCGTCGACTGACCGACGACCTGCATGAACTCGTCGACGAGGTGTCACACTTTCACGCCCAGGTCCCCAAGATGCACTTCGACGGCGACCGCCTCATCCGGGCCGACGCCGCCCTCGGGCTGCTGATCGGCGAGTTCGTGGTGCACGCCCACGACATCGCCCGAGCGGTCGGGGCCCGCTGGTGGGTCGAGCCCGAGGTGGTCATGATGGTCCTTCGTGCCCGCCAGCACATCCTGCCGAGCTGGGTCGATCCCGTGAACGCCGCCGGGCACTCCGGCACCTACGACATCCGGCTGCGCGGGTGCGGCGAACGCCACGTCTACGAGTTCACCGACGGTGAGCTGCAGATCGATCCGCCGGATCCACGCCGGCCCGACGTCCACATCAGCGTCGACCCCGCCACGGCCCTGCTCGCCGGCTACGGCCGCGTGTCACCGGGGTGGATAGGCCTCACCGGCAAGGGGATCGCCTGGGGCGCCCGCCCGTGGCTCGCCTCGCGGCTGGCCCAGCGGTTCCTGCCGGCCTGATCGGCCGGCCCGAACAAGCGGCGAGCCCTCCCCGCTCCCTGAGGTGCGAGGAGCGAAAGCGACGAGCCTTGAAGGGCGGCAACCGAAGTCGCCGCCCCTCGAGGCTCGCTACGCTCGCACCTCGGGGGACACAGAGGGCTCGCTACGCTCGCACCTCGGGGGACACAGAGGGCTCGCTACGCTCGCCCTACGGCGAGCATTGTTGTTCGATTGTCGCGGCTGACGCCCCGGTCAGCGACCGGCAGGCGAACCGGCCGGGCGGCTCACGCGGCGTCCCTGCCCGCGGCCGGTTGCTCGCGGCTGGTCGCCGGCACGCGAGTGTCCCGCGCCTCGACCCTGTCCGCCTGTCCGTGCTTCCGACGAGCGCGAACCGCCCGCGCGTGAGTCACTCCGGACCGGGCGGCCGCGGCCCTCGCCGCGTGTGCCGCGTGAGTCACTGCCACCGGCGCTCCGGTTCTCACCGCGGGCGCCGCCGTTACCGCCCTGGCCTCGGCCACGGCCACCGCGTCGACTCCCCTGTGACCGGCCACCCTGGGAGCGACCGCCCTGCGAGCCGCCACCCTGAGCTGAGCCGCCACGAGCGGCCTCTGCCGCGGCGCGTGCCGCAGCGGACACGCGGGGCGCGCGCTCGCCGACGAGTTCGTCGACGGCAGCCGATGTGGCGGCCACGGAGACGGGGGTCACCTTGATCTTGGCCTTGCGCAGCAGCTGCGCGACCTCGCGACGCTGCTCGTGCAGACAGACGGTGACCACGTCGCCGGCCGACCCGGCGCGAGCCGTACGGCCCGAGCGATGCAGGTATGCCTTGTGCTCGGCCGGCGGGTCGACGTGCACGACGAGTTCGATGCCGTCGACGTGTACGCCGCGGGCGGCGACGTCGGTGGCGACGAGGACCCGGATGTCACCCTGACCGAATGCGGCGAGGTTGCGGTCACGCTGCGCCTGGCTGAGGTTGCCGTGCAGGTCGACGGCGGGGATGCCGGACTCGGTCAGCTTCTTGGCGAGCTTCTTGGCCTGGTGCTTGGTGCGCATGAACAGGATGCGGCGACCGGTGCCGGAGGCGAGTTCGGTGACGAGATCCTGCTTGTCCGACGAGGAGACCTCGAAGACGTGGTGGGTCATCGCGGCGACCGGCGACTCCGCCGAATCGACCGAATGCAACACCGGGTTGTCGAGGAAGCGCTTGGCGAGCTTGTCGACGCCGTTGTCCAGCGTGGCCGAGAACAGCATCCGCTGGCCGCCTGCGGGAGTCGCGGCCAGGATCTTGGTCACGACCGGCAGGAAGCCGAGGTCGGCCATGTGGTCGGCCTCGTCGATCACGGTGATCTCGACCTCGTCCAGACGGACGATGCCCTGGCGCATCAGGTCCTCGAGGCGTCCGGGGCAGGCGACGACGATGTCGACACCGCGGCGGAACGCCTGCTCCTGGCGGGTCTGCTTGACCCCGCCGAAGACGGTGGTGACGGTGAGCCCCACGGACGCGGCGAGAGGTTCGACGACGGCGGCGATCTGGGTCGCGAGTTCACGCGTCGGCGCCAGGATCAGGCCGGTGGGTGCTCCCACGTAACGCTTGACCTGCATCTCGGCCAGGCCGGCGACGAGAGGGATGGAGAAGGCGAGGGTCTTGCCGGAGCCGGTCTTGCCGCGGCCCAGGACATCCTTGCCGTCGAGGGTGTCCGGCAGGGTGTCTGCCTGGATCGGAAAGGCGTCGGTCTTGCCCTGCGAGGCGAGAACCTTGACGAGTTCGGCTGGAACACCGAGCGATTCGAACGACACTCCCGGAGACACCGCAGCGGCGTCGGAAGAGGTGGTCGTCGGGTTTTCGAGTACAGCAGTCATGTGGTGTGCAGGTGTCTTCCTGTGCTTGGCACGCGAACAGCACGACTGACGTGCGAGGGCGGTGCCGGTGGCGAACACGCGGGTGCGCGAGCTCGTTCGCCGTATGAAGTCAATGGCAGGTGGCCGACCGGTGTCGGAATCTCCAACCTGCGAGAGAGGCGTTCTACGACGCTAGACGCGGCCGGTACGGGCGCATCACTTTCAGCAACAGTACGCGTCGGTAATCGATACCGCGAATCGCTGTGATGCAGGTCGCGTTTGGAACCGTGGGCGACGGCCCCGGACTGCGCGACCACGGCACGCCATCGAAACCCCTACACGACAACACAGTTGTCAGAACGCCTCGTTCAGCATGACCGCGACGGTGCCGGGTTCGAGTGCGTCGAAGACGTGCTCGACGTCGCCGGGGTAAGAGATGTAGTCGCCGGCCGATAGAACCTCGGCGGCGGCGGTGGGGCCGAGACGCGCACGGCCGCAACTGATCACGACGTGCTCGATCATTCCGCGAGCGTGCGGTGCCGACACCCTGGGTTTGCCCGGCTCCGCCCGGATGACGTACAAGTCGCGCCTCGATCCCGGCGCCGCGGTGGACAGCAGTGTGGCCGAGTAGTCGGCATCCGCGGCCGGGATCACCGGCCCCTCGCCGAAACGGATGACCTCGACGGTCGGCGTCGGCGAGTCCAGCAGCGCCGAGAACTGCACCCCCAACGCCGTCGAGAGGGCCCACAGCGTCTCCACGCTCGGGTTCCCCTCCCCCGATTCGAGCTGGGACAGCGTCGACTTCCCGATGCCGGCACGACGCGCGAGTTCGGTCAGGGACAGACCGGCCCGTGTGCGTTCCCGTTTCAACGACGCGGCGACGAGTTCTTTCGGGTTCACCGATCGTGCTTCGTTCATCAAACCGTCCGATCGTCCATCTTGACGAACACACAACTACTGTTCACTATGATAGTCATGCGTTCGGCTTGGAGAACACTCGACACAGCGACCCTGCGCGCCGTCGTGGTGATGTCTCTGTCGGTCCTCGTCATCGGCACGTCGTACGGGGTGGCTGCGCACGGCGCGGGTCTTGCTCTCTGGCAGATCGTGCTGGTCGCCACGGTGGTGCTCGCCGGGTCGTCGGAGTTCGTCTTCGTCGGCATCCTGGCCGCCGGCGGGGTGCCGATCCTGGCGGCGCTGGCGGGCTTGCTGGTCAACACGCGCAACTTCGGATACGGCCTCGCCGTGGGAAAGCACCTGCGCGGCACCCCCGAGATCCTCCTGGGCGCCCACCTCATCAACGACGAGACGGCCGCCCTGGCGACCGCCGAATCCGACCCGCGTCGTGCACGCGCCGCCTTCCTGTTGTGCGGACTGGGGGTTCTCGTCGCGTGGCCGGCCGGTGCGGCCTTGGGCGCCACCCTCGGCGGCGTGGTGGCCGATCCGGCGAAGCTCGGCCTCGACGCCGCGTTCCCCGCCCTGCTCGCCGCACTGGCCATCCCGGCCCTTCGCGACGGCGCGACCTGGGCGGCGGTGACCGTCGGCGCCGCGGTGGCCGTGGCGTCGACGCCTTTCCTTCCCGCAGGATTGCCGATCATCGGTGCGCTCGGAGGGTTCGCCGCCCTGGAAACAGTCCGCCGGTCTCGCGAAGCGTCTCTGCGCGCACCGGAAACCGCCGGCACGGGAACCGACGCCGCCAAGGAAGGCGCCTCGGCCCGGGACGTGCTCGGGCACAACAATGTTCGGAGTAGGCGATGAACGCCGGGATCTCGCTGGCCGTCGGCATCACGCTGCTCGCGGTCGGCACCTACGCGATGCGCGCGGCCGGACCTGTTCTGCGGAACCGGATCTCGGTGTCGGAGGCGACCGAGAAGCTGATGGACCGGGCGACGGTCGTCCTGCTCGTCGCCGTCGCGCTGACCGGTACGTTCTTCGTCGACCACGACTTCGCCGGATGGGCGCGGCCCGCGGGCGTGACGGTCGGGGTGATCGCGGCGCTCCTGAAAGCGCCCCTCGCCGTCGTGGTCATCCTCGCCGCCGCCACCGCGGCGGGATTGCGAGCACTCGGCGTCGCCTGATGTCCGGGTCGGGAAACGTCACCGGACGATGGCCGGGCTCGTACAGCTGTCCGGCACGGCGACCAGCGAACACGCCACCGGCAGCCGCGTCGGGCGATAACCGCTGCGCACGCCGCTGTCGCGGGTGATCTCACGGTAGGCGGCGACCGCGTCGGTCGGGTGACGGGTCAGACTCGGATCGCGTTGCGCGTCGACGGTGTACAGGCCGAAACGTGAATCGAAGTCGCCCCACTCGTAGTTGTCGGTGAGACTCCAGTAGTTGTAGGACACCACGTCGATGCCGTCCTGACGCGCGCGCTGCAGCCAGTACACGGTGTCGCGCAGGTGGTCGGCACGGCGATAACCGTCTGGCCGTCGACCCCGCGGGTCGGTGGCCAGACCGTTCTCGATCACCCGGATCTGCTCACCCGGAAACTGCTCCGCCACATGACGAAGCACGTAGTAGATGCTCTCCGGCGCCTGCGAACTCTTCCAGAACTCGCCCGAAGCACCGTTGGCGACCGAAGCGTCGGTGACCGAGAAGGAGTAGTAGTGGTCGACACCCACGAAATCGAGGGTGTCCCGCATACGTTGCGGGAACACCGATTCGAGCCACGTCTGGACGCCGGCGATCGGGTAGTAGGCCATGTTCGACGACACCTGGGCGCCGGGCTGGACACGATGGATGTGACGGTAGATCGCCCGGTGCGCCGTCACGATCCCGTCCGCCATGAGCCCCACGTTCCGTGGTGCCACTCCCCCGTACATCAGTTCGCGCCGAACGTATTCGGTGGGTTCGTTGAAAGTGATCCACAGCGGGTCGGCCCACGAGTACCGGTCCACCACACGCTCGGCGAACCGCACGAGGTCGGCTGACATCTGCGGGCGGTTCCAGCCGCCGAGATCGACCGCCCAACCCGGATGAACCCAGTGGTTGAGGGTGATCATGGGTCGCATCCCGGCGTCGACGACCGCCCGGATCACCCGGTCGTAGAACGCCCAGCCGGCCGGATCGTCCCGGCCGCGCGACGGCTCCACCCGCGACCACTCGACCGATGTCCGGTAGATACCCACCCCGAGACTCTCGGCACGAGCGATGTCCTCGGCGTAGCGATGAGTGAAGTCGACGGCATTGCCGACGCGATGGGCGACCCGGCCCTGATCGCCATAACGCACCCAGTTCGAGTCCCGGTTGTACCCTTCGGACTGGAAACCCGATTGGGCGACCCCGAATTCGAAGGCAGAACCGAGCGATGGCACGCTCGCCGACGCCGCCCCGACGCCGCCGAGTCCGCAGATCGCGATGAGCGTCGCGGCCGCCGCGATGGCCACGACACGCACTCGCCTGGGCCCGCCACCGGAACGTCGCCGGTACGTGCTCAGAACGGACTCCCGGTGATGGGTGCCGCACGATCACACGGAACCGGTCGCGGATTTTCCGGGTCGAGCGCGTTGAGCACGAAGAATGCCGCGCGGCGCGACCCCGCGATCCCCGCGTGCTCGGTGTAGTCGACCGAACACCCGTCCTGCACAACGATGTTGCGTACATTCGGGCCGCCCGGCGGCAACCCGAGAGTGTATGGCACGACGAGCTCGTCGTACCGCGTGGCGATGTTGGTGTACCGGATCGACGGCAGATAGAAGCCACCGGCGGCGATCTTGCGCAGCACGTGGGCACCGGGGTCCAGCTGGGCACAGGCCTGGCAGAACGGCACCTGCTCGGGCCGTAGTCCGAGGGACCGGACGATCGGCATGATCACATCGTTTCCGCCGACGCCGGAACCCCGCCACGCCGGCGCCAGCGACACGTAGTTGTCGATGGCATTCCGTCCGCCGAGGTACTTCGCGTAGTACGCGGGCACCACGGTGCCCTGGGAGTGGCCCACGATGTCGACCTGGGTCGCCCCGGTCGCCCGACGAACTCTGTCCACGAAGGCACCGAACTGGGCGGCGCTCCGCGTCATCTCGCCCATACCGCCGATCGCGCTGATCGGCCACGGCGCACCTGTGACCGCACCATAGGTCAGCGCGAACACGCAGTAGCCCTCGTTCTTCAGCAGCGGGACATAGGTTCCCCAGTTGGTCTGCTGCGACCCGCCCGTCCCGTGGACCAGGATGACCGGATTCAGATGGCGTGCGGACGGCCGGCAGTCCCAGTCATTCGAGCCGTGTAACGAGCCGCCCGGGTCGGTCAGCTCATTCGGGATGCCGGCCAGGAAGTTGTAGGTGACCGGCAGCGTGTCGGCACGGGCCGGTGCCACGGACACCACCAGCACCCCGATGACGGCGACGACCAGGCCCCACAGGATCCTCGGCGATCTCATGGACGAAAGCTAACAAACCGTCTCAGGCCGGGACGTGCGTTTGGGTGGACCCGTCGGGGCAGTTCGATCGTGGCGCGGGGAGGGGCACACCCGCGGCACGCCACTCAGCTCACGACGAGGGTCCTCCGTCGCGATGCCGGATGTCGCGGATGGTCGCGACCGCCGAGGCGAACACGAGCACGAAACCCAGCACGAGAAGCGTGACCGCGGCATAGTGCATGATCTGCTCGTAGTGCCCGACGTCGAACTGCTCAGCCGCTATGCGCAGGCCGACCACCACGAGCCAGGCGAGAAATGCCATCGTCAGAGCCCGACGTTGGAAGACCGCGCTCCGCCGTCGGTGTTCGTACTCACCGAGTTCGTCGATGGCGTCGACGACGATGCCGCTCATCCGTGCATGTGCCGGTGAGTCATGCGGCAGCTTGGCCAGGATGTCGACCTTCTGCGCGAGCTTCTGATGCCGGTCGTTGGCGTCGAGTCGTGCGATGACCGCACCGATCACCGCCACGAGCAACGTCCCGGCGAACGTCAGCATCGCGGCGGTCATGAGCGAAATTTACACTGGGCCGCTCGGCAGCGGTGTCGAAGTCAGCGCGACGGGCGTTGCCTTCGACGCGGTTCAGCGGACGGCTGGGGCCGCGTGGCTACCCGCACGGACCAGGATGCGCTCGGCACGTCGATATTCGAGCGAGTGGCACTGACCGCCCGGCGCGGCGGTGTCGCTTGCCTGCCGTAAGAGGATGGCCGCCAGCGACGACGCCGTCCGCGGCGGGATGACCAGGAGCATCACGGTATTGCTTCCGCACGTGAGTGTCATCAGTGGCGGCATCTCCGGCGAGTCCGGTGAATCGAGGCCCGGAAGCCGGCGGAAGCTGCTCCAGTTCACGTCGATTCCGCTGACCTCGCCGATCTGAGGGCGAGCGGCCGCGAGCATGCCCGGCAGTTCCTCGGCGAGGCGCAAGGTGTACGGGTACCAAGCCCCGTTGATCGCGGCGGCGGGATCCAGCCCGAACCGGACCCGGGGCGGGCCGAGCAGCGGCTTCATCGCCGATCTCCGGTGTACGCGAGCCCTTGCGGGCGGATGCTCACGACACGTGAACCGATCATCACCGTTGCCACCTGACTTGGTCACGCGAAGAGTGACCATTCGACACCGGCGACGCCGACAGGAGTCTGTCAGATGTTCGATCCAGTTGCCTGAAGTGTACTCCCGGCACCCGTCACGGGCGCACCGCCGCGACGACGAGTCCGTGTCGTGCGGACCGGCCTGGTCAGCGCGCGTCGCTGACCTCGCGGGCGATACGCAGCGCCGCCGGCACGTGCCCGACGGCGAGGACCACAGCCGACGCCCCGAGCCATGGATTGCGCAGGCAGCCCGCCGCGGCGACGAACACCAGCACCGGCAGGACGGCCATCGGAACCGCCACACCCCAGACCGGTCGATACAGGGCCGCCACCGGCCGTCCCGTCCGGAGACAGCGAACCCACAGCGCGTAGTAACCGGCCAGGCCGGCGACCGTCGGCACCTGCGCCGAAGCCGCAGTGGCCGGCCGCACACAACGAAACACCCTGCCGGCCGGTGGCCCGCAGGGTGCGTCGTCGTCGAAACTTGTGGAGCTATGGGGAATCGAACCCCAGACCTACTCGATGCGAACGAGTCGCGCTACCAACTGCGCCATAGCCCCGGGAGGTCTCGCGACCAACCGCGAGCCACTTTATCAGCCCGGGGTCGTCGAATCCCAAACGGCCGGTCCACCACTAGGCTGGACGCGTGCCCAAGATGTCTGATCAGCAGTTGGCCGGAGTTCTCGACAATGTGGTGGGGGTGATCAACCCCGT
Organism: Gordonia sp. HS-NH1; assembly: GCF_001418765.1. Classification (NCBI taxonomy): domain Bacteria; kingdom Bacillati; phylum Actinomycetota; class Actinomycetes; order Mycobacteriales; family Gordoniaceae; genus Gordonia; species Gordonia sp. HS-NH1. The sequence continues at coordinate 103,185 of NZ_LIYC01000008.1, forward strand.
CCTCGATGCCCTCGCCGAGCGGGATCCGCTCGGGCTGAAGGGCCACACCTTCCACGACGACGACCATCCCGAGTCGCGTCTGCAGCAAGCCCAGCACGCCGCGGCGAAGGTGCTCGACGTCGCGGAATGGCCCGGCACCAAGGGCTGGTCCGAGCGGTCGATGCACAAGCGCGCGAGCTGGTGGGTGACCCGTATCGGCACCCTGAACACCGGTGCCGTGGCGTTCCCGGGGGTCTTCGGGGTGTGGGCGAAGCGGTTGCCGATCACCCCGTATCTCGGCTTCGCCAATCAGGCCATGGTGCTGGTCGCAATCGCCCGCGAGTACGAGGTCACCGACCGCAAGCGACAGGTCCAGCTGCTCGCGTCGGTGCTGTGCAAGCGCGACCTCACGAACCCGGACGTCACCGCCGGGTCCGGGAAGTCCCTGCCGTCCGAACCCAAGGAACGCGAGAGGTCGCTGTTCGCGGCGATCTGGGATGCGGCGAAGTTGCTCCGCGCGGTCGACGACGAATTCGAGAAGCGCCCGCAGCCGATGGCGCTGTTCCGCATGCTCGCCTACATCCCCGTCATCGGCGCTCCGGCGACCTATCTCGGTGAACGATTCGCGCTGTCGAAGGCGGCGAAAGCCGGTCAGGCGTGGCTGGATTCGCACGGCAAGCCGGCGCTGACCACCTAACCCGAACCCTCGGCCCAGCAACAGTTCAGCAGTAGGTATCGGTGAGCGACACCTACTGCTGAACGAGGTTGTTGCCGAGCGCGTCTGCGCAGATCAGCCGACGCGGCGGTACTGCAGGTCTTCGCGGTCCATGCGACGACGCTGGAACGGCGGGATGTGGTCGAACACCGGATCCTCGTCGTCGATCTCGAGAACCGTTGCGCCACCGGGTCGCCGAAGTCGCGGAGGGGGCGGTGCGGCGGCGAACTCCGGGACCGAGGCTGCGCGTCGTCGACGCTCCTCCTCGGCGCGCGCCGATCGCTTGGCACGGGCCAGGCGCTGGGCCCGGATCTGCTGCTCGGTCTTCACCGCACGACGCAGGTAGGCGAGGTAACCCACCAGGAGCAGGCCGAGCATGCCGGTGGCCACCCAGCCGGGCGTTCCCACGACGAAACCTGCCGCGATCGCCAGCAGCACCAGGACGAACAACCCCAGCGTGACCCGCTGACGTTCCCGATACTTGAGCGCGCGCTCCGTCTCCGACGAGTAGATGCTGCGCCCGGAACGCCGGCCACTCGACGAACGGGCCGTCGGGCGGCTGTCCTCGATCTCGTCGAGCTCGGTCTCGTCGGCATCGTCCTCGTCGATCACCGACGGCGCCTCGGTGTGCCGCGAGCCACGGGCGTAGTCGTCGTACTCGTCTTCGTCGAGTTCGCCTGTCGCGTCCTCGTATTCGGAGTCGTCCGAGTCGTCCTCGTACTCGGCGTCCTCGTCTTCGCTGTCGTCGGCGTCCTCGTACTCGGCATCCTCGACGTCCACGAACTCGTCCGCGTCGTCCTCGGTCTCGACGTCGGCGTCCTTCTCGAGGGTCGCGGTGGCGCTGCGGCGCGAGGACTTCCACGACGGGTCATGTGGGTGTCGGGCGGACGACCGGCGTCGGCTCCCCGATGCGGTCGTGGCCCTTGACCCACCGCGATGCAGCAGTCGCGTCTTGCGCGCCGCGTCGGTCGACTTCAGGATCTGCGGACGCCCTTTGATGACCATCGGGACCAGCACGAAGAGCCAAACCGCGACGAGACAGACCCACAGTACTGAGTTGGGCATGCGACTCTCCCTTCATTCACTCTGGTCACACGAGGCCAGTTCACAATCTAGGGCGGCGGAACGTCACCCCCGGGTAGACGCGCCGGAGCGGGAGCGAATCGGCTCTGTTTCACACGCACCTCTCAGCAACACCGGCGCCGACGCGGTCAGTGCGCTCGAAAACGGGCGTCCACCGCGACGGCGATCTCGATGTCGTCGGTCCGCAGTTCGAGCGACGGCGACGGCGTCGGACTCGCGGCAACCGCCATCGGCATGGCCCGCCGCGGTGACGGCGGCACCCGCGAGGCCATGTCCGGATCGGAGAGGAGCACCGGGGTGACCGGCCCCCGCCCGACGGCGTCGGAATAGGCCTGCGCCTTGAGGATCGCGTCGTCGACGGCGGCACGTCGCAACTCTCGCTCGCGTTCACGCCGGGTCTCGTCGCGCAAATCCCAGTCGATGTCACCGATCTCGACGGCGTCGACCGACGCCCAGACATCGATGAACTCCGACAGTTTCTCGAAGTCGACGAACTCGGTTTCGATCCGGATACGGGTGTTGTATACCGGTTCTCTCCGCTCACCGGTCTCGGAGTACGGACGGTATGAGTACACCCGTACCGAATCGGCGGACCAGCGGGCAACCCCGCCGGCCGACTCGTGGTCGGTGAGCGCCCTCGTCAGGTCGGCGTGGACCTCGACCGCCCGCGTGTAGACGGCCGGTTTATCTGCACCCTCCACTCGGACCACGAGATGGATGATCCCGCGCTCGGGCCGGTAGCGCCCGCGAGCTTGGCCGCGGACCACGATCTCCAGGTCGTCGATGTGCTCGGTCATGGACGAGAGCCTAGGCGCCGACGTGTCGGCTCCGGTCTACTGACCGACCAGCGCGGGCAGATCGCCGGATCGTCACTGGAACGACGCGCGGCCGGCCCGGACCAGCGCCTCGGCCGCGCTGCCGGCCACTTCCTCGGCCGTGAGCGCGAACAGCATGTGGTCACGCCATCGCTTGTTGACGTCCATGTAGCGGAGCAACAGGCCCTCTTGCCGGAATCCGATGTTGGTCAACACCTTCTGCGACGCCTCATTGGCCGGTTGTACCGTCGCGTCGAGCCGATGCAGGCCGACGGCACCGAAGCAGTGGTCGACCCCGAGGGCCACCGCGGCGGTCGCGATGCCGTTGCCGGCGAAGTCCGAGTCGACCCAATAGCCGATCCATGCGGTGCGCACCGCGCCGCGCTGGATGTTCCCCACGGTCAGCTGTCCGACGTAGCGGCCGTCGAGTTCGATGACGAACGGCAGCAGCGCCCCACGCTTCGCCTCGGACTTCAGCACCGCGAACAGCGGCGGCCATGACCCCGGCTGATGGCGTTCGGCCCAGCTTCCCACGCCGGTCGGTTCCCACGGCAGCAGCGCGTTCTGGTTGCGGATCCGCAACTCACTCCACGTCTTGGCGTCGCGCATCTTCACGGGCCGCAGGGTGACCATGCCGGTGCGGGTGCGCAGCGGCCCGAGAGTTGCCCGCCAGCCCGGGCTTCCCTGATTGCCGCTCAACCACCTGAACACGAGGAGAAGTTTATGCGCTGTCACACCGGCGCCGGCATGAGACCTGCATCTCGTGCCGGGCGGCTTCGACTCGACTCAACCAGCGGGAGTGAGCGCACACGACGTCCGGCCTCACCCGCGTTGCGCGAGGAAGGCAACCTCCACCTCGTCGCCGGTCCCCATCTCCTCGACATCGGGGTCGACCATGATCAGACAGTTGGCCTCGGCCAGTTCGGCGAGCAGGTGCGACGACCCGGTCGGTGACGCCCCGAGCACCTGAACGAGGTAGTCGCCCGATCGTTCGTCGCGCATCAGCTGCCCGCGCAGATAACCCTTGCGACCGCGGACCGATGCGATCGGTCCGATGGTGCGCGCCTTGATGATCCGCCGCATCGGTTGCCGCTTGCCCAGCGCGATCCGGATGAGCGGGCGGACCATCACCTCGAAGGTCACCAGAGCGCTCACCGGGTTGGCGGGGAGCAGGAACGTCGGAACCTCGTCGCGTCCCAGGCGGCCGAAACCCTGGACCGATCCGGGATGCATCGCCACCCGCACGATCTCGAGGTCGCCGAGATCGGCGAGTGCGTCGGCGACGGCGGTCGACGCACTGCCCCCGACGGCACCGCAGATCACCACGATCTCGGAGCGGATGAGCTGCGCCTCCACGACTTCCCGCATCCGCGACGCATCGCGCTCGGCGATGCCGACGCGGTTGACGTCGGCGCCAGCGTCGCGGGCGGCCGCGGCCAGCGCATAACTGTTGACGTCGTAGATCTGACCGGGTCCGGGTGTGCGGTCGATGTCGACGAGCTCGCTGCCGACCGAGATGACCGACAACCGAGGCCGGGGGTGGACCATCACCCGCGCCTGGCCGACGGCGGCGAGGAGCCCGACCTGGGCCGGGCCGATGATCGATCCGGCGCGGACCGCGACGTCGCCCGGCTGCACGTCGTCGCCGACCCGCCGGACATAGTTGCCGCTCTCCACGCCGTGTCCGATCTTGACCTTCTGATCGCCCCCGTCGGTCCAGCGCAGCGGAACCACGGCATCGGCGAGCGTCGGCATCGGGGCCCCGGTCTCGACGCGCACCGCCTGACGAGGCTGCAGTCGCGTCGGCGTACGGGAGCCCGGGCCGACCTCCCCGACCACCGGGAGCGACACGATCATCGGCTCGCCGGCTTCGAGGTCGACCAGCTCCGCGCCGTTGGCGTCGAAATCCTCGAGGTCCTCGGGAGCGAGCACCCCAGCCAGTCCCACGTCGACCGCACGCACCGCGTAACCGTCGATCGCCGCCTGATCGAATCCGGGCATCGGGTGCTCGGTGACGACCTCTTCCGCGCACATCAGGCCCTGCGCCTCGGAGATCGCGACGCGCACCGGTCGCGGCGCCACTGCCGCCGCGGTCACCAGCGTCAGATGATCCTCGACAGATCGCATCTCACCGCTCTTCCCGTCTCAACCGGTCAGCACACCGGAGCGCGCGGACGACAGCCGTCGGCACGTCGTGCACTCGATACAACACGTCGGAAACGTTATCGAGCAGTCCCGGCTCGGCGTGCGAGGCGCGCGGATGCACTCCTCGATCGCGGCGCGGACTCAGCTGTCGGCGAGGCGCTTCTCGAGCCACTCGCGCAGATCGGGACCGTAATCGTCGCGATCGAGCGCGAAGTCGACCGCAGCCTTCAGGTAACCGCCGGGGTTGCCGAGATCGTGTCGGGTGCCGTGGTGGACGACGACGTGAACCGGCTCGCCCTCCTCGATGAGAAGCGCGATGGCGTCGGTGAGCTGGAGTTCACCGCCGGCCCCGGGTTCGATACGCCGCAGCGCGTCGAAGATCTTGCGGTCCAGGATGTAGCGGCCCGCAGCGGCGAGGTTCGACGGCGCGTCCTCGGGCTCGGGCTTCTCGACCATGCCCTTGAGGCGCATGACGTTGGGGTTGTTGGCATCGGGCAGCGGCTCGACGTCGAAGACGCCGTAGGCGCTGATCCGCTCCTCGGGGACCTCGATGGCACACAGCACCGACCCACCCCGGCGCTGACGTGTGCGGGCCATGACCTCGAGGACGCCGCCGGGGAGCACCAGGTCGTCGGGCAGCAGGACCGCGATCGCGTCCTCGTCGTCGTCGAGATAGCTCTCGACGCAACCCACCGCGTGTCCCAGGCCGAGCGGCTTCTCCTGCACGACCGAGGCGACCTCGAGCAGGTTCGGCGCCTTGCGCACCTTCGCGAGCATCGACTCCTTGCCGCGCGTGGCGAGCGTGTTCTCCAGAACGAGGTCCTCGACGAAGTGGGCGACCACACCGTCCTTGCCCGGCGAGGTCACGATGAGCAGACGGTCGGCGCCGGCCGCCTTGGCCTCTTCGGCGACGAGCTCGATGCCGGGGGTGTCGACGACCGGCAACAGCTCTTTGGGAACCGTCTTGGTCGCCGGCAGGAACCTCGTGCCCAACCCGGCTGCCGGAACGACCGCGGTACGCGGGATCGGCGGAGTGTTGGGTACACCGTCGTACTCACTGAAACCAGATTTATCCGTCGCACTCATGAATCCACCCTAGGACAGGAGCCGATTGTCGGCCGGACAGACGGCGGTGACCGGGACCTCATCGCACGCGATCCGACGGTCGGATACAGTGCGGGCGTCCCGGCTGTCACCGCCGGGGCCAACACGACACCGGTGTCGAGACGACGCGAAGGACGGTCGGGTCTTGCCAACGCTGAAACAGCAACTGCGACAAGAGATCGAAGAGCGACGCTCGCGTCGCTCCGAGGCCGAGCGAGACCGGTCCGCGGCGGCACTCGCCGAGTGGATGTATGCCTGTCCGTTTCGTCTGGAGTACGACGTCACGGTTGCCGCCCATGTCCCCGTGGGTAACGAACCCGGCTCGAATTCGATGCTCGACGCACTCGTCGACCGCGGCGTCTCGGTGCTCGTCCCGGTGGTTCCCGAGGGCGGTCCCGCACCGTTGGACTGGGCCCCCTACACGGGACCGGACTCGCTGACCTCCGGGCGCTGGGGGCTCCTCGAACCGTCGACCGACCGGGTCGGCGTGACCGCGATCCGCGCGGCGTCGGTGATCCTCGTACCGGCGCTCGCCATCGACAAGAGCGGGGTGCGACTCGGACGTGGCGCCGGGTACTACGACCGCACCCTCCACGGGCTCTCGGCCGACCTCGTCGGTGTGGTCTACGACGACGAGGTCGTCGATTCACTGCCGTCCGGCGACCACGACGTGCCGGTCGGCTGGACGCTCACACCCGGAGACGGGTTCCGCCGGCTCGGCTGATCGACGGGTACAGCAGAACCCGGGCGGTGTCGTGGCGACCCGACCCGGGTTCTACTAGGTGATGTTGGTGCGGCACCCTCAGGCGGGCGTCGCCGCCTTGGTCTCGCTCTTGGTCGACGACGAGCTCGACGTGTCCGACTTCGTGCTGCTCGACGAGCTGTCCGACGAGGAACTCGACGACGAGCTGTCCGACGAGGAACTCGACGACGAGCTGTCCGACGAGGAACTCGACGACGAGCTGTCCGACGAGGAACTCGACGACGAGCTGTCCGACGAGGAACTCGACGACGAGCTGTCCGACGAGGACGACGACGTCGAGGTGTCCGACGAGGATCCCGGACGCGAGTCCGTGCGGTAGAAGCCGCTTCCCTTGAACACGATGCCGACCGAGTTGAACAGCTTGCGCAGTCGACCCGCGCACTGCGGGCACTCGGTCAACGAGTCGTCGGAGAAGGACTGGACGATGTCGAACTTGTTGTCGCACTCCGTGCAGGCATACGAGTAGGTGGGCACCGAAACCTCCGAAAAGTCAGTAAACGCTGACCAGTGTAACCGACTTTGGCACTCACTCATTCCGAGTGCTAAGCGACGGGTGTGATGGGTTCCCACCTGCGGGGTCATCCCCCGATGACGTCCTTGTCGATGTCGGGGATGTCGTCGCGGTTCATGTCCGGATCGCGCGCTTGGCGGGCGTCCCACCGGAGCAGGACCGCGGCCAGGATCGCCGAGACCACCGAGCCGACGAGGATGGCCGCCTTGGCCGCGGCGGCGTGATCGTCGGAGCCGCCCTCGAAGCTCAGTTCGGCGATGAGCAATGCGACCGTGAACCCGATGCCGGTCAGCAGACCCACCGGCAGCAGGTCGCGGATGCCGATCGAGTCGGGCAACCGCAGTGGCGTGAACGTCGTCATCAGCCACGTCGAGCCGAGGACACCCACGAGCTTGCCGACGACGAGACCGACGACGATGCCGATCGACACCGGCTGCACGATCGATCCCTCGCCGCCGACGACGGTGACCCCCGCGGCGGCGAACGCGAACACCGGCAGGGCGAGCGCGGCCGAGTACGGGCGGACCGCGTCGTCGAGCCGCTCGGTGCGCGGTTGCTTCTCGCCGCGGATCGCGACGGCCGGCACGACGAAGCCGAGCAGCACGCCGGCAACGGTCGCGTGCACCCCGGAGGCGTGCATCAGGGCCCACGCGACGACGGCGACCGGGATGAGAACCGGCCACCACCGCCACGCCTGCCGCACCAGCACGGCGAAGAGGGCCACCGCGGCAAGGGCGGCCGCCAGCATGACGAAGTCGATCTCATCGGTGTAGAAGGTCGCGATGACGATGATGCCGAGGAGATCGTCGACGACGGCAAGCGTCAGCAAGAACGTCCGGAGAGCAAGTGGCAGGCCGCGGCCGAAGATCGCGAGAACCGCGAGGGCGAAGGCGATGTCGGTGGCGGTCGGGATCGCCCAGCCGCGTAACCCCTCGGGGTCGCCGATCGCGACCACGACGACATAGCAGAGCGCGGGGACGACCATCCCGCCCACCGCCGCCGCGATCGGCACGCCGGCGAGCTTCAGGTCCCGGAGGCTCCCGGCGACGAACTCGTGTTTCAGTTCGACTCCGACGACGAAGAAGAAGATCGCCAGCAATCCGTCGGACGCCCAGTGCGCCAGCGACAGGTGCAGGTGGAGCGACTCGGGTCCCACCTCGACGTGCAACAGGGCGTCGTAGGTCTCCCCCCACGGGGAGTTGGCCCAAACGACGGCGACTGTGGCGGCCACAAGGAGCAATGCGCCGCTGGTCGTGTCGAGCGCGGCCCAGCGCCGCGCACGGGTCGCCCGGCTGATGCCGCCACCTGGTGTCTCGTCGGTCATCCTGCTCCTCTGGTCGGACAGACAGATCATCTCGACGTCGCCCGCACCGGGCAACGGCCGACCAGACTTCCCGGCACACCGCCACCGATTCTCCCACGCAACACCCCGGCCCGCCGCGCCGGTGCCGGCGGCGGACGCATCCCCAGGAGAGCCACCGGACCCGGCGGTTGTCCACAGGCCCGCACCGAGAGCCGACGACCACCGGGCACGGACCTACCGTCGCCCCATGCCTCCCGCGTCGACGCATCCATCCCGTGCCTCGCTGGCCCCCCGCCTTCGCGACCGGCTGGGGTCCGCACTGCGACCTGGCTGGACCCGCAACCTCCTGGTCCGTCGCGTCGCCGCGGCGGCCCTGGTCGTCGCCGCGGTCGTGGTCGGGGTTGCCGGCACCCGCGCCGACGGCGATGTCGAGGTCCTCGTCGCCGCTCACGACCTGTTGCCCGGTCAGGTCGTCGAGTCCGGTGACGTGCAACCGCGGAGGGTCGCGGGCACGAGCGTCCCCGACGGGGTCCTGACCGATGCGGCGCCGGCGGTCGGGCGGACGGTGACCGGACGTGTCCGCGCCGGCGAGATGCTGACCGACACGCGGTTGCTCTCCTCGCATCTGCCTGCCGACCTGACCGGGATGCGCGATGCCCGCCTCGTGCCGATCCGGCTGTCGGACGACGCGGTGACGTCGCTGCTCCGTCCCGGCGATGTGGTGGATGTGTTGACCGAGGAGGCAGAAGTACTGGCGCGGCGGGCGGTGGTCGCCCTCCACGGCGCCGATTCGCCGTCGGGCGGCCTCGCCCCCAGCCGCACGACAGCCGCCCCGGTGCTGCTCGCCATGGACGCCGCATCTGCTCACCGGGTCGCGGCGGCCGGGCTCGACACGTCGCTCGCGGTCGTCCTGCACTGAGCGCACACGCCGATCGCGGCGTGACGACACAGCCGCGCGAATCAACTCAAATGGATCGGTTCCTTCACGATCGTGGATAGGGTAGTACGAGCTCGCACAGCGCATGTCGGATTTGCTCCGATCGTGCACAGAATCGCCGGACAAGAGCAGGACATCACCGAAAAGAGGCCGCACACCGTGCTCAAGGGATTCAGGGACTTCATACTCAAGGGCAATGTCGTCGAGCTGGCAACAGCGGTCATCATCGGCGCGGCGTTCACCGCGATCGTCACCGCCTTCACCGACGGCATCGTCCAGCCGATCATCAACTCGATCCCCGTCGGCTCCGACGCCGCGCAGGGACTCGGATTCCAGATCACGGACAACCCATCGACATTCGTCGACCTCGGCAGCGTCATCACGGCCGTGATCAACTTCCTGATCATCGCCGCAGTGGTGTATTTCATCATCATCCTGCCGTACAACAAGCTCGCCGAGCTGGGCGGCTTCGGCAAGAAAGCGGAGGTCACCGAGATCGCGCTGCTCTCGGAGATCCGCGATCTACTCGACCCCGAGGGCACCTCGAAAGCCAAGGCGGAGGCCGAGAGTGACCTGCCTGCGCATCTCACCGATCCGGCCGGACCGGTCGGCGACTCCTACGGTCCGCCATCGGGTTCCTTCGCGCCGTACGAGGCACCTGCCGGAGCCGGTACCACACAACGCATCTCGACTCCCCCGTCACCCCAGGGTCCGCCCTCGCGCCCGAATCCCCCGCAATCCGTTCCACCCCAGTCGGCTCCGCCCCAGTCCGCTCCCCCGCAGAATCGCCCTCCGCAGGGACCGCCGCCGGGAGGCCCGTCCGGACAGCCGTATCCCACACCGCAGCCCGCGCCCGGTAGCTATCCGCCGCCCGGGAACTATCCCGGTGCCGGCAACTACCCGCCCCCCGGCCCCAGCACGGGCTACCCCGGTGAGCAGTACCCGGGCGACTTCCCGGGTGAGGGCCCGGATGCGCCGGGCCGCCACTCGCGCTGACAGCGGGCGCGGTCTCCCAGGAAGCTGACAGCCGGAACCATTCGAACCCGAAGGTTGGCTCCCTACTTTGGGATTCGTCGCCGGAACGTGCGACCGCACCGGTTCCCTGATCGGTGCGACCGAACGAGAACAGGATGAACGAATGCCCAACAAACCCGCGCAGAACCGCCGGCCGCAGTCCCAGAACCGGCGTCAGGCGCGCCCGCAGCAGCGCAATCAGGCGCGCCCGCAGGCCCGCCCCAAGACGTTCCCGTGGTTCTTCGGTAGCTGACCCACCCGACCACGAGCCCCTGTCGCACCCGCGGCAGGGGCTCGGCTCGTTCTCGCTCAGGCAGGCGGATCGACGCGCTGGACCCACACCGTCGGCCCGCCGGTCAGGGTGAACTCCGCGCGCACCAACGCATTCCACTTGCGCGCGTACAGTTCCGACAGCTGGGGATCGCTCGTGCTCGCCGTCACCGGCAACCGTTCCCGCCGACCGCGCTCGATGACCGGATCGACCAGCCCGGCGAGGGTGCCGCCTCGGCGATGATCGGGCCGGACGAGCGCGAAGATCACCCGGATCGGATTCTCGGCCACCTGCGCGTCCTCGGACTTCCGCTGCAATTCGGTGAAGCGGTTGATGAAGCCGTCGATCGCCTTCACCTGACGCTTGGTGCGTTCCTTGAGATCGTCGTCGATCCGCCCGGCCTCATCGTCGGTGGCCGACACGGCGATCAGCGCGATCAGGTCACCGTCGGAGTCGAACACCCCGTGCAACCCGCGGAGGTACTCGATGAAGAGGATCTCCCCGTACCAGCGGTAGGCCTCCGGCGGGGCATCGTCGCCGATGAGCCACCGGTAGACCGGCACCTCACGCAGACCGTCCTCGAGCAGGTCGAGGGCTGCCTCTCGGTCGGATTCGACGAGCTGCCGAGTCGTCGTGCCGGCAGCTTCCAGGCGTTGCGTCACCGGTTCATACCAGCACAGGTGCGAGACGAACGGCCAACCACAGGCACGGCTCGCAGAACCGCTCCTCATTCCGAGCGGAAGATGGGTTCACCCAGAATTCAACCGTCTCTGGTCAGGACAGGTGGTGAGGTGTGCGGTAATGTCGGCCGCGTTGCTGTCCTCGGGACGGAACGAACGCGCTACACAATCAGATCGTCGACAACCATTAGGAGATTCGCATGTCTGACGCGATCAGTATTTCCTGGATCCGCCTCTACATCGAGGAATTGGTCACCGGTTCCGACGAAGGCGGCGGCTCGGACGGCACCGCCGAATAGTTCTGCCCCACGCGAATTGCTGCATGTATACCAGCGATTTGCTCCCAGAACGGAATTTCAGGCGTGCACGGTCGACCGGATCGCCATCGCGATATCGACGAGTTCGCACGCCGCCCTTCGGCACAAGCCGACGGACACGAATCAGCGCCACACAAGAAGGAGTTTGCCATGGGTGAAGTAGTCGGCGGAGGAATCGACGACGCGATCAAGGACCTGCTGACCGGGTCGCTCGACAGCGACGGCGTCCCGATCGAGGACTAAGAACACCGGCCGGACGCGTTCGGCCGCACCATCCGTCTGAGCAGATCGTGAGTGCCCCGCGGAGTCTGCGAACTCGCGTGCCCCTCAGACGGGTTCGCCCCATCATCGACACACCATGAGAAGGAGAGTCACATGGCCACCGGTATCGAGATCAACCTGAGCGAACTCATCCGCGACCTGGACAGCCTGTCGGACGAAGCTCCGACCGAGAACTGATCCACCGATTCCCACACCGCCCCCGGCCCGCGCCGGGGGCGGTGTGCTTTCGGGCGTGCGAGATCTGAAAGAAATGCGGGTTCGTCGCACCCGATTGTTGCGAATCGGTTCATGGAAAATCCATGTCCTGTTGACCGCCGCATTATCGAATATCGTATTGTCGGCGTCGTGATCGTCGTTCGCATGCGATCGACGCCCACGTCCGGCAGTCCATCATCGACGAAGGAGATCACATGGCCGACATCATCCAGGGCGCAATCACCGACGCAATCGTCGAATTGGTCACGGGTTCGATCGAATCGGGTTCCGAAGAAGCTCCCGTGTAGATCTCGATCCGAGACGAACCGCCCCGAGCTCCGGCCCGGGGCGGTTTTTGTCGGTCCTGATCTCCCGGATGAGTCGACGCATTTAAGTGTTCTTCATTCACCATTGACGATACTGCGGAGGAAACGGCCAACGAGATTCCGGTGCGGTCCCGCGCGAAACGGTCGCATGTAGACTTCGGACCACTCACGACCGCGTCCCCCGAAGCCGGACGTCGGGGCGCAATCCCCCTTCGCGCGGTACGCCAGCGTCACCACGACCCGGAGTAGCCTCACCAGATGCCCGTCACCCGCTCACTGAGCAAGGATGAGGTACGCGCGTTGCTCGCGCTCCTGTTCGACGCCCTCCGGACAACCCGCTGGGCCTGTGTCGGCTTCCTCGTCTTCCAGCTCGCGTCGGTGTTCACCACGCTCGCCCAGCCGGCACTCAACGCCGCGATCATCGACGACGGGATCCTGCGCGGCGACGTGGCGACGATCAAACGCGTCGGCATCCTCATGGTCGTGGTGGCCGTCGTCAACCTGGTGGTGTCGATCGGCGCCACTTTCCTCGCGTCCCACATCTCGGCGACCTCCGCGCGCGACCTCCGCGTCCGCCTGCACAGCCGGATCAGTGCCTTCAGCGACCCGCAGGTCCACTCCATCGGCCTGTCGAGCCTGCTGACGCGTTCCACCGGAGACGTCGGTCAGATCCAGGGTTTCGTCTTCATCAGTCTCACCGTCGTGGTCACCGCACCGCTGATGCTGTTCGGCGCCCTGGTGCTGTCGCTGGCGCAGGGGTGGCGCATGGCTCCGGTGCTCGTGGTCGCGGGCGCGGTGCTGGTCGTCCTGGTCGCCGTCCTCGTCCGGCGCCTGGTGCCGTGGGCGGCCCAGCTGCAGCGTCGCCTGGACGTCGTGAACAGGGTGCTGCGTGAGCAGTTGCGCGGGATCGCGATCATCCGGACCTTCCGGCGCGAGGACCGCGAGCGGGACCGGTTCGCGGTCGAGAACGACGAACTCACCCACGTGGCCCTGCGTCTGGGTCGTCTGCAAGTCCTGATGCTCCCCACGGTCACCGTCGTGTCGAACCTGGCCGTGGTCGCGGTGACCGCATTGGGTGCGGTCTTCGTCGACCGCGGGCAGATGCAGATCGGCCAGATCACGGCCACCGTCGGCTACCTCGCGCAGATCCTGCTGGCGGTGTCGTTGCTGACCATGATCGCCGGGGTCATCCCGCGCGCCGTGACCAGTGCGGGACGCATCACCGAGGTGCTCGACACCGAATCCCTCGACCCCGGCGACCCCGAGACCGGCGGGGCGTCGACGCCGCCCGCGATCGTCTTCGACGCAGTGTCCGTCTCTTACCCGGGTGCCGAGGCCCCCACCGTCGACCAGGTGTCCCTCTTCTGCGCACCCGGCACGGTCACCGGAATCCTCGGCGGAACCGGAAGCGGCAAGTCGACGCTGCTGTCCCTCCCCCTGCGGTTCGCCGACCCGACGTCGGGACTCCTCCGCTGGGATGACGACGACGTGACCGGCCTTGCGCCCGCATGGGTTCGGGCACGCAGCGCCTTCGTGGGGCAGGGCGCCGAGCTCATCACCGGGACGATCGCGGACAACCTGCGGATCGCGCGCCCCGAGGCGACCGACGCGGAACTGTGGTCCGCCCTCGAGGTGGCCGCGGCCGCCGACTTCGTCTCGACGCGCCCCGGTGCTCTCGAGGCCACCGTGGCCCAAGAGGGCCGCAACTTCTCCGGCGGTCAGCGCCAGCGACTCGCGCTGGCCCGCGCGGTGCTCCGCCGCCCGTCGCTGTACGTCCTCGACGACCCCTTCAGCGCCCTCGACGTCGACACCGAGGCCACGATCATCGACCGCTTGCGCAGGGCCGATCCGGCCGCGACGGTCCTGCTCGCCGCGCAGCGTGTGTCGTCGGTGCGGCGCGCGGACGTCATCGCCGTCCTCGACGCCGGACGAATCGTCGACATCGGCAACGACGCCCTCTTGCGGGAGCGGAGTGAGATCTATCGGGAGATCGCCTACGCACAGGCGGTGACCAATGCTTGACCAGCGGTCGCAGACACGGGCCGTCGCACCCGCCAGGGGTCGGACGCGCACCGGCGCGCAGAAGCCCGCCGGCCGGGACGGGTCGCTGCGCTGGATCATCCGGCAGCTCGACCTGAGCAGGGGTCGTGGTGCTGCCATCTCCCTCTTCGCCATCCTGGCTGCCGTCGCCGGTGTGGTCGCGCCGATCCTGTTCGGGGCGATCACCAACGTCATCGTCGACGGCACCGTCGGCGACGCGACGATGAACTGGGGACTGCTCTGGACCCTGCTGGCCGTCCAGGTCGGGGTCTTCGTGGCCGCGGCGGCCTTCGGACTCGCCCAGGGCCAGCTGCTGACCGTCGCCGTGCAGCGGTCGGTGGCCGGACTCCGCGCGCGCATCGAGGACAAGATCCACCGACTTCCGCTGCGCTATTTCGAGAACACCAAACGCGGCTCGCTGGTCAGCAAACTGACCGCCCACACCGACAACGCCGCGACCGTGATCGCGCCGGTGCTGGTGACCGTCCCGACGAACGCCCTGACGCTCGTCGTCGTCACCGCCGTGCTGTTCGTCATCTCACCTGTTCTGGCATGCGTCGCCCTCGTCGCGGCACCGGTGTCGGCGCTGGCCGCGGTCCTGCTCGCCCGCCGGGCCCGGCCGCACCTCGAGGCCCGCTGGACGACCACGGCCGCGTTGACGGGTCACATCGAAGAAGAGCTCAGCGCCCGGCGCATGCTGCAGGCGTACAACGCCGAACCGACCGCGGCACGCCGGTTCGACGACCTGAACGGCCGACTCTTCTCCTCCATCCGTTCTGCCCAGTGGATCGGCGGTTCGTTGCCCTCGGTTCTGACCGCGGTCAACGCCCTGGTGTTCCTGGTGCTCGCGGTCCTCGGCGGAATCATGGTGGTCGACGGGCACCTGAGTCTGGGCGCGGCCCAGGTCGTCGTGGTGTTCGCGCAGCAGCTGACGAGCGCGGTCCGCGAACTTGCCGGCTTCGTCACCAAGGTGCAGTCCGGAACGGTGTCGGCGAGCAAGGTCCGCGAGGTGCTCGAGGCCCCCGAAGACGCCGGTGTGGACACCGGCGTGCCCGTGCCCACCTCGTCCGGGCGCCATCAGCTCCCACCCGAAGTCGTCTTCGACGACGTGGGTTTCGCCTATGAAGAGGACAACCCCGTCCTCGACTCGGTGAGCTTCCGGATGGCACCCGGCACGACCACCGCCGTGGTCGGGACCACCGGGTCGGGCAAGACCACCCTCACCAACCTCCTGCAGGCGTTCTACACACCCAGCCACGGATCCATCACCATCGACGGCGTCGACCTCGCCGAACTCGGGCCGCAACAGGTACGAGCCGACATGGCCGTCGTCACCCAGGAGCCCTGGCTGTTCACCGGTACCGTCCGCGAGAACATCGCTTTCGGCATCGACGACGGCCAGGCGGTGGACACCGCGCTCGACGACAGCCACGTGGCGCAGATCGTCGCCGCGCTGCCGAACGGCATCGACACGGTCATCGGCCAGGAATCCGAGAACCTCAGTGCCGGCGAGAAACAGCTGGTCACCGTGGCGCGAGCGATCGCGGCGTCGCCCAGGATCCTGATCCTCGACGAGGCCACGAGTGCCGCCGACCCTCGTACCGAACTGCTCGTCCAACGCGCCCTGCACCGGCTGCGCGCCGGGACCACCACCTTGCTGATCACCCACCGCATGGCCGCCGCAGCGCTGGCCGACACGATCGTGGTGCTCGACGATAGGGTGATTGCCGAGGCGGGGACCCACCAGGAGCTGATCGCCGCGGGCGGGATCTATGCCCGGCGGTGCGGGTTCGCGCCGGACGACGGTCCGGGTGACGCGACCCGGGACGACGAGGGTGTGGACGGCAGCAGTCCGAACGGTCCGGACACGGGGTCGAACCCGTGACAGAAGGCAGGAGCCAGCGCGGGTCGGATCACCGGTCCGTCGTCTCCCGATCAGGAGGAAACGTGTACAGCAGTTTGCGCAGGCTCGGGATGGCCGCGGTGATCGCCGTCAGCGTCTCGCTCGTCGCCCCGCTGACCGGCGGGGCGAGCGCGGCACCACGACTGGTCGACGCCGGCTCGCCCGGCCGTGTCACCGACATCGTGGTGCACTCCGACGCCATGAACCGCGACGTCCCGCTCACGGTGATCAAGCCGGCCGACGAGTCCAAGCCCCGCGGGGTGCTCTACCTGCTCAACGGTGCAGGCGGTGGCGAGGACCGGGCCAACTGGCTGGAGAAGACAGACATCGTCGAGTTCACCCGCAACAAGAACCTCTACGTGGTGATCCCGAATGCCGGCCAGTACAGCTACTACACCGACTGGCAGAAGCGCGACCCGGTTCTCGGCGTGCACAAGTGGTCGACCTTCCTGGGCAAGGAGTTGCCCTCGGTCGTCGATGCCACCTACAACACCTCCGGCCGCAATGCCATCGGCGGGATCTCGTCGTCGGCGACGTCGGTGCTCAATCTCGCCATCGAACACCCTGATCTCTACGAGGCCGTCGGCTCCTACAGCGGCTGTCCGACGACGTCCGATCCGTTCGGACAGGAGTACATCCGTCTCGTCGTGGAGGTTCGCGGCGACGGCGACGCCACGAACATGTGGGGTCCCTACGGCGGCGCCGGCTGGCGCGCCCACGATCCCGTGGTCAACGCCGCCAAACTGCGTGGCCAGAACCTCTATATCAGCAACGCCGGCGGCCTGCCCGGACAGTACGACAATCCGCGCTACGTGAAGGACCTCGACACCCTGGCTGACCAGATCGTCGTCGGTGGTGTGATCGAGGGTGCCACGCTGGGATGCACCGTCCAGCTCCTCAATCGTCTCGGTCAGCTGAACATCCCGGCGACCGTGGACCTCCCGCCGGCCGGGACCCACTCATGGCTCTACTGGCAGGACCAGTTGCACCGTTCGTGGCCGTTCTACGAGCGCGCGCTGCGATAGCTCTCGAGCCCGTCGATCCGGGTCGGTCCGACATCGGTGAAACGTCCGTCGCGCAGCTCGACTCGCCGGTCGGCGAGTTCGAGCACCCGACGGTCGTGGGTGATGAGAATCGTCGTCCGGGTGGACGCGACCCCCGCGAGGGTTTCGAGGATCTCGTCCACGGTGTCGTCGTCGAGGCCCGTGGTCGGTTCGTCGAGGACGAGCAGCGGCCGGTTCCGGAGGACCGTGCGAGCCAGCGCGATCCGTTGTCGCTGACCGCCGGACAGGTTCTCTCCGCGTTCGACGACCTCGGCGTCGAGGCCACCGCTCATCCTCGCGATGAAGTCGGCCGCACCCGCGGTCCGCGCCGCGGCGGCGATGTCGGCCCGCGTGGCCGATCCGGAGCCGAAGCTGATGTTCTCGGCGATCGTGCCGCGCATGAGGGCCGGCCGCTGGTGCAGCACCGACATGTGCGCCCGCAATCCGGCCACGTCGAGCTCGCGGATGTCCGTACCGTTCAACCGGATCGTGCCCGCATCGGGGTCGTACAGACGCAGCAGCAGGTAGGCCAGGGTGCTCTTGCCCGCACCGCTGGGACCGGTGATCGCCACGGTCTCCCCCGCGCGGATCTCCAAGTGGGCGTCCTCGAGGACCCGGAACTCGTTGTCCGGGTATGTGAAAGACACTCCGCTCAGCACCAGACTCGCCGGGCTGGATGACAAGCCTGAGCATCCCGCGGCGAGAGTCGGCTCGGTGACCCGGGTTTCGGTCACACCGGCTTCGGCGGCCCCCACCGGTGCGTCGAGGACCTGGGCCACCCGTTCGGCGCTCGCGGTCGCGGAGGTGACCTCGACGGCCAGGCCGCCCAGCGTCTGGATCTGCGGGTAGAGGTACCCGAGATAACCGGTCAGGGCGATGAGTGTGCCCAATTGCGCAGCGCCGCCGGAGATCTGCCACGCCCCGAATGCGATGACCGCGATCATGCACAGCACCTCGACGACGGTGACCGCCTCTGCGAACGCCGCGTCCGCTCGCAACTCCGACATCCGGGCGTCCCGCCATCGTCGGCTCTGGTCCCCGACGCGGCGCCGATGACTCGATGTCTGATTGTCGGCCTGTAGCGCCAGCATGTTGCCGATCCCCTCGGCGACGAGCGAACTGATCTGCCCGGCGGCCTCCCGTTCCCGACGCGAGGCACGTTTCACCGCGCCACCGAATCGTCGCGCGATCAGCCAGAGCAGCGGCGCGAGGATCGCCGCGATCAGGGCGAGCTGCCAGTTCGTCACGAACGCGGCGAGCCCGTAGACGATCACGCTCACCGCGGCGACGACGCCGGCCACCACTCCCGACGACAACAGGCTGTCGATCGCCTCGACGTCGCCGGTGTTGCGCGACACCAGGTCCCCGCCTCCGAACCTGCTCCGCACATGCGGTGCGAGCCGCTGGGTGTGCGTATACAACTGATCGCGGAGGCGCAGGAGAACCGTCTCGGTGACGTCTCCGGTGAGAACTCCACCGGCATACGACGAGACCGCACCGAGCAACGACATCCCGACCCAGACCATCATCGGCGTTCCGAGCGCGCTCAGGTCGCCGGCCACGAGCACATCGTCGACGATGTGGCCGAACAGCGCGACGGTGACCACCGTGGTGCCGACCTGCACGAGGTGCGCGATGACGGCGACGGCAAGTCGCCACCGTAAGCCGGTGAGCAGGGGCGCGAACCGACGTATGGTCGCCGGCACGGACAGTGCGGATGGCCGGGCACCGGACGCCGGCACGCGCTCTCCCGACTCCTCCGCTGACAGATCGTCAGCGGTTCTCGATTCGGTCGCGGTGCACACTGCTCTCCTCGCTCCTCACCGGCGGGATGGCACCGCCGCGACCGAGACTACGACCGATGACCGTTGAAAACCCAAGCGAGACGGCCGGTTACAGGAGACTCACAGCGACACCGCAGCAGCCGGACAACACAACACCGCGGGGCGGGAACCCGTTCGGATTCCCGCCCCGCGGTGTGGAAATGAGTTGATCAGCCGAGGCTGAAGTGCTTGCCGTTGAGGACAACGACACCCTTCACGGCGTCGGTGCTGACCGTCACCTGGACGAAGGCGCGAGCCGCGGCGTAGCCGGCGCAGCTCTCGACCTTGAACTGCTGCTGGCTGTAGGCCACGCCGCCCTTCTGTCCCTTGAAGGAGTAGGCGTTCAGCTCGTAGTCCTTGTAGGAGGTGTCCGAGCCGGAGGTCTCGTTGATGAGCCACACACGATTGACCTCGCCCGGGCCGAGCGAGACCCCGGCGCCGACCGAGTCGCCGTCGAGACCGCCGCCCGCGGTGATGTTCGACGGGTCGCTGTAGTCGACGCCGCCCGAGACACCGGGAACGCTGACGTCGGGTCCGCCGAAGTTGACCTGGCAACCGACGTCGTAGCCGACCTTGATCGAGCCGCCCTCGGCCTTACCGCCGACGGTGACCCGGACCTTGCCCGACAGCCACACCTCGCGGGTGGTGGGGACGTTGCTGATCGGACGCTGCACGTTGACGTACTCGTCGAACAGCTGGACGGTGACGGGGGTGCCGTCGACCAGGGTCTTGGTGATGGTGCCGCCCGGCAGCGGACCGGCGGTGGCGCCACCGGCACCCAGGCTGGTGAGGCCCATCGCGACGGCACCGGCAAGACCGGCCGCCGCAACCACGCGACGCGTGATGTTCTTCTTCATGATTCCCCTTCGTGGAATATCGATCTGCTCAGGGCAGATAAGTCAGGTAGAGCTTGTTATCTGCGCCCAGATCAACCGATGCTGAAGGGCTTGCCGTACAGGGTGGACTGGATGAGGGTGCCCTCGCCGCTCAGCGAACCGTCGTCGGTGCTGTAACCCTTGGCGCCGATGGTCTTCACGGCCGAACGAGCCGAGGCGTATCCGCCGCACTTGTTGAGGTTGAACGACAGCTGCGACAGCTGGATGGCTGCGACGCCCGAATCGGAGAAGTCCTTGTCGGTGATGTCGACGACCGCGACCTGGCCCGGAGCCAGCGGCAGGCCGAGCTCACCGGACAGCGTGGTGGCCGACAGGCTGATCGCGCCGCTCAGGTCCAGCGTGATGCCGCTGACGTCGACCTGGCAGCCGACGATGTACTTCACGGCCAGGTTTCCACCGACGCCGGCAGATGCCTTGGCGGTGTAGGTACCCGAGATCACGAAGCCACGCGACGCGGGGTTGTTCGCCACGGTCGGGATCGGGTAGGAGGCCTCACCGGTCCGCCACGTCTGGATGGACTCGCCGTCGATGCCGGTGGCGTTCTTGTAACCGTTCGGCAGCGGCGCACCTGCCGCTTCGCCGACGCCCATGCCGGCCAGGCCCACGACCGCGGCCGAGGCGATCGCGACCGCGCCCGCGGCGCGGCGCAGCCCAAGCTTGCTGAACTTGCTCATTCGTTCCCTCTCACAGGATTCGGCTGTTACCCCGCGGAATGCACTCACACCCGCAAGTCATGACCCTCGACGTTCGATGGGCTTCCACACAGTTACCACTAAGCGTGCTCTTACGCATGTCTTAGCTGTCGTTAAGAATCCATCGAATTCCTGGTCGTTGCTGCGTTGCCTTCGCAGACAGATCGCAGGACTACCCCCGGTCCCCGACTCTGGGGACCGGCGTGTCGTCGAGCCGAACGTTATCGGAGCGGTCTCAAGTGGGGCAACAGGAGGACTCGAGCGTGTCACGAACAGGCCACGCACCATAGTGAATGTTCAATCCGCCAGCGATAGAACACCGAAAGTTAACGACAGGAAAACACGCTGCTGTGCATACGTGCCAAGAGCCGCCCGTCAGCCGTGGTGAGGCGGCCGCTGGGCTTCGAACCATTCCTTAGAACGCCCTGTGTGATGTTCGTCACTCTCATCTGAAGTCAGTTCAGGGAGGTCGTCTCCGAACACCGCGTCGAGTCGACGACGCCGCGCAGCTCGGTGCTGCGCGGCGTCATCATCGCTGCTCATCGCGGATTTTTCGGGGCCTGAAGGCTCGGTCGTCATCGGGTCAGACGTCCAGAAGAGAGGGATTTGTCACGAGTTAACCTGGGATTTTCTTCGCATTGCTGAACAGATTTTTCTGCCGAAAACGGGCCCTCGCTACGACCCGCTCAGAACTCGCTGATCGCTTCGATCACGTGTTTGGCGAGGGGTGCCGCGGTTGCCATGCCGTCGCGCACGGCCGCTCGTGAGTTCGCCAGATTCACCACGAGAGTCTGTCCACTGATTCCAGCCAGCCCGCGCGAAAGTC
Organism: Gordonia sp. HS-NH1; assembly: GCF_001418765.1. NCBI lineage: Bacteria > Bacillati > Actinomycetota > Actinomycetes > Mycobacteriales > Gordoniaceae > Gordonia > Gordonia sp. HS-NH1. The sequence goes on from NZ_LIYC01000008.1 coordinate 124,848, forward strand.
CGCCGTCGGTGGCTCCCGCGGCGAGACCGGAGCTGCGGACGGCCTCTTCGATACCGCGCAGACGTCGATCCAGGAGGGGTTCGGTGGCCTCGGGCGTCACATCCCGGGCGCCGACGCCCACCCCGCCCACCGACACCACGAGGTCCACTCCACCGATCACCGCGGTGTTGAGCGCGTTGCGGATCTCCACCTCGTCCCCGGAGACGACCACGGCGGCGTCGACGTGGAATCCGGCCTCGGCCAGCAACTCGCTCACGAGGGGGCCGAGCAGACGCTGGTCTTCGCCATGAGCCGCCTCGTCGTCGACCACGACGACCAGCGCCCGGCCGATCTCCTCACCCTGTGGGCGATGTGTGGCCTGCTCGTGACGCGCGACGAATTCACGCGCCGCGGCGTCGGCGGCGACCACGTCCGCGGGGTCGACCGGACCCGGACCGCCCGCGAGACGGACGTTGAGTGCGTTCTCGTCGAGGTCGGTCTCGGCGGAGACGGCGGTGTTACCCGGTGTGCGCGAAGCGGCGTCGGACATGACAGGCCCTTTCTATGGGTGTGACCGTCGAAACGGTTGTTCGTGCTGCACTGCACCGCCGCCCGGGTGGGGCGTCGGTGCAGCCTCCTCGATGCAGTTGTTCGGCCGGCGGACGCGATTCCGCCTGCTGTCGCCGGTCAGCCGACCTCGAGCGTCCCGAGCTTCACCTGTGCGGTCTTGGTCGCTCCGTTGTCCACGTAGGTGACGGTGACCGTGTCGCCCGGGGCGTGCGACCGGACCGCGGCCACGAGGGCGTCCCCGGAGGAGATGACGCGGTCGTCCACCTTGGTGATGACCGCGTCGTCGGGGATGCCCGCGCTTGCCGCCGGGCCGCCGGGAGTCACCGCGGTGACGACGGCACCCGGCGCGTCGGATGCTCCGCTCGGCCGCACCGACACCCCGATGTTGGCGTGGCTGGCCTTGCCGGTCGATTCGAGCTCCCTGGCCACTCGGATGGCCTGGTCGATCGGGATCGCGAACCCGAGTCCGATGCTGCCACCGGCCTGTTGCTCGGCACCGCCGAGGGTGGCGATGGCGGTGTTGATCCCGATCAGGGCGCCACGTGCGTTCACGAGTGCACCGCCGGAGTTGCCCGGGTTGATCGCCGCGTCGGTCTGGATGGCGTCGATGACCGAGGTGGTGTTGGTTCCGGGGTCGCGCGAGGTCAGCACCGGTCGGTTGAGTGCGCTGATGATCCCGGTCGTGACGGTGCCGGCGAGCCCGAGCGGCGAGCCGATGGCGATCACGTCCTGTCCGACGGCGAGGTTGTTCGAGTTGCCGACGGTGATCGGTGTCAGGTCATCGCGGTCGACCTTGATGACCGCGATGTCGGAGATGGGGTCGGCGCCGAGGACTCGGGCCTCGGACCGGGAACCGTCGGCGAAGTTGACCGCGACCCTCGACGCCGGGCCGTCACCCCCCGCACTGACGACGTGGTTGTTCGTCATGATGACGCCGTCGTCGCTGAGGACGACACCCGAACCGGAGCCCATCGCGCCGCCGGACGCGACCTCGATGGAGACCACCGACGGGGTCACCCGCGCCGCGACCTCTTGGACGGAGCCGGCCGGCGCGGCGACCGGTGCGGTGTTGCTGTTGCCGGGATCGCCACCCAGCGGGCCGCTGCTGGTGCTGGAACCGCCGTCGGAATCGGCCAGGTTGTATCCGGCGACACCACCCGCGCCGCCCGCGACCAACGCCAGGACGAGTGCGCCCACACCCAGGGCGACGAGGCGTCCGCCACCCTTCTTCTTGGCGGGTGCGGCGGGCGACCCGTCCGCGCCCTGGCCTCCGAAGCCGGGCTGGGAGCCGGGCTGTGCACCGAACGGGGTCGGACCCGATTGTCCGTATGCGGGGCCCGGGCCGTACTGACCCTGCGGCGGGAACGGACTCGTGCCGGGCCGGCCGTAGGGCGATGTCGGCGCAGTGCCGCCCGGGTAGCCGTGCTGGCCGCCCGGCGCGGGGAAGGACCCGGACGGCGGACCGTAGGAACCGCCCGGTGACGACTCGTTCCCGGGTGCCGCGCGGTGGCCCCCGCCCGGCTGGCCCCCACCGTGTTGACCCCCACCGTGTTGACCACCGCCCTGTTGACCGCCCCCGTAGGAACCGTCACCATGCGAACCGCCAGTCGTCATCTTCGTCTCTTCCTCGTCGGTCCGGCCATGGGCTCGTCTCATGGCCGGTGCTGCTCTGTGTTCCGATGGGCGGGACCGATCACCTCGGCCGCTCACCCGAACTGCGCCTTCGGTCAACCCTAGTGGTCGCACCGGGTGAGTACATTGCCGTTCGCTGTCGCCTGCAGCTGCGCGTCGGCTCCGATGTCACCCGCTTCTCCTCTACTGACGAATCACCTGCGGGGATGGTTCCGCCGCAGTTGCCCGGCCCGGCAGGGTCATCCGGATCAGCGCTCCCCCGAGCGGCGAGGTGTCGGCCACCACGGTGCCGCCGTGTCGTTCGACCACGTGACGCACGATCGCCAGTCCCAGGCCCGATCCCGGCATCGACCGCGACTGGGTCGACCGATAGAACCGCTCGAAGACGAGACCGCGGTCCTCCTCGGGGATTCCGGGGCCGGCGTCGGCCACGGTGAGCTGTGCGCTCGACATGCCGACCTGCGTGAGACCGACACGGACGGTCCGGCCCGGTGGACTCCACTTGGCCGCGTTGTCGAGCACGTTCAGCACCGCACGCGACAGGCCGTGCGCCTCGCCGAACACGAACCACGAGGAGAGATCCACCTCGAACTCGACGTCGTTGCGGCGCCGTCGAACCCGTTCGAGGGCCTGTTCCACGACTTCGGCGAGGTCGACCTCCTCGTAGACCACCTCGGGAGCGTCCTCACGGGCGAGGTCGACGAGATCGCCCACCAGCGTGGACAATTCCTCGATCTGCGCGACCACGTCGGCGCGCAACTCGATCATGTCGTCCTCGGGCACCGCCCGGGCACCCGGCCGGCTCGCGGCGATCAGCAGCTCCAGATTGGTCCGCAACGAGGTCAACGGTGTTCGCAGTTCGTGCCCGGCATCGGCGACGAGACGCGCCTGCCGGTCCCGCGATTCGTCGAGCGCGCGCAGCATCGCGTTGAAGCTGGCGGTGAGCTTGGCCAATTCGTCGTTGCCGGTGACCGGGATCGGCGTCAGGTCGTTGGTTCGGGCGACCCGCTCGACCGCGCGGTTGAGCCGTGCCACCGGGCGTAACCCGGCGCGCGCCACGGTCGTGCCGGCCAGGGCCGCGAGCGCCACCCCGCCACAGCCGACCACGAAGAGCACCCAGGCCAGGCGTTTGAGCACCCGGTCGGTCTGGATGAGGCTCTGCGCCAGCACCAGGGTGTTGCCGTCGTCGAGCTTGCGTGTCAGGACGCGCTGGTTGCGCGTGGTGCGCAGACTCTGCTGTGTGGAACCGGGCACCGACGGCGATCGGACGATGCCGCGTTCCACGTCGTCGAACGGGACCTGGCCGATCAGGTACGTCTCGCCGCCAGGGGTCACCAGCGCGATGGAGATGTTCGTGGAGAACACCGTTCCGGCCACCAGCTGTTCGGGCTGCGAACGCAGCACCCCCGCCCGGGCGAGTGCCGCCATCCCGTCCGCGCGACTCTCCAGCTGCTGGTCGACGTCGTTGTACATCGCGCGGTAGACGACGAAGTAGGCAGCGGCCGCCATCAGGCTCACCGAGACCAGGACGACGGTCGCGGACAGGATCGTCACACGGGTGCGCAGCGACACCGCCCGCATCAGCGGCATCGGCGCCCGCATCTCCTTCTCATCGGATCCGTCACCGGCGCTGTGCCCCGTGAGCGCCCGGGTCAGACGGTCGCGGAGGAGATCCCGCGCCTTCGGCGACGCGGAGTTCGACGACTTCCCCATCACTAGGGCGGCGTCTCCCGGAGGACATATCCGACACCGCGCACGGTGTGGATCAGTCGCGGCTCGCCGTCCGCCTCGGTCTTGCGCCGGAGATATCCGACGTAGACCTCGAGGGCGTTGCCCGACGTCGGGAAGTCGTATCCCCAGACCTCTTCGAGGATGCGGCTGCGCGACAGCACCCGACGCGGGTTGGCCATCAGCATCTCGAGGAGGGCGAACTCGGTGCGGGTCAGGCTGATCGACCGCTCGCCGCGGGTGACGTCGCGGGTGACGGGGTCGAGCGAGAGATCGGCGAAGGTCAGGGTCTCCGAATCCGCGTCGTCCTCGGGCGAGGCACGGCGCAGCAGCGCCCGCAACCGGGCGAGGAGTTCTTCGAGCGCGAACGGTTTGGGTAGGTAGTCGTCGGCCCCGGCGTCGAGACCCGACACCCGCTCGGACACCGAGTCGCGTGCGGTCAGCACCAGGATGGGAAGGTCGTCACCGGCGGAGCGGAGCCGGCGGCACACCTCGAGCCCGTCGAGCCGCGGCATCATGACGTCGAGGATCACCACGTCGGGCCGGTCGGCCAGGATCTTCTCGAGTGCCTCGATGCCGTCGCCTGCGGTCTCGACGCTGTAGCCGTTGAAGGTGAGCGACCGTCGCAACGACTCCCGGACGGCCCGATCGTCATCGACCACGAGGATGCGCATGGATACAGTCTTATCCACCCCGGCTGAGATCCGGCTGAGCAACGCCGAAACCCGTCCGTTCACGTGACGGTGTCGGCGCTCACCTGCGGTTCTCACGTCCTTTCACACCCGGGCCCGAGTCCTGTGAGGTCAAGTTGATGGATGCGTAACGCCGGGCTACGGGTCGCGAAACATCGACCTCCGACGCTGGAACCCGTGACCATCCCCGCCCCGACTCGATCCGTCGTGTCCCGATCGGTGATGTCGCTGTGCGCCTATTGCGGCGTCGGCTGCGGCATGGAGATGAAGCTCGACGACGACTCCGACCGGGTCACCAAGACCGTCGGACGATCCGATCATCCGACGAACTTCGGGCGCCTGTGCACCAAGGGATCGACCACCGCGGACATGCTCGCGGCCGGTGGGCGGCTGTCGACTCCCCTCGTCCGGGACGACCGCGGCGGTCAGCTCCGGCCCGCCGAGCTCGACGCCGTCATCACCGACACCGCTCGGCGCCTGCGCACCGTCGTCGACGAGCACGGGCCCGACGCGGTGGCCCTGTACGTCTCGGGTCAGATGTCCCTGGAGGCGCAGTACCTGGCGAACAAACTGGCCAAGGGGTTCCTGCGCACCAACCAGATCGAGTCCAACTCGCGGCTCTGCATGGCCAGCGCCGGGACGGGATACAAGCTGTCGCTGGGGTCCGACGGGCCGCCCGGGTCGTATCAGGACTTCGATCACGCCGACGTCTTCCTCGTCATCGGCGCCAACATGGCCGACTGTCACCCGATCCTGTTCCTGCGCATGATGGACCGGGTCAAGGCCGGGGCCAAGCTGATCGTCGTCGACCCGCGACGCACCGCGACCGCCGACAAAGCCGACCTGTTCCTGCAGATCCGGGCCGGTACCGATCTCGCCTTCCTCAACGGATTGCTGCATCTGCTGATCGAGAACGGCCACACCGACGAGGATTTCATCGCGTCCTTCACCGACGGCTTCGACCAGATACCCGAGTTCGCCGCGCAGTACCCGCCCGACGTCGTCGAGTCGATAACCGGCATCCCGGCATCGGACCTGCGGGCCGCCGCCGAGCTCATCGGGAGCGCACCCAACTGGATGAGCTGCTGGACGATGGGCCTCAACCAGTCCACCCACGGGACGTGGAACACCAACGCGCTCATCAACCTCCACCTCGCCACCGGCGCGATCTGCCGCCTCGGCAGCGGGCCGTTCTCGCTGACCGGACAGCCGAATGCCATGGGCGGCCGCGAGATGGGTTACATGGGTCCTGGCCTACCCGGCCAGCGCGCCGTGGTGTCCGCGGCCGATCGTGAATACGTCGAGGACATCTGGGGCGTCCCGGCCGGGACGTTGCGCGCCGACGTCGGTGCCGGCACCATCGACATGTTCCGGCGAATGGCCGACGGCGAGATCAAGGCGTGCTGGATCATCTGCACCAATCCCGTTGCCTCGGTGGCCAACCGAAAGACGGTCATCGAGGGTCTCGAACGCGCCGACCTCGTGATCACCCAGGACACCTTCGTCGAGACCGAGACCAACCAGTACGCCGACGTAGTTCTCCCCGCGACGCTGTGGTCGGAATCGACCGGTGTGATGGTCAATTCCGAACGCAACCTCACCCTGTTCGAACCCGCGCTCGACGCACCCGGACAGGCGATCCCGGACTGGCAGATGATCGCACGCATCGCCGCCGAGATGGGATATGCCGACGCCTTCGACTATTCGAGCGCCGAGGAGGTGTTCGAGGAGATCAGGCGGTTCGCGAACCCGAACACCGGTTACGACCTGCGCGGGGTCACTTACGACCGGCTGCGCCGGACGCCCATGCAGTGGCCGTGCCCACCGGCGTCCGACGACGAACCCGATCCGGCCGAGACCGGCGCCCGCAACCCGATCCGGTATCTCAACGACGGTCGCAGCCAGACACTGCACCGCCTCGACGACGGAACGGTGCCGCGCCTGGCCTTCGCCACCGCCACCCGCCGCGCGCAGTTCTTCGCCCGTCCCCACATCGACGCGGCCGAGATGCCCGACGACGACTATCCGTTCCTGCTCAACACGGGCCGGTTGCCCCATCAGTGGCACACCATGACCAAGACCGGACGGGTGGCCAAGCTCAACAAACTGAATCCGGAACCCTTCGTCGAGATACACCCGGACGACGCCGCCCGGCTGAGCATCACGGCCGAGGACAAGGTCGAGGTCGCGTCGCGGCGGGGCCGGGCGGTACTCCCCGCACGGATCTCCGACCGCGTCCGGCCCGGCAACTGCTTCGTACCGTTCCACTGGAACGACGTCTTCGGTGAGCACCTCGCGATCAACGCCGTCACCTCCGATGCGGTGGACCCGCTGTCGCAGCAACCGGAGCTGAAGGTGTGCGCGGTGACCCTGATCCGGGTGCCGGGTGCGCGCGGGAACACCGACGTGGTGCCGGCCGCCGCCGCCGGGTCGACGACACTCGCTCAGGCACTGGGGGTTTCCGACGTGGCGGCGCCCGCGATGACCCCGACCGAGCGGCTCTACCTCGCCGGGCTGGCGGCCGGGATGGGCGCGTCCCCCTCGGGCACTCCGGTCCTGCCGGCCGATGCGCCACTGGGCGCCGAGCTCCGCATCTGGGCGTCGGGCGTACTCGCAGGCCTGTACTCCCGCGGCACGGCGGCACCCGATGCGGGCCTCCCCCACGACGATTCGTCACCGTCCGAACCCGGCACCGACACCGACACCGTGACCGTGCTGTGGGCCTCCCAGATGGGCAACGCCGAAGAGCTCGCCGTGGAAACGGCCGAACGGGTGAAGGCCAGTGGGCTCCGGGTGGATGCCCGGTCCATGGACGACGTCGAGGTCGGCGAACTGAAGGGCACCGCCCTGTTCGTCACCTCGACCACCGGAGACGGTGACCCACCGGACAACGGCACGTCCTTCTGGGACGCCCTGAATTCCGAAGATGCACCCGACCTGTCCGGGGTGGACTACGCGGTGCTGGCGCTCGGCGACTCCAACTACGACGACTTCTGCGGACACGGACGCAAACTCGACACACGCATCGGCGAACTGGGAGGTCGGCGACTGCTCGAGCGTGTCGACTGCGAACCCGACTTCGAGGAGACGGCGGGCGGTTGGCTGACCGAGGTCATCCGCGCGATCAGCATGTCGAACCGGGCACCCACCTCCGGGATGACCGACGACCGCGTGACCGTGGTCAGCGAACCGGCCGACTCCGCAGCGGCACCGTCGGTGCGTTCCGCGCCGGCCTACTCGCGTAAGAAGCCGCTGCGCACCTCGCTCGTGCGGAACGTCAAGCTCAACGCCGAGGGGTCCGGAAAAGACGTGCGCAACTTCGGGTTCCGACTCCCCGCGGACACCCTGTCCTATCAGGCCGGTGACGCACTGGGCGTGTGGCCGCGCAACGATCCGGCACTCGTCGGGGAGTTCCTCGAGCGCACCGGCCTCGACGCCGACGCGTCGGTGACCGTGGCGGGTGAGGACCTACCCCTGCACGCGGCCCTGGGCGAGCGGATCGAGTTCGCCCGCGTGACACCCGATCTCGTCCGCTTCGTCGCCGACCGTTCCGACTCCGCCGACCTCAAGACCCTCATCGCCGCCGGGAACAAGCAACAGTTCAACGAGTGGGCATGGGGACGACAGTCGGTGGACGTCCTGGCCGATCATCCCGTCTCCGCGGACGTCGAGGAATGGATGCACGTCCTCAAGCCGATGGTGCCGCGGTCGTATTCGATCTCGTCGAGCCCGCTGGAGAGTCCCGACGAAGTGCAGCTGACGGTGTCGGCGGTGCGGTACAACCGGTTCGGGACGCCGCGGGGTGGTGTCTGTTCGACCTTCCTCGCCGACCGTGCCGACGACGAGGTCGGCGTCTTCGTCACCTCCACCACCCACTTCCGGCCGCCGGCCGATCCCGACACGCCGATGATCATGATCGGCCCCGGCACCGGCATCGCCCCGTTCCGCGGGTTCCTGCGCGAACGGGAGGCGCTGGGACACAACGGGAAGAACTGGTTGTTCTTCGGCGAGCAGTACTCGGCCACCGACTTCTACTATCGCGACGAGCTGACGACCATGCTCGGCGACGGACTGCTGACCCGCCTCGACGTGGCGTTCTCCCGCGACCAGGACCGCAAGATCTACGTCCAGGACCGCATGCGCGAGCACGGCGAAGAGCTCTACCAGTGGTTGCACGACGGCGCGCACGTGTACGTCTGCGGGGACGCGACGCGGATGGCCAAGGACGTCGATGCCGCACTGAAAGGCATTGTCGCGCAGTATGGCCGGCGCTCCCCCGCGAGTGCCGAGTCCTACGTCAAGGCACTCGCGGCCGACAAGCGGTACGTGCGGGACGTGTACTGACGGCCGTCCCACCGCTCGCTGCACCCCACATTCTCCCCGAGGGGCGATAGCGACGAGTCCCCGCTCCCTGAGGAGCGAGGAGCGATAGCGTCGAGCCACGAAGGGCACCGCAACCCGACGCCCACAAACCCCGCGACCTGCCCACCAAGCAACGCGCCCCACATGCTCCCTGAGGTGCGAGGAGCGAAAGCGACGAGCCACGAAGGGCACCGCAACCCGACGCCCACAAACCCCGCGACCTGCCCACCAAGCAACGCGCCCCACATGCTCCCTGAGGTGCGAGGAGCGAAAGCGACGAGCCACGAAGGGCGCCGCAACTCAGCTACTCCTTTCCACAACCAGTTGAGCCGGGAGCAGCTTGTCCACATGCGACATCGGTGGCCGTGACGGCGTTGCGGCATCCTCGATGATGATGCGATGGCATGGGTGTACATCCTCGAGTGCGCGGACGGGACGTATTACGTCGGAAGCACACGTGACCTCGACAACCGGTTACGGCAGCACAGCTCCGCACAGGTGGGTTTCACGGCTCGACGTCGGCCGGTGTCGCTGGCGTGGTCAGTCGAACTGTCACTCGACGATGCCTACGCGATCGAGCGACGGATCCACGGCTGGTCTCGAGCAAAGAAGAAGGCATTGATCGACGGTGACATCGATCTGCTTCGCAGCCGCGCCAGCCGACGGAGCGAACGCCCGCGCGACCCCGGCGTCGGAGCTTGACAGTTCCTGCGCAGAAGTCGTTCGGCGTGGTCGCCAGCCCTTCGAGGCTCGTCGCTATCGCTCCTCGCACCTCAGGGAGCAATGGTTGCGGCCGCTATCGCTCCTCGCACCTCAGGGAGCAATGGCTGCGGCCACTACCGCTCCTCGCACCTCAGGGAGCAATGGTTACTGCGGCCGCTATCGCTCCTCGCACCCCTAGGGAGCTCCACGCTCCCTAGGGCCAGATCACGATCTCGCCGTCCCGGTCCTCGACCCGGTAGACACCGACCGAACCGACGTCGTCCGACGTGCACCGACCGTCGGCGAGGCCGAAGGCGTACTGGTGCAACGGACAGACGACCTTGCCGAGGTCGAATTGCCCATCGGCCAGCGGCCCCCCGCGGTGAGGGCAGACGGCGTCGGTGGCTCGCAGGGTCCCGTCGGTCAGCCGGAATACCGCGATCTGTTTGTCCTGCACCGCATATGCTCGACTCTCGCCGAGCTGCAGATCCTCCATGGGGCCCACGACGACGCCGGAGCCCACCGACACGCTGGTCATCGAACCGGCACCTGGGGCAGCGGAAGCAACGGCAGCGCCGACGTGAACTGCGCGGGCGATTTCGGCTCGGCGCGATCGAGCCACGGATCGACATAGGCCTCGACCGCGGCGTCGATCCCCTCCTGCAGCCCGGCGACCAGTCCGTCACGATCGTCGACGATGATCGCGCGGAGTTCCTCGATGCCGATGCGGGGGACGAACGCGTACGTCCGCTCCAGCCACTTGCCCTGCTCTCGGTAGTACTGGATGAAGATCCCGCACAACCGGATCACCTCATCAGCCGAGTCGACCGTCGCCAGGAGGTCACCCTTGCGGATGTGGGCGCCGGCGGCGCCACCGACGTAGATCTCCCACTTGCCGTCGCCGATCGCGACCACGCCGAAGTCCTTGCACAGCGCCTCGGCACAATTGCGCGGACACCCGGTCACCGCTAGTTTGAGCTTCGCCGGCGACTCCAGGCCCTGATAGCGCGTTTCGATGTCGATGCCGAGTTGCGTCGAATCGCCGAGTCCGAAACGGCAGTAGTCGGTACCCACACAGGTTTTCACGGTCCGGAAACTCTTGCCGTAGGCGTACCCCGACGGCATGCCGAGATCCTCCCAGACCTTCGGCAGGTCTTCCTTCTTCACACCGAGGAGGTCCAGTCGCTGCCCACCGGTCGCCTTGATCATCGGGATCGAGTACTTCTCGGCGACGTCGGCGATCTTGCGCAACTGATCGGGTGAGGTCACCCCGCCCTTCATCTGTGGCACCACCGAGAACGTGCCGTCGCGCTGGATGTTGGCGTGCACTCGGTCATTGACGAACAGGGCGCCGGGTTCACGCTTCCAGTCCGAACCCCAGATGATCCGCAACAGCGACGCGAGCGGCATCTTGGCCGTGGCGTCTTCGCCGCCGGGTGCGAGTTTGTCGAACACCTCACTGACCGACCGCAGGTTCTGTCGTCGAATGGCATCGATGAGTTCGGGTTTCGTCAACGGGATCGCCGGGACGTACCAGTCCGCGGACGCGTCGGCGGTGAGCGCGTCGCCCGCGGCCAGTTCGACGATGTCGGCGACGAGGCCCTTGCACGACCCACAACCCTTGCCGGCGCGGGTCTTCGCACACACATCGCCCACGCTCGTGCATCCCGAAGCCACGCAGGCCACGATGTCACCCTTGGTGACGCCGTTGCAGTTGCACACCTGCACATCGTCGGAGAGCTCGGCCGCGCCGGTCTCGGCGCTCGGTGTCCCCATGTCGAACAGCATGGAGATGCGTTCGTCCGGAAGCGGAACCTTCTCGTCGAAGGCCTGGGTGAGGAAGTTGGCCTTCGAGATGTCACCCAGCAGCATGGCGCCGATCAGCTTGTTGTCGCGGACCACCACGCTCTTGTAGACACCGTTGCGCGGTTCGTAGAACTGGACGAACTCGTCGTCCTCGCGTTCGGGACCCTTGACGCCCATCGCGGCGACGTCGACGCCGGCGACCTTCAGCTTCGTTGTCAACCGCGAACCATGGTACTCAGCACGAGGATTCGCCCCGGTCAACACGTCGGCGAGGACCACGGCCTGCTCCCACAGCGGCGCCACGAGTCCGTACAGCTCACTGCGATGTTGCGCGCATTCGCCGACCGAATAGATGAATGCCTCGTCCTCACATCGCATCTGGTCGTCGACCACGATACCGCGCTCGACGACCAACCCGGCACTGCGCGCGATCTCGACGTTCGGCCGGATGCCGGCGGTCACCACGATCATGTCCGCCGGTAACGACTCTCCGTCGGTGAACCCGACACCGGCCACCGTGCCGTCGTCGTTGCGCAGTACCGACGTCGTCCGCTTCCCGGTGTGCACGCCCACGCCGAGGGATTCGATCTTGTTGCGCAGCACCATTCCACCACGCTCGTCGAGCTGCTGGTTCATGAGGTGCCCGGGCGAGTGGACCACGTCGACGGCCACCCCCTGCGTCTGCAGCCCGTACGCGGCCTCCAGTCCGAGCAGGCCACCGCCGATCACCACCGCACGCATGTGGTCACGCGACACCGCCATCTGCAGCATGCCGTTCGTGTCCTCGATGGTGCGGAACCCGAACACCCCCCGCGCCAGTTTGCCGTCGGGCTCTCGCAATCCATCCATGTTCGGGAAGAACGTATGGGATCCGGTCGCGATGATCAGCACGTCGAATTCGATGACCCGGCCACTGGCACAGGTCACGGTCTTCGCGAACCGGTCGATCGATTCGGCGCGGTCGCCCGAGTAGAGCGTGACGTCGTTCTCCCGATACCAGGCCATCGGATTGAGCATGAGGTCGTCGTCGTCGACCGCGGTCTCACCGGACAGCACGTGGCTGAGCATGATCCGGTTGTAGTTGCCGTACGGCTCGTCGCCGATCATCGTGATGGTGAACTGGTCCCGGCCTCCCCGGGAGATGATCTCCTCCACGGTGCGCGCGCCGGCCATGCCGTTGCCGACGACGACCAGGCGCCGCTTCGCCGTCGTGGTGTCGTCCGGCATCAGAAGAGAACCATTCCGAAGTCGACGACGACCTCGCCGCTCGCCCCGTCCGGCGCGGCCAGCACAAGTTCGAGCGTGGAATCGGGGTCCACGTCCTCGACGACCCGCAGTGGCACGTTCACCGACGATCGCGCACCCATCGGGAACATCCGCATGGGTGCCCCGTCGCGCATCAAGGTGACGCAGATCAGTTCGTCGGAGCTGTTGCCGCCACGAAAGTACAAAGGCTGAGCAGTCATTCCCGAGGGAACGACAAAAGACAGCGAAGCGTCGATCGGTCCCGGCTTGGACAGCCCCGTCCCGGAGAACGCATGGACACCCTGCAGGAAGTGTGGAGTGCTCGACATTCCGCCACTATCCGCGAGGCGCATGAAATGCGACTTGCCTCGGTGTTACGGCGGCGTTGTCTGGTTCTCACCGAGCCAGCTCGACGAGGAGAGCGGACGACCCCGCACCCTGACCCGAGGCGAGCGCTCGGTGCTGGACCTCAGGTCCGACGCCACCCCGCCGCGCCCACCATCTCGGCGACCTGGGTGAACTTCACCCGGGGACGGCCCTGTTCGAGGCCACGGCGCCGTTCGTGACGGTCTATGGCACGCATCCCGCGATAGCCGATCACCGTCCGGACGCGCTTGCGCACCAAGGCCCCGAACGCGCCGGGTGCACACTCGGTACGTCGGATACGTCCCGCCGCGGCGTCGGCGATGAAGTCCTCGACGGTCTGCGTCGCGCACATCTTGTTGGCGCCGATCCCGCCGCTGGGTCCGCGCTTGGCCCAGCCGAGCACGTAGCCGCCCGGGATGATCGCGCCCGTCTCGTCGACGAGCCGTCCGTCGACGTTGCTGAAGACACCGCGAGCGTCGTCGAAGGTGAGACCGGGGATCGGGGTGGAGCGGTAACCGATCGAACGGACCACGAGATCGGTGGCGATGTGATGACGCCCTTCGCCGGTACGCACCGTGACGGACTCGACCTGCGAATCCCCGGTGATCTCTTCGGGCCTGCTGTGGAACAAGAACACGATCCTGCGACGATTCGGATCGGCCGGCGCACGGAATCTCGAGAGGTCGGCACTCGAGGCGCCGTCGACGTCGTCGATCACCTCGACCTCGACACCCGGGATCTCTGACAGCGCACGGTATTCGGCCGCGGTGTAGGCCGCGGACGCCTGATCCCGACGACCCAGCAGTACCACTTCGTGTACGTTCTGCTCGGCGAGCAGGTCCAGCGCGCGGTCGGCGATGTCGGTGGTGGCCAACAGTTCCGGCGGAGACACCAGGATTCGCGCGACGTCGAGAGCGACATTGCCCGTACCGACGACCACGGCGCGTCCCATCGCGGGGTCGTCGGCCGTTCCGCGGCGCAGCGGCGGCCCGGCATCGACGCCGGGCACTCCGTTGTACCAGGCCACGAGATCGGTGGCCGATGTCGAACCCGGCAGGTCTTCGCCCGGAATACCCAGTCGCCGTGACTCACTCGCGCCGACCGCGTAGAACACGGCGTCGAAGTGCTCGGCGAGCTCGGCCGGCGTGATCTCATCCGGGCCGTCGCCGACGGTCACATTGGTGAGCATCGTGACGCGCGGGTCACGGTAGAGCAGGTCGAATCCGCGGAGCACTCCCTTGGTGCCCGGGTGATCCGGGGCGACGCCCGCACGCACGAGCCCGCCCGGGGTCGGGAGTTTGTCGATCACGGTGATCCGCGCCTCGGTGCGGTCGAGCAGGGTGCGCAGTGCGTAGCCGCCGGAGGGACCGGTGCCGACCAGCGCGACGCGAAGTCCCGCATCGAGTTTCGGCACATTCGGATAGGTGACGGAGGACTCGGAGTCGTCGCCGATGGGCGCCCAGCCCGAACGGACATCCGGGTTGTTCTTGTAGAAGTCCGCGTTGATGTCGATGAAGACCTTGTCGCGGGTGCCGAGTTTGTCCGCCGGGTAGATGGCGTCGACGGGACACGCATCGGCGCAGGCGCCGCAGTCGATGCAGGCCTCCGGGTCGATGTGCAGGATGTCGGAGCTGCCGAAGCCGCGCTCCTCCGGTGTCGGATGGATGCAGTTGACCGGACACACCGACACGCATGCCGCGTCACTGCAACACGATTGGGTGATGACGAACATCAGAGCATGTGCGCTTTCCGGTAGTACCGCATGGCGGGCTTGGTGAGCAGTCCGACCTCGTCGAGGAACTCCATGAGGTGGGCGCAGCTGCTGCGGATCATCGAATGGAAGTGCGAGTTGCTCCGCATCTCGCGGACCGCGCGGTCGGCGTCGAGCCCGGCGTCCTCGAATGCCTTGCGCTGCACCAGGCTCGTGACGATGTAGTAGGCCCCGACCGAGACGGCGAATGCGCTGAACTGGCGGCGGGCCCAGCTCACGCCCTTCAGCGAATCGCGAACCTCCTCGCGAGCGAACTTCATGTGGCGCGACTCTTCGAGGACGTGGATCTCGTTGACGGTGCGGATGAAGTCCAGCACCCGGTCGTCACGCATGCAGCCGCGCTGGAACACGTCCAGGACCTCTTCGGCCACCAGGATTCCGGCGTAGGCGACCTCGTTCTTCGCGGTCTGCATGAAGATCTTGCCGAGTCGCGAGACCTTCTTCGACGGCCGGTAGGAGGTGCCGACCATCTTCTCCGACGCCTTGGCGAACATCAGCGAGTGACGGCATTCGTCAGCGACCTCGGTGAGGGCGAACTGGAACTCCGAGCCGTGGTAGTCCCCGAGGTACTGGTCGCGGATCACCATCTCCTGGAGGATCATCTCGAACCAGATGCCGATGTTCATGATCGAGGCGAACTCGTGGCGCGTCACCGAGATGCGCTGTTCCTCGGTGAGCTCGTCCCAGTACTCGGTGCCGTACAGCGACGACCATTCCGGGCTGCAGCCGTACTTGGTCGGGTCCATCGGCCTGGACCAGTCGATCTCGGTCATCGCGTTACGTGAGAGCCGGGCAGCTGACGCCAGCAGTCGTGCGGACACCTCTTCGGTGCCCTCGTCACGCAGGCTGATGACATTCTCTGTGCGTTCCATCGCGGCGGTCATGGAGAACTCGCTTCCGGTCGTCGTCGATCGTGACAATGATCGATGTAATGACAATGCGTGTTGTCAAGATAGCACCGCTGTGTGACCGAGTAAACGAATCGGCGAATATACTCACCGGTAAGTTCGGCTCACAGGCCGATCGTCGCAGGTCATCGCGTCGGAGTTGTCCCGTTCATCGACTAGGAGTTCGCATGCCATCCATCTTCATCACCGGCGGCGCCGCCGGGATCGGTCTCGCCACCGCGGAGCGTTTCGGCCGTGAGGGCTGGACAGTCGGCGTCTACGACGTCGACGCCGATGCGCTGGCGAAGGTGAAGGCAGATCATCCCGACTTCATCACCGGCACCATCGACGTCCGCGAGCCGGAGCAGTGGGCCGACGCCCTCGCGGAGTTCACCTCGCACACCGGCGGCACGCTCGACGTGCTCGACAACAACGCCGGCATCCTGCACGAGGGCCAGATCGACCACATCTCGCCGGATCAGATCAAGCGGCAGATCGACATCGATGCCCTCGGCGTCGCGCTCGGCGCCCAGGCCGCGTACCCCTACCTGAAGAAGACGCCGGGCGCGCACCTGGTCAACATCGGATCGGCGTCGGCCATCTACGGCCAGCCCGGTATCGCGGTCTACTCGGCGACCAAGTTCTTCGTCGCCGGCCTCACCGAAGCGCTCGAGCTGGAGTGGGAGCATGACGACATCCGGGTGGTCAGCATCTGGCCGCTCTGGGCCAAGACCGCACTCGCGACCGGCGGCGCGAAGTCGACCAAGACCCTCGGCATCCGCATCACCCCCGAGCAGGTCGCCGACAAGATCTGGGAGTCGGTCCACCCGACCCGCCAGGACAAGCTGCTGCACCGCACCAGCTACTCCGTCGGCGCGCAGACCCTCGTCCTCCAGAACGCCGCCAAGTTCATCCCGAACTTCCTGAACCGGACCGTGAA
This sequence comes from Gordonia sp. HS-NH1, assembly GCF_001418765.1. Classification (NCBI taxonomy): domain Bacteria; kingdom Bacillati; phylum Actinomycetota; class Actinomycetes; order Mycobacteriales; family Gordoniaceae; genus Gordonia; species Gordonia sp. HS-NH1. The sequence goes on from NZ_LIYC01000008.1 coordinate 141,528, forward strand.
CAAGTACATCGCCCAGTAGTCCCGAACCCGCAAACCCACCCTTTTTCTGTAAATTCACCCCGCTCGGACTCGGTGGGTTTGCGGAAAAAGGGTGGGTTTGTCGGTAGGTGGGTCCGGACGGGGCGTTTGTGCGTCTGACTCGTATGGACCTACCCACCGACCCGCACGGCCTGATCCTGCGCAGCGAAACCGCCGGCACCCTCATCAGCGACGAACAGCTGCGGCGCATGGTCAGCACCAAGACCCTCGCCCGGCTCTGGCCGGGCGCGATGGCCGACTTCACCGTGGTCAGCGAACTCCACGCCATCGAGAGGCACCGTCTGACCGTCATCGCTGCGGCAAAGGCGGGACGACCCGGTCGGATCTTCAGTCACGTGTCCTCGGCTGCCATGCACAGGTTGCCGATGCTGTGGCCCGACCTGTCGAAGGTTCATGTGACGTCGCCGAGAGTCGGGAAACGGGCCACGAACATCGTCAGACATCAGGCCATCGTCGATCCGCCGGACATCGAGGTCGTCGACGGGGTCACGGTGACATCCATCGAGCGCACGGCGTGTGATGTCGCCCGCCTGGGAACCAACCGGCAGGCCCTCGCGGTGCTCGATGCCGCGCTTCAGCGCGACGCCGATCCCGACCGGATGAGACAGATCCTCGACTCGTGCCGAGGGTTCAAAGGGGTCGAGATGCTTCGCCGCGCGCTGGCGCACGCGAACGCATCGTCGGAAAGTGTCGGCGAGTCCCTCAGTCGTGCAGTCATGCTCGAGTTTCCCGACCTACCGGTACCGCGACAACAGGTGAAGATCGTCGACGACCACGGCAGGTTCATCGCTCGCGTCGACTTCTTGCTGGCGAACAGGGTGATCGGCGAGTTCGACGGCATGGTCAAGTACAGCGGCGGCCTGGGCACCGAGCCCGCCTGGCAGACGGTGGTCAAGGAGAAGGCGCGTGAGGACAAGCTTCGCGCGCAGGGGTACATCGTCGTGCGGTGGACATGGCCGGACCTCGCCGACAAGGCGCGCTTCTACGCGCAGATCAAGAAGGCGCTTCGATTCGGCGGCATCGAGTGACCGGCAAACCCACCCCTTTTCCGCAAATCCACCGCGCTCGGACCGGGTGGGTTCACGGAAAAGGGGTGGGTTTACGTGGCGGTCAGCGTCGTGCGGTCGGGAGCCGCAACGCGTACCGCAGACTCACCAGGCGCAGTCCGGTCGCGAGAACCGATCCGACGACGAGCCAGATCCAGTGCGGCGCGGACGTATAGGTGGCGCCGACCGCGACGATGGCGGCACCGAGCACCGCGGGCACGGCGTAGAGGTCGAACGGTTGGAGCAGGAGCGGGACCTCGTTGGCGATCACGTCGCGGAGCACCCCACCGCCGACCGCGGTGAGCAGACCGACGGTCGTCGCGGCAAAGGCACTCGCTCCGACGTCGAGGGCGATGCTCGCGCCGGTCGCGGCGAAGAGCCCCATCCCGAACGCGTCGAGCACCAGAATCGATCGGTGCAGCGCGGTGAATGCGGGATGGAAGAAGAAGACGACGAGGCCGGCGACGGTCGCGGTGACGATGGGACCCCATCCGTTGATCGACGCGGGCGGGGTGATGCCGAGCAGCACGTCGCGCAAGACGCCACCGCCGACACCGGTGAGCACGCCGACGGTGACGATCCCCCACATGTCGAAGTCCTTGCGGACCCCGAGCATGGCACCCGACGCCGCGAATACCGCGATACCCGCGAAGTTGAGCACGTCGAGCAGCACGGATCACCTCAGGATCAGGGACGGGGAAGACCGCCGGCACACGAATGACCGCCCCCGGTCGGACCGGAGGCGGTCATCGGTACGTCAATGCGGTGCCGGAACGGCGACCGGACGAGGCTAGCGACGATCCAGATCGATGAGACCGGCGCGGGCCGCCTTGACCAGACGACGCGGAATCCGCACGGGGACGCCGTTCACCTTCTCTTCTTGCAGTGCGGGGTTTTCCGCCTTCCACTGCGAACGACGGCTACGGGTGTTCGCCCGCGACATCCGGCGCTTCGGTACAGCCATGGTTGAGCCCTTCTCCTACTGTGGTCTGCGTGGCCGATGGTGACGCCATGCATCACTGGGTCGGCCCCATCAGTGCACCCCTCGACCCGACGCGGCCGTGGCACACAACCCGACCAGACTACCTGGCGGGGACGTCCAGCTCCAAAATGGCCGATCCGGCGACATCCGTGAGCGCACTTCTCAGAGGTAACTCCACGGCGACTGCAGGTCGGTCAGCGCGATCACCAGCCAGTACGCGACCCAGACGACGATGATGAACGCACCGATGATGATCGCGGTCAGCGCAACACCGTCCCCGGTCTGCCTGCCGCCCGACGCCGCTATCTGTTTGCGTGCGACGATCCCGAGCACCAGCCCGATGAGGCCGCCGATCCCACTGCACAGGAGGCCCAGCAGCGAGGCGACGAGCGCTACCACGGCCAGTGTGTTGGTCGACGAGCCGCCGGCGTCGTCGCCGGTGGTCTCGGCGGAGCCGGGTTCAGCGGATTCCGATCCAGGAGGGCGGCCCTCGCCGGGCGGTGTGAACTGCTGGCCTTGCCGGCCCGGGATCGGACCCTGAGGGGGTCGACCGTATCCCTGCGGTGGGCCGTACCCCGGTTGGCCGGAGCCGGGTTGCCCATGGCCCTGCGGTTGCCCGTAACCCTGCGCTTGGCCGTAACCCTGACGTTGCCCGGGGCCCTGCGGTTGCTGACCGTATCCCTGCGGTTGACCGAACCCCTGCTGCGGACCGTGGCCCTGCCGGGGAGGCGGTGGCGGCGCCTGCCCGGGTGGCGGTCCCGCCGGCGGCCGCGTCGAGATCACGCGCGTGGAGTCGTAACCCGACGGGGGCGGGCCACCGGGCCCGCGACCACCACCCGCCCCGGGAGCGCCTGTCCCCGGCGGCGGCGAAACCGGCTGCGCAGAGGGGGGATTCGAGGCAGGTCCGGTACGGATGACACGGGTGACGCCGTCGGCCGGACTGTGCGACTCGGGAATCTCCGTGTCGTCGGGTCCGGCCCCTGGTGTCGAGGTCACCGGTACGGAGTCCGGCTCGGCATCGGGGACGGCCGACTTCTGGGTCGGTTCCCACGGCGACGGGTCGGTTGCCGAGGCGTCCGACGGCGGGGTGGGTGATGAGGCCGGATCCGTCGGATCGCCACCTCCGGTCGGAGTGGTCATCAGGTGCCTTTCACGAGCTGTGCGCGCAGCGGGGCGACGCAGGGTGGATGCGTGCACGCACACCCGGCCGTGCATTCTGCACAGCCTAGTGAAAAGGGCTCCGAACTGGGCCGAAGTCGATGATCATGGCGCTCGATCGGCCCGATATTCGTTCAGTAGTAGTAGACGGAGTCCGTCGAATTGCCGGCCGCGATGATGACGATGAAGATGACCACCCACACGATCGCGCCCACGATGGCCAGCGCGCCGGTGATGATCCCGGCGAGCGCCATTCCCGATCCCGTCTGCGTATCACCGGTTTGTTCGACCTCGCGTCGGGCCATGAAGCCGAGGACCACCGCGGCGATGCCGACCGGGAACGAGATCAGGAAGCACGCGGCGAGCATGACCAGACCGACGATTCCCGAGATCAACGCCCCGATCGCCTTGCCGTTGGTGCTCTTCTGCGGCGCCGGGTATCCGTAACCGCCGCCGTAGGGTGCGGCGCCGTACGGATTCTGCGACCCGTAAGCACTGCCGTAGGCGGGAGCCTGGCCGGCCTGGTACGGATCGTTGTACTGCCCGTAGGACCCGCCCGGGGGTTGCGCATAGGGATCCTGGCTCGGCGTCCCGTATCCCTGGTTGCCGGACGGCGATCCGTAGGGACTCTGGCCGTACTGGTCCTGGCCATAGGCACTCTGCCCGTACGGATTCTGACCGTAGGGATTCTGGCCGTAGGGGTCCGACGACGGGCCCGGCTGGTAGGTCTGGCCGTATTCGGTCGGCGCGTACTCCGGGGCGGCGCCCTGGCCCTGGTCACCCTTGCTGAGGTTGGGACCCGAGTTACCCGAAGAGCCCGAGCTCGGCACCGTCCCCCAGTCGTCCTGGCCCTGGCCCGAGCCCTGTCCCGGTGGATAACTCACGCACAACCCCCATGTAGGTCCGACACGATGTGTTCACCAGCCTAACGACTAGACTCGACCGGTGTCTGGCGTCATCTCCGGCTTCACGGTGATCTTCATTGTAGTCGGGGTGGGTTACGTCCTCGGGCGCACGCGAGTCATCGGCGACCATGCCCACGAAGTCCTGTCCCGCCTGGTGTTCTTCGTCTTCACCCCGGCACTCCTGTTCCATTCGATGGTCACCTCCGACCTGTCGGTCATCTTCTCGGCGACGCCCGTGATCGCCGGTGGCAGCGCATTCCTCATGGGTGCCGTCTACGTGGTGATCGCCAGGCTCTGGCTCCGGCGCGCGGTCCCCGAACTCGTGATCGGCGGACTGTCGGCGTCGTACGTGAACAGCGTGAATCTCGGACTGCCGATCGCGATCTTCGTCCTCGACGACGCGTCGTTCATCGCTCCGCTGCTGCTGTTCCAGATCCTGATCTACTCACCGGTGGCACTGCTGGCGCTCGATCTCACCGCGCTCGACCGTGATTCGGGACGCTCACTGCTGAGGGACTCCCTCGTCGCCCCGATCACGAATCCGATCGTCGTCGGCGGACTCGCCGGTCTGGCGATCTCGCTGATCGGCTGGACGCCTCCGGCCGCGGTCATGTCACCGCTGAAGATGCTGGGCGATGCCTCGGTGCCGGCGGCCCTGCTCGCGTTCGGCTTGTCCCTGACCGGTGTGGCGGTGTTCAAGAAGGGACAGAGCCCGCGCCGCGACATCGCATTGGCGAGCATCCTGAAGATGGTCGCCATGCCGCTCACCGTGTACGCCGTCGCCCGCTGGGGCTTCGGACAGACGGGCGAGGCGCTGTTCGCGCAGGTGGTCATCGCGGCGTTGCCCACCGCACAGAATGTCCTGGTGTACGCCACCCGTTATCGGCGCGGCCAGATCCTCGCCCGGGACACGGCATTGATCACGACGCTCGCGTCGATACCGACCATCATGGTCATCGCCCTCGTGCTGGCCTGAACGGTCAGACGTCCGGCTCGTCTCGGGACACGTATTTGACGTCGACGCCACCCATCAGCGCCAGTCCCGTCACCCGCACGACCGGTGCGCCGGGCCGGGATGCCTTCTGCGACCTGCCGCTGAAACCGCCCATGATGCCCAGTCCCCCGATCTCGACGGTCGCCCCGTCGGGCACCTTGATCTCGACGCCGCCCATGATCGCCACGCACTGGAGAGTCAGCACCGGCGCGGTGAACTCCACCTCTCGCAGATCGAGTTCGACCCCGCCCATGATGGCGGTGGCGGTGAGCTGATCGGCGACCACCGCGGTCCCCGACAACTCGCTGCCGGACATGATCGCCAATCGGTGGCGAACGGCCACATCCCCGCTCCCGCCCGTGACGCGCGGCCCCGGGGACAGGCTGGCCGCGGGCATCGCGACGCCGAGCTGAGCCACCGGGAGGTCGTCGGTGAGGAGATCGAGGTCACCGAAAGTCTTGGCGAGCACCGCTTTTCCGGCACGCTCCTCGTATTCGGTCGGAGAGAGGCTGCCGTGCGCCATGGCGGCGGAGAGGATCTCGTGGACCAGTTCGCGGTCCGCGTCCGCGGCACGGAGCCGGGCTCGACGGTCGTCGGGAGTCGATGGTTCACCGGGTTGGGTCACGTCTGCAGACCCTAGTTGGCCGAGTCCGGCTGAACCACCCTGATCTTTCCCCCGGAGTCGACCCCGAGAGACGCTCATCTGCGATCTCGTTTCGACGACCCTCTGCGCAACTGCCCGACGAAAGACCGCGCCGAACGGCATAATTCATCGCGTCCGGGCGGGACAGCCGACCGGCGTACATCGGAGGCGAAGATGAACCAGCCCTACGATCCGGGCAAGCCCGGTGCCGGCCGGCCGGGACCGACACCCTCGGGATACCAGCCGCCGTACGGCCAGCCGAATCCCCCGCAGTCGCCATTCCCGGACAGCGGGTACGCACCGTCGGGAGGCTTCGGACAACCCGGGTCATACGGCGGCTATCCACCGCCTCCTCCCCCGCGCAAGGACCGGGCCGGGATGCGACGGTGGGGCAAGATCCTGACCATGGTCGGCGTCCTGATCCTGGTCCTGTCGGTCGCGGTCGGAGTGGTTCTCGCAGTCGCCGGCATCGGCACTGTGGTCGACCAGGCGGACAAGGCGTTCGAGGTGAATCCGACCGCCGAGCAGTACTACGACGCGGGCGACGAGTTCCAGTTGTTCAGTACCAGCGCCTCGAACGGCGTGCCGGGCTGTGAGATCACCGGCCCCGCCGCGCTGTCACCCGGAACGAACACGACGACCGAGTTCACCTTCGACGGTTCCGGAGTCGAGTCGTTCGACTCCTTCGAGGTCGTCGAATCCGGGACCTACTCCTTCCGATGCGATTCGCCCGCCGTCGTCGCATCGCTCGACGCGTCCGGCATCTTCAGCGGCGTCGGAGGTGTGCTGCTCGCGGTCCTCGGCGGCGGATTCGGCGGTCTGCTCGCGATCGTGGGCATCGTGCTCTGGATCATCGCCGGCCGGAAACCGAAGACGGTCTGACGGCCTCGACCCCGCAACCTCTCCGCTGAGCCGAGATCAGCCGCGGCGACGCCCCTTTCGGGCCCGAAGATAGTCGCCGACCACGGCGGCGCCGAGACCGTCGACGTCCGGTGCCACGACGCGCCCGCCGATCCGGCGGGCGATCTGGTCCATGAAGTGCGCCAGCCCGGGATCCTCGCCGAGCCGGAAGAACGTGACCTGTGCGCCGATTCGCGCGACATGATCGAGTTCGCGGACCGTGAGCGCGATGGTCTGCGGGTGCGGCGGATAGAAGAAGAACGGCTCTCCGCTGGGATCGAGATGCGCGGTGGGCTCTCCGTCGGTGACCACCAGGACCACCGGCTGAGCATTCGGGAACCGTCGGAGGTGCCGCTGCGCGAGTAGCAACGCGTGGTGCAGGTTGGTGCCCTGCTCCATGCGCGGCTGCAGACCCGTCAGCTCCGCGATGTCGATCGAACGCGCATACCTGCCGAAGGCGATGAGGTGCAGTTCGTCGCTGCGGAAACGGGTGGAGATCAGGTGATTCAGGGCGATCGCGGTGCGCTTCATCGGCGTCCACCGCCCCTCCATCTCCATCGAGAACGAGGTGTCGACGAGAAGCACGACCGCCGCCTGTGTACGGCTCTCGGTCTCCGAGACCTCGACGTCGCGGACATCGATGCGCACACCCGACCGTGCCATCTCCGAGGTCGCCAGAGACGGCTCGGTGGTCTCGGAGACGGTGCGCAGCACCGCATTCGAGACCGTTCGAGTGACATCCCAGGGATCGGTGTCGCCGAACTCCCACTCACGGGAGGCGCCGGTCGGTTCGCCCAGTAGTCCGGTCTGGCGGGTCTGGCGGTCGCCTCGACGCCCCGACAGCTGTTCGGCGATGTCCCGGAAGATCGACTGGCCGAGCTGGCGCATCGCCTTGGGACTCAGCCGCAGCTGACCATCGGCGGTGCGATCGAAGAATCCCTGTTCGGACAACGCCTTCTCGAGTTCGGCCAGCATCCGGGCGTCGACCGCCGCGTCGTCGCCGAGCTGCCTGGCGAGCGCATCGAGGTCGATGTCGTCCATCTGCGCGCCCGCGTACTGCTGTGACAACTGCTCGGAGAGTGCGTCGAGTTCGGAGATGTCGCGCAGCGCGGCGGCACCCTCACCGAGTCCCATCGGCTGATCGCCGGAGAACGACTGCGCGTCGTCCCAGTCGAGACCCGGTCGTGCCGCCCGAAGCTGCGAATCCATCTGTGCCAGTTGGTTCATGAGGTCGGGCGAACCGAAAGCCTGCTGGGCCAGCTGGTCCAGTTCGGCCCGTTGCTCCGGAGTCAGCGAGTTGTAGAACTGCTGCGCCGCGGCCGCCCGCTGTGCGAGGGAGTCGATCAGTTCCTCGGTGTTACGGGGGTTCTCCGGGAAGAACTCGCCGTGTGCGTCCATGAACTCGTCGAACGCCTCGGTGGTGTCCTCACCCCGATTGTGCGCCTCGAGGAGCTTGTTCAGGTCCTTGAGCATCTCCGAGATGCGTTGTCGGTCCTGCTCGTTCGCGCCCTCGAGGGCTTCCTTCATCCCCGCGAAGCGCTGATCCAGCAGCTCCCGCCCGAGCAGGTCTTTGATCTTGTCGTAGTCCTCGCGCGCCTGCGGACTGCGCCAGTTGTACTCCGACAGTTCCTCGACGGCCTGCGCGGTCGACGGCGGGAGACTCCCGATCTGCATCTCGGCGAACCGGGCGTCGTCGTCGAGGTCACGCGCCAGTTGCTTGCGCTCCTCGAGTACCGCGCGGTCGAGGAGTTCGCGGATCTCGGCGAACGTGCCGTCGAGATTGCGCTTCTTGAGCAGCTCCTGCCGGCGGCGGTTGATCTGCTCGCGCAACTTGTCGAGCCCCCGCATGTCCGGCGTGCCGCGGCGCAGCAGTTCCCGCAGCGCCCGCTGCGGCGACGCTCCGGCCATGACGTCCTCGCCGATCGTCTCCAGCGCCTCGCGCAGGTCGACCGGAGGCGCGAGCGGATCGGGGCCGCCGCTGTAACGCTGGTAGCGCGAACGATGGAAGCTCTTGCGCGCCATGTGTTCTCCTAGTTGTTGTCAGCCGTAGACCGTCTGACCGCTCTCGTCGGCTTCCTTGCCGATCCGGCGGGCGAGGAAGAGCCCTTCGAGCGCGAGTTCGACGGCACTGGCGCGCTCCCCTTCGGTGTCGGCCTCGAGGCGCTCGGCGATCTGGTCGAGGACGCCGGCGGTGGCGTCCGGCGACGGGATGGAACCCAGCAGATCGGCGGCGCGCACCCGGTCACCGGTGACCACCGGCTCGCCGTTCTCGAGGGCGTCGACGAGCGGAGCCATGTCGATGCCACCGAGGTGGGCACGCACCGCGTCGGCGATGGACTTGCGCATCAGGTGCTCGAGGATCTCCAGTTCACGCCCCTCCTCGCCGGACTCGAACTCGATCTTGCCGCGGAGCACCTCGATCACCGACTCGAGATCGACCACTCGGGCCACCGCCTGATCCTCGCCCGTCACCGTCGCCCGGTGGAGCGCCGCGGCCGCGACGGTCTCGGCACCGGCGATGGAGAAGCGGGCCGACACACCGGACCGCTGGTCGATGGACGGGTGATCGCGGGCGTAACGGGTGAAACGCGCCAGGATCTCGGTGATGAACGTCGGCACGCTGGCGGTGAGATCCGCCTCCTGCTCGATGACCGACACCTCGTCGTCGAGCTCGAGTGGGTAATGGGTGCGGATCTCGGCGCCGAAGCGGTCCTTGAGCGGGGTGATGATCCGTCCGCGGTTGGTGTAGTCCTCCGGGTTGGCGCTCGCCATCACCAGGACGTCGAGCGGCAGTCGCAGGGTGTAACCGCGGACCTGGATGTCGCGCTCCTCCATCACGTTGAGCATGGACACCTGGATTCGCTCGGCGAGGTCGGGCAGCTCGTTGATGGCGACGATGCCGCGGTGCGAACGCGGGATGAGTCCGAAGTGGATGGTCTCCGGGTCGCCGAGGCTGCGGCCCTCGGCGACCTTCATCGGGTCGATGTCGCCGACGAGGTCGGCGACGGAGGTGTCCGGCGTGGCCAGCTTCTCGCTGTAACGCTGCGAACGGTGCCGCCACTCGATCGGCAGATCGTCGAGGAGGTTGGCGGCCTTCCTGATCGACCCCGGGGTGATGGGTTCGTACGGGTGCTCGCCGAGTTCGGAACCGGCGATGACCGGCGTCCACTCGTCGAGGAGCCCGACCAGGGTGCGCAGGATTCGCGTCTTGCCCTGACCGCGTTCCCCGAGCATGACGACGTCGTGGCCGGCGATCAGCGCCCGCTCGAGCTGCGGGATGACCGTGGCCTCGAAGCCCACGATGCCCGGCCACGGATCACGTCCCTCGCGGAGTGCGGACAGGAGGTTGTTGCGGATCTCGTCGCGCACACTGCGTTGGACATGACCGCTGGCACGCAGTTCACCCAAGGTGCGGGGTGACGGATGCCGGGTTTCGGTCGACTGGGAGCCATGTGTGGTGAAGTTGTCCTCTGGCACCTCATCGAGGCTACTCCGCGTTGCGGAGCGCGTGCGCGTCGTCACTGTCCGCCGCCGCCGGCGTCCAGGTCGGGTCGCGGCCGATGAATCCCATGAGGCGACTCACCGCGTCGGCGTCGGCGCCCACCTCGACCTTCGGACCGTACTGACCCGAGCTGCGGAGGATGTCGTCGATCGGCGCCATGCCCGCGAGCAGTTGCTCGGCGAATCCGGGGTCGAGGGCGGGGGTCGCGCCCTGGGATCGGGCCAGATCCCAGGTGTGCATGTACACGTCGGCCGTGTAGAACCGGTCGATCGCATCGGCGAGACGGTGCTCCCCGGCCATGGGATGGCTGAAGGCGTTCTCGGCCGGCGGCCCGTCGAGCAGGGCCTGTACCCCCGCCGTGTGCGCCGACCACGCCGCGCCCGGGTCGTCGGCGACGGCCGGACCGGCCGGGAGTTCGACGCCACCGGCGGCGAGGAAGCCGGTGAACCAGTCGACGAGGTGGGCGACGACGTCGCGCGCCACCCACCCGTCGACCGGCGTCGGGGCGTTCCAGTCGGAGACGTCGGCGATCACGTCGGCGAAGCCTGCGGTGACTTCGCGATGCCGTGCGCCGGCACTCAGATCTGCGATGGTCATGTCCGACGGCTCAGACCGTGCCGTCGGACAGCATGCGGTCGAGGGCCGCGTAGCCCTCGTTGACGCCGACCTCCATGCCGGAGGCGAGCCAACCGTCGCGCGCTTCGAAACTGTCGCACAGGGATTGGGCGTGGAGCCGCGTCGTGCCGTCGCCCAGGTCCTCGAACCAGAGGGTTTCCAGCGACACCGCGTCCGGCATGCCGAGGAAGGTGAACGTCTGCACGATCTTGTCCTCGCCCACGGTGTGGAAGCAGCCACGGAATCCGAACTCCTGCCCATCGTGGGTGGAGACATAGCTCCAGCTGCCACCGTCGCGGACGTCCCACTCGACGATCCGGCTGCTGATGGCGTCCGGCCCGATCCACCGGACGAAGAGCTCGGGGTCGGTGTGGGCTTTCATCAGTTGCGCGGGCGTCCCGCGGAAGTCCCGCGTGATACGGATGACGGGCACCTCCTTGTCGGCCTCGATGGCAGCCTCGGGATAGCGGGTCTGGGTTGCGGTCATGACACCTTTCCTTCCTGGTGGAGTGGTTGTTCGACCTCGGGTTCCGACGGATGCTGGGCCTCGGGGCCGTCGTTCATCTCGGCGAGCAGCGTGTCGAGGCGCTGGTAGCGCTCCTCCGCCCGCTTGCGATACCGCTCGATCCACTTGGTCATGAGGTCGAACACCTCTGCTTCCAGATGGACCGGACGGGTTTGGGCCTCCCGGGTTCGGGTCACCAGACCGGCATCCTGGAGCACTTTCAGATGCTTCGAGACGGCCTGGATGCTGACGTCGTACGGTTCGGCGAGTTGACTGACCGTCGCATCCGAGACCGCAAGCCGCGCAACCATGTCGCGCCGCGTGGGGTCCGCGAGTGCGGCGAACACCTTGGACAACTCATCTGCCATTCGAACTCCTCAACCGATTGGTTGAATACGATCGTGCGCCCTGCCGAGGCCGTTGTCAACCCCTTGGTTGAATACGCTGGTTCCGCAACTCGGCGTGGTGGAACGGCCCCACGACGACGACTCCCACCGTCGGCGGGCGAGCCGAGGTGGGAGTCGGGTGGGAGTCCGGGAGTCGGGTGGGGGTCCGGGCGTCGCCGGGGCGGGGTCAGGCCGGCCCGATGGGTGCCTCACCGCGCAGGGTGATCCGGTGCATCACACGGCGGGCGTCACCGTAGTCGCGGTTCGCGTAGTGCAGCGTGTTCCGGTTGTCCCACAGCACCAGGTCGCCGAGGCGCCAGCGGTGCCGGACGATGTGTTCGGGCTTGGTGAGATGCGCGTAGAGCAGATCCAGGATGCCGCGGCTCTCCGCGTCGGAGACACCGTCGATGTGCGAGGTGAATCCGGGATTGACGAACAACGACTTGCGGCCGGTCTCCGGGTGGATGCGCACCACCGGGTGGGTGACGGGCACCAGCTCGGTGACCTCTTCGCCGTCCCAGGTGTTGCCGCGCCCGTTGCGCCGCTGCTTGAGGTAGTAGCCGAACTCGCGGTTCCCGTCGTGCACCGCACTGAGTCCGTCGATCATCCGGCGGACCGGCTCCGACAGCGACCGGTACGCGAGTTCGGCGTCCGCCCAGTTGGTGTCACCGCCGTTGCGCGGCAACACAACCGGACGCAGGATCGAGCCCATCGGCGGGCGCGGCATGAACGTGACGTCGGTGTGCCAGACATCGGCGAATCCGTTGTCGGCGCTGTCGAGTGAGTAGACCTCACCGGGGACGTCGCCGCTGTTCCACACCGGATGCCCGAAGGTCAGGTCGCCCAGCCGGTTTCCGAAGCGGATGTGCGCCTCGTCGTCGAGGTGCTGATCGCGGAGGACGATGACCTTGTAGTCGATCAGCGCCCGGCGCAGCGCGGCGATCTGTGCGTCGGACGCCGTGGCCACGTCGACGCCGCGGATCTCGGCACCGAAGTGCGGACCGAACTCGTCGACATCGAATTCGACTCCGCCGGAGATGGTTCCGGCGTCCGGGCGAAGTGCCGTGTCAGGACGGGTTGCGGAGCCGACGGATTGCGAGGTGGTTGTCATAAGGGTTGTTCTCCAGGTCGAAGCAGGCGGGGGCGGGAGCGGGGTGCGCCGGCGGCGAACCGTGATGCGATCCGTCCGCCCAGTTCATCGAGTGGAGAGTGCCCGTGGTTCCGCTGTCGTGCCTGGCGACGAGCCCGGCTTTCCCGCTGACCGAGCCGGTGAGGCTCGCAGGCGCCGGGCCGAGCAAGCCACGAAGGAGCGCGTCGAGGTCGACGAGCCGAGTCGAAGCCGCCATCGTGGCGGGAGACGCGGGGACGGAATACACCCCTACTGTCTAACCGTCCACCGGGTCACCGGACAGGGTTGAGCCCACGCTGAGGAAAAGACCCGCTGCGTCATGCCACCGCGGCTTCCTTGACCGCGGCGCCGATCTCGGCCCGCAGCGCCGCGTACTCCGGGGAGCCGCGTAGTTCGTCGGGTTCGACGCCGGTACGCGGCAACGTCGAGGAGAGGTCCAGCGCGACACGTCCCGGACGCTTGGTGAGCACGATGATCCGACTGCCCAGGAACGCGGCCTCGTCGGCGCTGTGCGTGACGAAGACGTTGGTGCGTCCACTGCCCGCACTCACCGCCCGCACATCCTCCTGCAACCGTTCCCGGGTCAGCGCGTCGAGCGCGGCGAACGGCTCGTCGAGCAGCAGCAGGGATGTCTCGGCGGCCAGCGCCCGGGCGATCGCCACGCGTTGCTGCTGCCCACCCGAGATCTCCCAGATGCGCCGATGGGCGGTGTCGTCCAAGCCGACTCGTTCGAGGAGTTCGTTCCGGCGTGCCGCCCGTTCGGACCTGGGGACCTTCGCATATTTGAGTGCGAGATCGACGTTGCCGCCCACGGTCTTCCACGGGAACAGGCGCGGTTGCTGGAAGACCACACCGGAGGTCACCCCCGGCACCGGCGCACCGCCCGACACCTCCACGTCGCCCACCGTCGCGGGTTCGAAGCCGGCGATGAGTCGCAAGAGTGTGGACTTGCCACACCCGGATGCGACCACCAGCACCAGGAACTCCCCCGGCGGGACGTCCAGGTCGACCGGACCGACCGCCGTCACCGTGCCCGCACCCGTCCCGTATCTCTGGGACACGTTGCGCAGCCGGATCGAGCCGCGTTGCCCCGCGGGTCGGACCTCGGTCGTCGCAGCGGAGCGGCCCGCGGCCGGCGGACTACTGCTGTTCGAGGACACCCGGCAATCCCTCTGTGTAGATGGCCTCGCGGAACGTCTCGATCGGCGGGGCGGCGGGAATCTGCTGCTGCTCAGCGAGGAACACCGCTGCGCTGTGCAGATTCTCGGAGAGATTCCCCGGGTTGCCCTGTGTGCCGAGCCAGGTCGGACTGGTCAGCTCCGCGACGGTGAGGAAGGTGCCCTGCTTCAGCTGGTTGGCCGCATCCTTCGGCGTCGTACCCAGCTGTGCGGCGACGGCGTCGGCCGCGGCCTGCGGGTCGTCCTTGATCAGGGTGAGCGCCCGGGCCTGGACCTGGCGCCAGGTGTTCACGACCTCGGGATTCGCCGCGGCGAACTCACTGGAGACCACACCGAGGTCCAGCGTCGGCTTGCCGGCCGTGGCCAATTGTCGACTGGCGATGAGAGTCTTTCCGTCCTTGCGCAATTCGTCGAGCGTGGGCAGCCAGGTGTACACCGCGTCGACGTCGCCTCGCTGCCAGGCGGCCAGGGAGGCCTGCGGCTGCAGATCGATGAGGTCCACGTCTTTCGGGTTCACCCCGGCCTGGTCGAGCGCGGCGAGCAGGCTGTAGTGGGCGGTGGAGGCGAACGCCGTCGCCACCCGCTTGCCCTTGAGATCGGCGACGGTGTCGATGCCGGTTCCGTTGCGCGCGACGAGTGCCTCGTTGTCACCGGCGACGTCGAGGACGAAGGCCACCTGGTACGGGATGTTCAGCGGCGCGGACAGTCCACGGGCCACCGGGCTGGAACCGATGGCGGCGAAGTCGACCTCCTTGGCGACGAACGCGGTGTTGATGTCGGCACCGGAGTCGAACTTGGTCCACTTGATGTTGAAGTCCGGCAGGGCTTCCTCGAGCCAGCCGTTGTTCTTGACGATCAGGTCGCCGCTCGGGAAGGACTGGTAGGCGAGCCGGATCGTCGGCTTGCTGTCGTCTTCGGAGTTGTCGACCGAGCACCCGGCGAGCACCAGCGTCGCTGCGGCGATCACCCCGAGCACCGCACCGAACCGCGAGCGGCGCAACCGGCCCGAACCGGGCACCCCACGTGTGATTCTCATGTCTGTCAGACCTTTCCGCGCCACGGCACCACTCGGTGCTCGATTGTTCGAAGGAGCCCGTCGATGATCAGTCCGGACAGACCGATGGCGATGATGCCGACCAGGACGACGGGTGTGTTGTTGTAGTTGCTGGCGTCCTTGACCACGCCACCGATTCCGGGGATGCCGTTGAACAGCTCGGCCGCGACCACCGAGGAATAGGCGATGCCGACCGAAAGCCGTACACCGGTGAAGGTCTCGGGCAGGGCCGACGGTACGACGACGTCGCGGATCACCTCCGACCGCGACGCCCCGAGCGCGCGTGCCGCCTCGATGAGACCCACCGGCGCGGCACTGACGGCGGCGGTGGTCGCCACGGCCGCGGGCGGCAGCGCGGCGAGTGCCAGCAGGGTGATCTTGGGAGCCTCGTCGATGCCGAGCCAGATGACCAGCAGGAAGAAGTAGGCCAGCGGCGGCAGTGCGCGCAGGAACGTGAGCCACGGTTCGAGCAGGCGTCGAAGCCACCCCACGGTTCCCATCGCCAATCCGAGCAGTACGCCGAGGATCACGCCGATCGCGACACCCGCGAAGACACGGCGCAGCGTCATGTACAGGTGTTCCCACCAGTAGTAGTCGGCGTAACCACGGACTCCGTCGTGCGTAGTGGACATGTCGACGAAGGCCTGCCACACGGTGCCCAGGCGCGGCACGAAGGTCTCACTCCAGATCCCGCTGACGGCGACGAGCTGCCACGCCGCGGCGAACACCACCACCGAGAGCAGCGGGAGGCCCACCCGTGTCAGCGGTGATCGCACGCGAGACGAACCGCCGGGCGACGTGCGCTCCGCCCCACCACCCGCTTCTTCCGGGGTGATGTCCACAAACAAGGTCACCGTGCATGTCTAGACATCGCGATCCCCCGCGACCAGAGTTTTCCTCGTCGAGAGGAAAACTCCCGCCGGATGCATACGAATCGGGCGCGATGTGCTTCTGGCGTGGGGTTTCTTCAGTTGCAGGGGTCAGGAGTCGCCAGGGGCAGACACTGCGTGGCGGCTTCGGCGACACCCGACGGTTTCGACCGTGCGTCGATATCCGTCGACCGTGCGTCTTTTCTCGTGGCGGATTCAACCAGCCGACGCAACACCTATGGCTGATGGGCGGAGGCTAGCATTTCGGTGAAGGCTTCGGCGGGCGTGCGGAATCCCAGTGCAGCTCGGGGCCGATTGTTCAATGCCCCAGCTATGTGGTCCAGGTGCTCCCTGGAGTGGACCGACAGGTCCGTTCCCTTCGGGAAGTATTGCCGCAGAAGGCCATTGGTGTTCTCGTTGGTTCCACGTTGCCATGGCGAATGCGGATCGCAAAACCACACCTGAAGCTCGTGATCCAACGCGATGTCGGCGTGCACCCCACGCATTTCTGAACCCTGATCCCAGGTGATCGAACGACGCAGGTGCGCGGGCAGGTCCCCGATTCCGATCTTGAGTGCCTCACGCAGATCCTCACCGGTCCGCGTGGTCGGCAAGTGCAGCAGGATCGTGAACCGGGTCAACCTGTCGACCAACGTGCCGATCTGGGACTGTCCGTCCCGACCCACGATGCAGTCACCTTCCCAGTCGCCGGGCACCGCACGGTCAGCGACCGTGGCCGGGCGGTTGGCGATCAGCAACTCCCGCGGCACGATACTCGACCCGCGGTGCGCTGTCCTCCTCTGTCGCGCGGTCCGCCCGGTCCGTAACGACGCCTTGACCTGGGCTTTCATCTCCCCACGCGGGAAGACGAACAACGATTGATAGATCGCTTCATGGCTAATGCGCATGCTTTCATCATCGGGGAAATCCTCCACCAGACGGGCACTGATCTGCTCGGGTGACCAATGCTCGTCACAGGTGAGCTTGTCCCACACGTGGGCGCGCAGCACATCGTTGACCTCAAGCTTGCGCGGCTTGGGCCGCGCCCGATGCCGCTGGGCCGACGCAGCGCCATAACCGCCACCCACGGCAGCATTGCGCCGCAGCTCGCGGCTAATCGTGGAGGGCGAACGCAGCAAGTCACGCGCAATCTGACGGATCGAGATGCCGGCACTGAACTTGTTCGCGATCAGATCACGCTCATCAACAGACAAATACCGCGACTGCGGACCACCACCATGCTCGTCGATCACCGCAGGCCTGCTCACAACGGGTATCACACCACCATGTTTGGCCATCAGCTTCTGCCCCAACCGCACCGAGAACCCGGCGTGTTGGGCAGCTTGCCCCGTCGTCATCCCCGCCGCCCGTGCCTGCCAGAACTCCCACACCGGCACCTCCGGCATGGCCTGCCCGCGCCTCAACCCTCTCATCACAAACCCCGTTCACTAGGAGTGTTGCGACGTTCCGTTGAGCCCACCCGTCGACCGTGCGCCGTTTGTCGTCGACTGTGCGTAGTTTGTCGCCGACTGATCACCCGCGAGTTCGTATTCGCTGAGCCCCTTGGGCGCGAGGATCGAAAGCCGCCGGGCCGAGCAGGCGACGAAGGAGCGCATCCAGGTCGATGAGCCTCGACGGCCGGGCGAAACAACCCCGAGGCGCGGACACGGCCACCCGGGACACCGGAAGGCTTTCGCGCTCGACAGAGAGAAGCACACCGATGCAACCGGCGGAGCTACTCACCCTGAAATGCGCCCCCATTCGGGCCGGTTTGGCGAAACGGGTGTGACGGTAGTTCACCACTGTCAACGGTCTACGCACAGGCGACGACAATCGACGCACAGTCGACGA
>NZ_LIYC01000080.1:0-5729 GCF_001418765.1 Gordonia sp. HS-NH1
ACGCAACAGCCCGATATGTCGTCGGGTCGTTTGTGAAGGGCGGCTTTCAGGGGCGGTCTCGGGTGGGTGAGGCCTCGCCTAGGAGCAGTGCCCCTCGGCGCGGGCGACGTCGGCGACGGCTGCTGCGACGGCCGGGGCGACCCGGTCGTCGAGCGGGCTGGGCACGATCCGGTCGGCGCGCAGGTCGTCGGCGACGACCGAGAAGATGGCCTCGGCCGCAGCGATCTTCATGCCCTCGCTGATGCGGCGTGCGCCGGCGTCCAGCGCGCCCTTGAAGACGCCGGGGAAGGCGAGCACGTTGTTGATCTGGTTCGGGAAGTCGCTGCGACCGGTCGCGACGATCGCGGCGTACTTGGCCGCGGCCTCCGGGTGGATCTCCGGGTCGGGGTTCGACAGCGCGAAGACGATCGAGTCGTCGTTCATCGAGGCGATGAGCGGTTCGGGGATCAGGCCCGCGGAGACGCCGATGAAGACGTCGGCGCCGGCGAGGGCCTCGACCGCGCCGCCGGTCAGCCCGCGCGGGTTGGTACGGGAGGCCAGCTCGGACTTCGACTCGTTGAGTCCGTCACGTCCCTGGGACACGATGCCCTTGGAATCGAGCACGACGACATCGGAGATGCCCACTGCCAGAAGGATGTTCGCGCAGGCGACGCCGGCGGCTCCGGCTCCGGAGATCACGACCTTCAGGCCGGCGAGGTCGCGGCCGAGGTGGGTCGTCGCGCCCTTGAGGGCGGCGAGGACCACGATCGCGGTGCCGTGCTGGTCGTCGTGCATGACCGGACAGTCGAGCGCCTCGATGACGCGACGCTCGATCTCGAAGCAGCGCGGCGCGGAGATGTCCTCGAGGTTCACGGCCCCGAAGCTCGGGCGCAGCCGGATGAGGGTTTCGACGATCTCGTCGGGATCCTGGGTGTCGAGGACGATGGGGATCGAGTTGAGTCCGGCGAAGCTGCGGAACAGCGCGGACTTGCCCTCCATGACGGGCAGCGAGGCGCGGGGGCCGATGTCGCCGAGTCCCAGAACCGCCGAACCGTCGCTGACCACGGCCACCAGACGGTCGGTCCAGGTGTACTTGTTCACCAGAGTGGCGTCGGTGTCGATCGCGCGCGACACCTGGGCCACACCCGGGGTGTAGGCGATCGACAGGTCGCGCTGCGTGTCGATGGGTGCGCGCAGCTCCACCGAGAGCTTGCCGCCGACGTGGGCCAAGAAGATCTCTTCGTCGGTGATGGGGTGATCGGCGATTGTGGGTTCGGTGTAGGGGGTCTCACCCATACGTGTGTCCTCCGTGCTCGTCACGGGTCCTCCTGGAATGCCGCGAAATGTGCGGGTTGCATCGTCTCGCCGGCCACGCTGCCCGCGAGCTAGAAGTGATCCGCATCGACGCGAGCGAGGTGTGCTCAGCGGAGGCGGGCCGGGCGCGTGTGAGCGGGGTGACGCTCGTTACGGCCGGATTAAGTGTCTCACCGTCTGGGATCGGGACGGAAGGTGGGTCGGGCCAGGTGAGGCACACAATGTTCATTGGTAAGGTACAACTTGTGTCTATGTTGCATGCGACTTCCGAATCCGCTGCTGAGCGGGTATATGCCGAGGTCAAAGAGCAAATTCTCACAAACGAGATCGCCGGCGGTGAGCTGATCAGCGAGGGTGAGATTGCCGCGAGGTGCGCGGTGAGCCGTACTCCGGTGCGGGAGGCATTCTTGCGCCTGGAGACGGAAGGCTGGATGCGTCTCTACCCGAAGCGCGGTGCGCTCGTGGTGCCGATCGGCGACCGCGAGATCCGGGACGTCGTCGACGCGCGTCTGCTCCTCGAACGGCACGCGGTGCGGTCCGTCGTCGCGCGGCCGGCAGCGGTCATCGGACTGGCGGCCCGGCTGCGCGACAACCTGGCCGCACATCGCCGGGCCGACGCCGCCGACATCCAGGAGTTCTCGCGCATCGACGCCGAGTTCCATCAGTTGATCGCCGCAGCCGGCGACAATCCGTTGCTCTCGGCCTTCTACGTGACCTTGGGGGAGCGGCACCGTCGGATGACGACGGCCTCGGTTCACCGGGACGCGGGGGTCGCCGAGCGAATCCTCGACGACCACAGCGCGCTCCTCGGCGCCATCGAGGCGGCCGACGCCGACCGATTCGACGAGCTGCTCGCCGGGCATCTCGTCGCGGTTCACGATCTCCCCGGGCACGACCTTCCCGGGGCGCCGGCGTGAGCGCCGATCGCGCGCGCTTCGGGTGGCCGGCCGTCGCGCTCGCCGTGTTCGCCACCGCGTGGGGCGGCAACGAGTTCACCCCGCTGCTGGTGATGTACCGACAGATCACCGATCTGTCACCAGTGGTGGTCGACGCACTGCTCTTCGCCTATGTCCTCGGCATCGTGCCCGCGCTGCTTATCGGCGGTCCGTTGTCGGACCGGCTGGGCCGCCGCCCGCTGATGCTGCCCGCCCCGCTGTTCGCGGCAGTGGGGTCGGGGCTGCTCGCTGCAGGGTCGGAGTCGGTGGCACTGCTCACTGCCGGACGGGTGTGCAGTGGCATCGCACTGGGGCTCTCGATGGCCGTGGGCGGGAGCTGGATCAAGGAACTCTCCGACCGCGACGGCGCGCGAACGGGTGCCGGCGCGAGTCGCGCGGCCATGAGCCTCACCGCCGGGTTCGGTGTCGGCGCGGGGGTGGCCGGCGTGCTGGCGCAGTGGGGGCCATGGCCGCATGTGCTCCCGTACCTGGTGAACATCGCGGTCGCGGTGATCGCCGCGAATCTCGTTGCACTGGTGCCGGAGACGCGGCCACGGCAGGCCTCGCCGGGACGGTTGCGCGACGACCTGCGCATCCCGGCCGCCGGCCACCGACGCTTCCTGTTCGTCGTGGTGCCGCTCGCGCCGTGGGTCTTCGGAGCCGCCGCCTCGGCGTACGCCGTGATCCCGGCACTGATGTCGGCGCGGACCGCGGGCGCGCCCATCGCCTTCGCGGGGCTGTGCTGTGTGCTCGGTCTCAGCGCGGGATTCGCCATCCAGTCCCTCGGCCGCCGAATCGACGTGCCGGGCAGTCCGCGGGGCGTGATCGTCGCGCTCGTCGTGCTCGTCGCCGGCATGATCCTCGCCGCGGTCGCGGCCCACGTGCTGACGGTCTGGGTGTCGCTGGCCGCGGCGACGCTGCTGGGGTGCGGCTACGGCATGGCGATGATCGTCGGCCTGCTGGAGGTGCAGCGAATCGCCGGACCCGACGATCTGGCCGGGCTCACCGCCGTCTTCTACGGCGTGACCTACCTCGGCTTCGGGGTTCCGGCCGTGCTGGCCTGGATCTCGGAGAGCTGGGTCACGATCACCTACCCGATCATGTTCGGTTTCGGTGCCGTGGCCGCGGCCGGAAGCCTGATCGTCGCCCTCCTCGGACATCGACGCTGGGGTTCGGTCGACGACCCCGCACATGGTGCGGCGGTTGCGGCGACCGAGAACACCGGAGCCGTCCGGGCACGGTGACACGACGGCCCGGCGCGGCCACCCGGTAACCTGCTGGGAGTTTGGTCAGGCACACCCGGGCAGTGCGGCCGCGGGTGCGATGGGGAGTGCAGCGGGTGAGTGTGGAAAGGCGCGGGCGATGATGCTTGGTGCATGGGTCGTCGTCGTGTCCGCGCTCGTGCTGATCCTTCCCGGCGCGTTCGTCGGCCGGCGGATGAATCTCCCGTGGCCCGTGGCACTGGCCGCGGGCCCGCCCATCACGTTCGCCCTGGTCTCCATCCTGACGGTGCTGTATTCGATCGTCGGCTTCGAATGGAACGCCGTGTCGGCGCTCGTGGGCCTGGTGTTCGCGGTCGGGGCCGGCTGGATCTACTCGGCGCTGCTGGTCACCCGCTGGGGTGAGCGGCTGGCGCCGGAGCCCGACACCGCCGGACCCCGTGTGGGACGGACCGCGACGGTGCGGGTCGCCGCGGGTCTCGGGCTCGGCGGACTCGTCATCGCCGTCACCTGCATCCGACCGGTCGCGACGACCGCCTTCGCCGGTCTCGGCAACATCTCGCAGGTGTGGGATTCGTTGTGGCACGCCAGCTCTCTGCGCTGGATTCACGAGACCGGCATCGGTTCGGCCATGCGCATGGGCGAGCTGATGAACTACGACACCCAGGGCTTCAACTACTACCCCAACACCTGGCATGCGCTGGGGGCGTTGCTCTTTCCGCTGACCGGCGCCGACCCGGTGGAGCTCTACAACACGTATTCGCCTGCGGTGCTGGCGGTCACCGTGCCGCTCGGCGTCGCGTCCCTGGCGTACTGGTTCGCGCGGCACCGGTACGACGTCGACTCGGCCGCCCTCATCGCGGGCACCGCGGGAGCGCTGAGTGCGCTGTTCCCGTCACTGCCGTATGTCGAGGTGCAGCTGACCTCCGTGCCCAATGCCGTGGGCGTGAGCCTGGCGCCGGTCGCTGCCGTACTCGTGATGAGCGTGGTGTCGGACCGATCACGCGTGCTGCCGGCAGCGCTGGCCGTCGCCGGTGTGACCGCCACCCACCCGTCCGCCCTGATCGTCGTCGGCGTGATCGTCGGCCTCTGGTGGCTGTGTGAAGGTCTCTGGCGTCCGGTCGCCGGGCGTCTGCGCGATCTCGCGACTCTGGCCGTCACGGCGGTGGCGACGCTGGTCCTGATCGCACCGGTGGTGCTGGGCACCATCCGGGTCGCCGACACCAACGAACTGCCGTTCTTCGATTTCCGCGAGGACACGATCGGGGTCCTCGACGGGCTGGTCAAGGGGGCGTTCAACGGGACAATCCCGCTCGAGCTCGAGCACTTCCCGGTCTGGCCGCTCATCGCGGTCACCCTGCTCGGTCTGATCGCGCTCGCCTGGTTGCGGTGCTGGGCCGGCTTGGTCGCCTGGTTCGTGTTCGCGCTGGTCACGGCCAACGCAATGGTGTCCCTCGGTCCGCTGTCATATCCGCTCGGGGTGATCGGCGGCTACTTCTACAACTCGCCGCATCGCCTCACGTTCGTCGTAGCGATCATCTCGGCCGCGGCCGCGGGTGTCGCGCTCGGCGCCTTGGCGCTCGGCGTCGCCGGGCTCGTCCGACGCCGTGTGGCATCTGATGACATCGGCGATCCGGAACCGGGCAGGGCAACGTCGGCGAAGGCGCGCTGGCTGGTGGCCGCGACGTACGTGGTGTTGCTGGCGCTGATCGCCGGTGCCGCCGTTGTCCGGTATCCGCCGAACGCGCAGATCGCGTCGAAGGAGCGGGGCGGCAAGTACGTCGGCCCCGACGACCTCGCCGCCTATGAGTGGCTGGCCGCACAGCCCGACGCCCAGGA
The DNA here is from genome assembly GCF_001418765.1 of Gordonia sp. HS-NH1. NCBI lineage: Bacteria > Bacillati > Actinomycetota > Actinomycetes > Mycobacteriales > Gordoniaceae > Gordonia > Gordonia sp. HS-NH1. The sequence goes on from NZ_LIYC01000080.1 coordinate 5,288, forward strand.
CGTACTCGTCCTCAACAACCTCGACCAGGGCACCGGCTGGTTGTACCCCGTCACCGGTGTCACGCCGATGTTCCCCTTCTACCGGGCCAACGAGTTCTCCGAGCGGCAGCGCGACGTGTTCTGGGGCGTGTCGGAGATCGGCGCCGACCCGGCGATCGATCAGATCGTGCGAGACATGAACGTGCACTACGTGATCGACTCGCCGCCGAGCTACTGGGAGTTCCAGCGCGGTGTGCCCGACCCGGCTCGCGGACACCAGGGAGACCCCTTCCTGGCGCTGCGGCAGCACGGCGCACCCGGATTGACCGAGGTGTTCCGTCGCGGCGACGCGGTGATCTACCGCGTGAACGACCTGGTCTACCCGCCGCCCGCCCCCTGATCGGCTGCTGCTGCCCCCCGAAAGAACGACGGACCCATCGGCCCCCCGCCCCCTGAGGTGCGA
>NZ_LIYC01000081.1:0-5134 GCF_001418765.1 Gordonia sp. HS-NH1
CCATCAAGTCGCGCATCGCGCTGGAGCCGCAATGGCCGCCCATTCGGTGTGGATAGGTGTCGAGCAATGACTCGGACATTGTCATGGTCTCCCTAGTGGTGGTGGACACTGTGCGACGGGATCTGGCCGACAGGTGGTGGCACGGGTGTTCGAGCGGGCAGTAACCTGCGGCGGTAGCCCGCCGGAGCGCACACTATGCGCGGAATGCGTCGGACGGAGCTGGCCGTCCCGAGAAGATCAGAGGGCCGTAGGCATGCCGCAGGCCCGCCAGGATTTCCTCGAGGGGCAAGTCGTTGTAGACGCCGCGTTCGTGCACGTACTCCATGTGCGCGGAGCCGTCCGCCGCGTGCGCGTGAAACAACGCGTCGCGATCGCCGGTGAAGTCGATAGGTGGGACCCCGAATCGAGTGCACAATTCAATGTTGAACGCGGGTGTAGCTTTCAACCAGCGCCCCTCGATGTAGACGTGGCTGTATCCGTGATATACGAAGACGTCGGTTCCCATGAGTTCGCGCAGCGCGTCGGTCTGCAGATGATTGCGTACATCAGCGAAGCCGAGCCGGGCCGGTATGTTTGCCGCGCGGAACGCGGCTGTCAGTACGACCGCTTTGGGTACGCAGTACCCACGTCCGGACTCGATGACATGGCTGGCCCGGTAATGATCGGGCTTGTCAGAGACGGTGTAGGGGTCGTAACGGATCTGGTCTCGGACTGCGGCGAAGAGGCGCCGCGCCTTCTCGCGATCGGTGTCCGCGTCGCCGACCGCGTCTTGGGTGAAGGCCTGCACGGTCGCGTGATGGATGTCGAGGAAGGTCGATGCTGTGAGCGCCGCCGCCGGCCTTTCCGCTGCCGCGGGTGATGTGGTCATGGTGTGGCTCCGATCAGTTCGGACCTGTCGAGCGACGAACGCTGTGCGATCGTACGCTTCGCGTTCATGAAATCCTTGGGTCTGTTGACGCAGTCCGCGGCGATCAGCTCGCCGTCGTTGAAGTAGTAACAGGTGAAGTCACGGTCGTGGTCAGGGTCACCGCTGACCAGTACCTCGTCGTACCCGGTGTTGAGCCCGGCGATCTGCAGCTTCAGATCGTATTGATCGGACCAGAACCAAGGCAGCGCGGTGAGACCGGCTTCGTTGCCGCAGATGGTCGCTGCCGCGACCTTGGCCTGCTCGGTGGCGGCCGCCACACATTCGAGGCGGACGCGCCTGTCGTACCGTGCGATCCGTTGGTTGACGCAGTCGCCGGCGGCGACGATGTCGGGGTCGCTGGTGCGTGCATGGTCGTCGACGATGACTCCGTCGTCAACCTCGAGGCCCGCGGCGACCGCGAGATCCGTGTTGGGAATGATGCCGACACCGACGATGACGAGGTCCGCGGCCAGGGTCTCACCGTCGGCGAGCACCACCTCTTCGACTCGCCCCTCCCCGCGAAAACCCTCGACCAACGCGCTGGTGCGAACATCGACACCCTCGGTCCGGTGGGTACGGTCGAAAAACCTCGAGACCACCGGCGCGGTCACCCGCTCGAGCACGCGTTCCGCAGCCTCGAGAACAGTGACGTCCACACCCTGAGCTCGAAGTGAGGCGGCCGTCTCCAGGCCGATATAGCCGCCGCCGACGATGACGGCCCGGCAACCTGGCACCACCGCGGCACGGATGGCCTCGACGTCGGTGGCGGTGCGCAAGTAGTGGACGCCCGTCAACTCGGCGCCCGGAACGGTCAGCGCGCGGGCGCGCGCGCCGGTGCACAGTGCCAGCGTGGCGTAAGACACCACGTCTCCACTGTTGAGGGTGACGGTGTGCGCGGAACGGTTGATCGCCGTCGCCGTTCCGTCCACGAGCTCGATCCGCTGCTTGTCGTAGAACTGACGTCCGCGGATCGCGCAGTCATCAAGCTGTGATGCACCTGCCAGGTATGCCTTGGACAGCGGTGGACGCTGGTAGGGGAGCCTGCCCTCGTCGCCGATCAGCAAGACATCCCCGGCCCATTTCTCCTTTCGGAGAGCGCCCGCGAGTTGGACGCCGGCGTGGCTCGCGCCGAGGATGACGACCTGATCAGCCGTCACATTTCCCCCTTGGGGGTCAGGCGAACCATCATCTTGCTGATCCCACGGACAAAGTTCGATTGCACGTACTCCGGCTCACCCACCACCTCGATGTTGTCGAAGCGAGGGAGGAGCTCCTCCCACAGGATGCGTAGCTGGAGCTCGGCGAGCCGGTTGCCCATGCAGCGGTGTACACCGAAACCGAACGCGATGTGGTTGCGGGCGTTGGCCCGGTCGATGATGAGCTCGTCTGGACGCTCGAAGACGCGCTCGTCTCGGTTGCCCGAGGCGTACCACATCACCACCTTGTCACCCTTGCGGATGAACTGGCCGCCGAGCATGACGTCCTTCTTGGCGACCCTGCGCATGTAAGCAAGAGGGGTCTGCCAGCGGATGATCTCCGACACCGCGTTGGGGATGAGGTCGGGGTTGGCCTTGAGCTTCTCGAACTGCTCGGGGTATTCGTTGAGGGCCAGCACTCCGCCGCTCATGGAGTTGCGGGTCGTGTCATTGCCGCCGACGATCAGCAGCACGAGGTTACCGAGGAACTCCATGGGGCGATCGTCGAGGAGGTTCTTGGTGTCCTCGTTGCTTTGCAGCATGGTGATGAGGTCGAAGCCAGGCTCTTCGCCGGCCACGGTACGTGCCGCCTTGTCCCGCCACAGCGAACTCAGGCCTTGCGCCATCGCGACCATCTCACGGAAGACCCTGTCGTTGTCCGAGGGGCCGCCGTTGGCCTGCTCCATCGAGGTCGCGAGGTCGGACCATTCGACCAGCTTGTGCCGCTTGTCGTAAGGGAAGTCAAGTAGCGTCGCGAGCATGCGTGCAGTGAGTTCGATCGACACAGTCTGGACCCAGTCAAACGGCTCGTTGAGTGGGAGGCCGTCGAGGACTTCGCGGACGCGCGCGCGGATGAGCCCCTCCATCTCACGAAGGTTCTTCGGAGCCACCACGCCCTGCACTGCGGCGCGCTGCTTGTCGTGCCGGGGCGGATCCATCGCGATGAACATCGCGATGTCCATGAAACGCGGGGGCCTGCCGATGATGATGAACGGTTCGGCGGAGAACGCCTCGTGATTCTTGTCGACCGCGATGATGTCGGCGTGTCGCGTGACCGACCAGAACGGACCGAAGGGGCTCTCCGAACGGAAGTGCACCGGCGCCTCGTTGCGGACACGCTCGAAGTACGAGCGCCACATACCCTGGCGATACAGGAACGGGTTACTCAGGTCGATTTCGGCGAGATCGACCTCGTCCACCGGCGGGATCGGGGTCTCGGTGAAGATCTTCTGGCCGTCGGTCCTTGTGACGATTCGGCGGGTCTTGTCATAGACATGCGCCCCCCGGATCTGAAGGTCGATCGGGATCATTGATTGCGCCTTCTCGGCGACGGTGGCTGCGATGCTCATGATTGCATTCCTTCGTCGTTGCGGGTCAGAGTTGGAATTCCGGGAGGCGAACAGTCAGGCCGTCCCACTCCTCAGTCGCGATCATCTGGCAGGACAGCCGCGAGGTTCCTTCCCGTTCCGGATGCATGCTCAGCATCTCTTCCTCGCCCTCGCCGCTGCGCCCGACGGTCTTGATCCACGCCGGGTCGACAATGACGTGACACGTACCGCAGGCCGCTTCGCCACCACAATCACCGTCGATGCCGGGGACGGCTTCGTCGACGGCGGTCTGCATGAGCGACTTCCCCTCCACGAGATCGGCTTCGTAGTCGTCTCCATCGTGGGTGATGTATGTGATCGTGGCCATGGCCACCTCCTTGCACGTATGAGGTTCCCCTTGAGTGTGAATGTGCGGATCCCGACCGATCCATGTGTGAACGTCGCAATCTGTTGTTAATCTGGCTCACGTGACCCTCGGTGAATCCGGTGTGCCCCCGTTGGCGTTTGCACAGCTTCTCGACAGCGGTGCGCTGGGCACGGAGGCGACGAGCGCATTCGGTCGGATAATGGCCCAGGAGGGCACCGACCTCAGAACGTTGATCACGCAAGAAGCGCAGGTGCCGATGCAATGGTTTCATGACGTGTATCCGACGATGGGGCCGCACGACGGGTTTCGGCTGGGCCTCGCATTCGCTGAGCACGCTCAGCTGACCTCCTTCGGTCCACTGAGCCTGCCGCTGGTCAGTGCCGGGTCGGTCGTTGACATCGTCGAGTTGCTTCGTTTTCTGCCGTTGATCTCGACGGCGCTAAGTGCGGACTTTCATCATGGCGCCAGTGGTCTTACCATCGGTCTCGCAGGGCGCACCGACAGCGCGGGTACCGACTGCTTTGCCGTCACTTATGGGGGCCTGACCGTTCTGCGTCTGGTGAAAATACTCACAGGAGATGTGTCCTCAGCAGAGTTACACCTGACCTGCCCGGCGCCGACCGAGCCGCTGAACGTGGGAGAGATAGGGCATCGAGTCGTCTTCGATGCGCCAGCGTCATTTGTTCGCATACCAGCCGAGGCGCTTCATGAGGTGTGCCGCTTTTCCGATCCCGTCGCCTACCGGATCGGTACCGCCGAACTGCGACGGCTCTGCGATCAGCGGCGTCACAACTCGTACACGCAGCGCGTCCGAGCCCAGTTTGATGCAGACCCTGCTCGAGTCAACGCTAGTCGGATCGCAGCAGAGCTGTCGGTATCGGTAAGCACACTCAAACGGCACCTACACGCCGAGGGCACCACCCTGCGCCGCCTACGACAGCAATTCATGCAGGAGCACGCCATCCTCCGACTTCTCGATCCCGGCGTCGGAATCGGCCAGATTGCTACCGAACTGGGGTACTGCGACGTCGCAAGCTTTTCTCATGCGTTTGCTCGGTGGGTCGGCTGCTCCCCGTCGCAGTTTCGACTTCGACGTGCACGCCCGCCAGCCGCATGAATGCTCGACCAGCCCAATCGGGGCGTCAGCTGATTACACCACAACGAATTTCGCGACTGGTTCATAACGTTTCGATACGGTAACCCGGGCCCGCCCCGTCCGAAGCGCACGGTCGTTACAAGTCAGCCAGCATCGCCTACGCGGCAATTCTCAGCCACACCTCAACGTCTGCCGCCTCGCCGAGGACACCAGCCGGTTCGTTCTAGCCACCGTTATGGC
>NZ_LIYC01000082.1:0-3885 GCF_001418765.1 Gordonia sp. HS-NH1
ACAGACCATCTGACACCCCCCATAATCCGTGACTGTGCCGGCTGGCCGAAAATCGTCGAGCCAATGGTGTCTACGCCCACAACCTCCAGCTCAGGGTTGAACTGCCGCAGAGTATGAGCCACACCGGCTGAGTGCCCACCGGTGCCCACCGAGCACACCAGCACATCGATATGTCGCAGCTGCGCGATCAACTCCACACCCAACGAGCTGTAACCGGTCACGTTGTCGGGATTGGAATACTGGTCGGGACACCACCCAGCCTCGTCACGCTCGAGCAAGGTGCGCACGCGGTCGCGGCGGGCTTGTTGCCAACCCCCGCCCGGATGGGGATCGCTGACGACATCGACCTGGGCGCCGTAGGCGGCGAGCATCTGCCGCAAGATCGGTTCCAGTCCCGGATCGGTCACCAAGGTCACCGGATGCCCGAACACGATGCCCGCTAATGCCAGGCCTAATCCCAGTGTCCCACTAGTTGATTCGATGATCCGCGCCCCCGGGGCCAGCTCTTCACGGGCGCGGGCGCGTTCCACCATGTGCAGCGCAGGCCGGTCTTTCATACCCCCGGGGTTGAAGCCTTCCAGCTTGGCCCAGAAGCCGCGCCCGTGCTCGGCGAAGGGTTCCTCGATGCGCAACACCGGGGTGCCGCCCACCAGCTGACGACTCAGCCCAGCACGGGGCGACGCGGCTTCGGCGGGGAAGGTAGTGGCGAATGGATCACTGGTGGTGAGGCTGTAAGAGACAGTCACACGGGCATCCTCTGCGTTGTTGAACAGGACGCCGCCGGGCAGAAATCAGATCATCAGTGTGAGAGGGAACTGTGTCGTAACGTTCCACCCGGCGACACCGCCACCTTGCCCACCGAACCTCAAGGCTGATCGGCAGCGTGGATCAAGATCTGCTCAAGAACGCCCACGAGGTTGGATGATCGTGTAGACCACCGCCACCATAGGAGCGTGCCCCAAGATCGCAACGTCGTCGACGACCTCCATATGCCGGTGGTCCGACCACCGCACGGTCTGCACGCCCTGGTGATCGAAGATGAGCCCGACATTGCCGAAGTCGTTGCTGACTACCTGCAGCGCAGCGGATTCACGGTCACCGTTGCGCCCGACGGCCAGGAGGGAGTCGCCGCCGCACGCACGGCGAGTCCGGCAGTAGTCATCCTCGACCTGGGCTTGCCGTCACTCGATGGCGTCGAGGTCTGTCGACAGTTACGCACCTTCACCAACGCCTACATCGTGATGGTCACGGCCCGCGCGGACGAAGTCGACACAGTCGTTGGCCTGTCGGTGGGGGCCGATGACTACCTCACGAAACCATTTCGCCCTCGTGAGCTGATGGCGCGCATCGACGCCATGCTGCGCCGACCACGGCCGACCCCAACCGGCGAGTCGCACCCGCGGACGATAGGGGAGCTCACCCTCGACCCTCAGGGTCGTGAAGTCCAGGTGCAGAGCACACCCGTGGAGCTGACTCGGACTGAGTTCGACGTTCTCGAAGCGCTCACGCGGCGGCCCGGTGTTGTGTTCAGTCGAGAGCAACTGCTCACCGAAATCTGGGGACCCGACTGGGTCGGCGATGCCCACGTCGTCGAAGTCCATGTCGCCAGTCTGCGCCGCAAACTCGGTGACAGCGCCGTAGCCGGCCGATTCATCCGCACCGTTCGCGGAGTGGGCTACCGGATGGGTGACGGCCAACCTCGAGGAGCCAGCGATGAACGATGAACGTCGACGGTTACGTATCCCCGGCAGCTTCGGCTCCCGGCTCATGCTCGCTCAAGCTATCGTCATCGCCGGCGGCGGCATCAGCGTCGCGATCGTGGCACTATTCGTGGCTCCACACACCTTCCACGACCACCTCGGCCAAGCTCGCCTCGAGCCAGGGTCAGTTCAGGCCGACCATGTCGAAGCCGCGTTCACTTCCTCGATCGTCGTCTCAATGTCTGCCGCATTGATCACCTCGACGATCCTGGCCACGGCCGTCAGCTGGTTCCTGGCTCGCCGCGTACAACAGTCAGTCGCCAGTGTCGCCCGCTCAGCCGTGGCTATTGGCGCCGGCAACTACCGCACGCGCGTACCCGATCGCCAGCTCGGCACCGAGTTCACCCAGCTCAGCCGAGCTATCAACCAACTTGCACAACGGCTGGATTCACAAGACGACATCCGTAAGCGGATGCTGTCAGACCTTGCCCACGAACTGCGCACCCCACTGACCACCATCGGCGCGATCACCGACGCCATCGAAGACGGAATCCGGGCTCCCGACTCACAGACCTTTGACGTCGTGCGCACCGCCACCACCCGCCTGCAGCGTCTCGCCGAGGACATCGCGACCGTATCCAGCACCGACGAGCATCAGATGCCCCTCCACCCGGCGACGATCACTGTCAACGAACTGCTCATCGCGACCTACGAAGAAGCCGCCGACCTGTTCACCGACGCCGAAGTCACGCTGGGCATCGTCACCACCGCCGCGCGCGTACACATCCATGTCGACGCCGAACGAATGAGCCAAGTACTGCTCAATCTGCTCACCAACGCGCTGCGACACAGCTCCCCGGGCCAGCGAGTCGTAGTGAAAGCCGACACCGCCCCGGCACACGCGGTGCGCATCAGCGTCGTCGACTGCGGTGACGGCATTCCCCCTCAACACCTTCCACACATCTTCGACCGCTTCTACCGCACCGACTCCTCACGCACCAGAGACGCCGGCGGCAGCGGAATCGGCCTCACCATCGCCCGCTCTATCGTCGAAGACCATGGGGGCACCTTGCTCGCCGAAAGCCTGGGAGCCGGACACGGAGCCACCTTCACCATCACGTTGCCGACCACCACCCGACGTCACATCCACCGCAGCACCCCTGGAACCGAATTCTCCGTGGCCTTCAAACACCGCACGCGTCGCGGCGCTGCCGATGCGCTCCAACGGGACCAAGCTACTAACTGAGGTAGTCCGTCGTAAGATTGACCCGCATCTAGAGATGGTGGGTGAAAATGACTGGGCTGGGTTCACTGGAACGCGCAGTGATGGACGTGCTGTGGTCAGCCGGTGCGGCGATGTCGGTGCACGACCTAGTCGAGGAACTCCACGACCGCGAACCGGCCTACACCACAGTGCTCACCGTCGTCACCAACCTGCACAAAAAAGGGTTCGTCGGTCGAGAAAAAGTCAGCCGCGCCTACCGGTACTTCCCCATGCAGACCCGTGAAGAGGCCACCTCACGCACCTTGCGTCAGGTCCTCGACGCCAGCGGGGACTCCGCGGCAGTACTGATGCACTTCGCCCAGACCGTGACACCCGCCGAGCGTGAAGTGCTCAGCGAATACCTCACCCTTAAACCTCGCCACACCCGCGGCGGCGGCACCAAAGCCTAAGCCATAGAAACCCTCCGACAAGGGAAACTCCGGCGAGGCCCAGGCCCGACTACTCAACCGGTCGCGCGCCCCTTGACTGCTGGGAGTAGACGCGCCACCAGCGCACCGGCCACACCCGCAGCGAAGGCCGCAGCACTCAGAGCCGACACCCAGTCGTGCACATCCACAGCGGTCAGCACCCGCAGCTCAACCGGATCACCGCGCCCGACTCCTGAGCGGGGGTCGGATGGCACGAGATCCGACGTTCGGAGCAGCATCACCAGCCAGAACGCGGCCACCGCCTCAAACATCACCACAGCAAGACCCACCGCACGGGAGATCGTACGGGCAGGACCGCGCGGGCCGAACCGACCCGCACGCCGCACCTCGACACCGTCAGTCATGCCCAACCATCTCCTCAGCACACCCGCATCACACCCCACTTCTACTAACCACCTTCGTATTCTGTGGCCATCGGGCGTGGGCGCCGGGAACGAGGGTCTCGAAGCAATCTGAATCGCCCCGGGTTTGC
>NZ_LIYC01000083.1:0-3674 GCF_001418765.1 Gordonia sp. HS-NH1
CACCCTATGGGGCACTACTTGTGCCCGCACATGGCGACCCACCCATCGCCAACCCTGGCAACAAGCGAATAAGCGAATAAGCGAGGGCGCCCTCCACGCAAGTTCACTTGTAAGCACCCCCACCTATCCACGCAATTTGAGAGAGCGCACATGTCCGAGAACAGCGGAGTCGTTTACGCAGGTAACGGTAGCGTGCAGGTCGTTGACCTGCCCGACCCATCATTGACCCTCCAGGACGGCCCTGGCGTGAACCCGGCCAGCGTCGGTCGACAGTGCCCACACGGGGTGATCTTGAAGGTGATCTCGTCGAACATCTGCGGTAGCGACCAGCACATGGTCCGCGGCCGGACCACTGCGCCCGTCGGTCTGGTACTGGGCCACGAGATCACTGGCGAGGTGATCGACACCGGGCGTGACGTAGAGTTCATCAAGGTCGGCGATGTGTGCTCTGTACCATTCAACATTGCGTGCGGCCGATGCCGGAACTGCAAAGTCGGCAGGACAGGTATCTGCCTTAACGTCAATCCCGATCGGCCCGGCGCCGCATACGGATACGTCGACATGGGCGGTTGGGTAGGAGGACAGGCGAAGTACGTCATGGTGCCCTACGCCGACTGGAACTTGCTCCCCTTCCCTGACCCGCAACAGGCCATAGAAAAAATTCTCGACCTGACAATGTTGTCCGACATACTGCCTACCGGATTCCACGGCTGTGTGACTGCGGGCGTGGGTGTTGGCGCGTCGGTGTACATTGCAGGCGCAGGCCCGGTTGGCCTTGCTGCGGCAGCAAGTGCGCATCTGCTCGGCGCCGCGGTCGTCATCGTTGGCGATCTCAACACCGAACGACTCGCGCAGGCCCGCAGCTTTGGTTGTGAAACGGTGGACGTCTCTTTGGGGCATCCGCAAGAGCAGATTGAGCAGATCCTTGGTGTGCCGGAGGTCGACTGTGGAGTGGACGCAGTTGGGTTTGAAGCACGAGGGCACGGTCACCGGACTGCGACCGAAGCTCCTGCGACAGTGCTTAATTCGCTTATGAACGTCACCGCTGCTGGTGGGTCCATCGGCATTCCGGGCTTATACGTCACTGGAGATCCCGGCGGCGTCGATGAGGCCGCCCAAAGCGGCTCCCTGTCGTTGAGCCTGGGGACCGGGTGGGCGAAATCGTTATCGTTGGCAACGGGTCAGTGCCCCGTCATGAAGTATCACCGGCCGCTGATGATGGCAATCTTGCACGACCGGATCAAAATTGCCGAGGCGGTCAATGCGCAGATGATCGCACTCGAAGACGCCCCTCGCGGCTATCGCGAGTTCGATTCCGGAAAAGCAACGAAGTTCGTGTTGGACCCGAACGGCTCTGTTGCTGCTGCTTGATCTGCGGTACCGCCCCGCGCGGGGCCGCAAGAGGACACAGGAAAACCGATGAAATACGTCAGCTTTTCAATCGACAACTACCACTCGATCGGTGCACTTGTGGACGACGTAGTGATGGACGTCGGGGTGATAGCCGCCAGCAAGCCTGGCCCCCGATGGAGCCCGCTGCGAAGGCTTCTCGCCGACCGCGGCGGCGACCTGCGGCTCAGCGATGACGACCTGTTGGGTCTGCCCGGCTTCGCTCGCCGCACAGTGACCATCGAGCCCGTCGTGCCCGATCCTTTCAGGATCATTACGGCAAGGGTAAGGGCCCGCGATCGCCACACTGGGAGGATGCTCGGCAATTACATCGACGAGCTCACCGTCTCCCCTCAAGTGCCTGCCACCCAGACCGGCAGCGGCACTACCGTCCGGCTTACCCACGGCGATCGACGCTTCGACGACGGAGGCAGGCTGGCAGTGATCATCGGCCGGACCGCCACCAACGTATCTATTGACGCTGCGTTGAGCTACGTGGCCGGTTATTGTGAGTTCTTTGCCAATCTTGCTTCCGTCGGTCCCGTCCTGGTGACCCCCGACGAGGTCGGTGACCTGCCGGCGGTGCGGCTGCCGACCCACGCCACCGGGACACATCACCAGGACGCTGATCTCCCCGATTTCGTTTGGGGCATTCCACAATTGGTCTCATACACATCGTCGGTCATGACGCTGCATCCCGCAGACATCATCACTGTGAGTTCTTCGTCGGGAACACCGCATATGCGCGGTATCGACAACGTCAGTGTTGAGCTCAGCAAGATTGGCACGTTGGAGTTAGATGTCGACAACCTCGGCAAGGTGGTTTCCCCGATCACGCAGGAGTCTGGCGGGCCCGCATCTTCTGCTTAGGACGCTTCGTTACGTGGCCGGAACCGTTGACGGATGACGCAGAACGACGAGATCTCGACCGCACCCGGTGACTACGGGGCCGCGAGACTGTTGACCGTGTCGCTGGGAATCCGAGACACTCGGACCATGAAGTCGATGAACTCGACTCTTTGGTGCGCGGTCAAGTGCTTCAGTAGATCTGACTGCACTAGCTCCACTGACTGGGTCAGATGACGCATCGCCGTCACAGCCGGCGATGTGAGTTCGACTATCGCCTTACGCTTATCACGCGGGTCACTGGTGCGTCGTAGCCAACCGCGCGTCACCAGACGCGCGACAATGTCGGTCACGTTCGATGAATCCAGTGACGCGCGGTTACCAATCTGCGACTGATCGGAAGGTTGAGCGGCCACGACGGCGAGCACCGCGTACTGCGGGCTGGTCAACTCGCCGCCGAAATGCTTGTTCCAAATCGCGTAGTGCATTTGCTGCGCGCGTCGAATGAGATACCCGGGGGTGGAGTGGATCTCGAGACCCGTGATCTCTTGAAGAGGTGCGCCTTTGCTGACCTCAGCCGGCTCGGGAAAAGCGACCCGCTGCAACAGTGAAACCAAAAGGTCGCGTTCGTCAGGTCTGAGCGGCTCAAGAAGCAAGTCCTGAACGCGCGCTGCCGCCGCCGTCACGTGCTCTAGGCGCGTCCGCGCTTCCGCGGTCAACACCAGCAGACGACGCCGTCCGTCCTCCGGATGACGGATCCGGAGAATCCATCCCTTCTTTTCCAGACGCGCCACAACCCCGCCAACAGTGGACTTATCTAGGGAGGCCAAAGTGCCCGCCAGACTTTGGTCCACGTCCGGCCACCCAGCCACTACGAGCAGGGTGGTGTACTGCGGTCCGGTCAGATCGTCGTCGACCTCTCTACTCCACAACGCGGTGTGGACCTGCTGAGCCCGTCGCAACAAATGGCCTGGAGCATCACGAAAACCCAGGGCGAGTGGGCCTGAGCCTGTCACGATCTACCCCCACCTCGCGGTTGATTACATCCTGCACAACTGTAGACAGATCGACCGCACGCGTAGCACCGGGGCGCGTCGACTCGTGAGCTCGGCAAGTTCATTAGCGTCAATTCGCCGAGCTACAAGCGCCAGGCCCCACGTTGAAGCCACTTCGGTTGACACTAGTACGTACACGTAGTAGAAAGGTGACATAGGGCACAATTGCGAACCATCGCCTTATCTACCAGGAACAAAAACAAGTTATGAAACGTATTGGAATTGTATGCATGCGTCTCATTTTAGCCGCAATGGGGCTGATCGCGCCTCGTCCATCTAGCGCCCATGTCGCAGGCTGTGTGTGTCTGTTGTGGGTCACGAGCGGATCGCAGCACGCGACTCGGTGAACGAAAGCTGTCGTTGGCCGGTCAAGTCCCAAGTAGT
>NZ_LIYC01000084.1:0-3457 GCF_001418765.1 Gordonia sp. HS-NH1
GAGCTGCTTGCTCACCCCCTGCGTGATGGGGTGCAGCCGCGTACCCGTCCCGCCAGCCAGGATAATTCCCTTCATGTGGCCTCCAATGAATGCAGCGTGCAGTGTTCGCGGAGCTGAAAATGGGTCTGTCTCACGACGCTCTAGTAGGCGCCGTCCTTTGCAACTACCGCTCTGAAAGTCCTCCACAGAATTAGTGCATCCTGCATGATCGACCAATTCTCTACGTATGACAGATCCAGCCGCACGGACTCTTCCCAAGACAAGTCGGAACGTCCTGAGACCTGCCACAAGCCAGTCATGCCAGGCTTGACCAACATGCGACGCGCAACTCGACCGTCGTACCGCTCGACCTCATCCGGCAACGGCGGCCTAGGGCCGACGAGGCTCATCGTGCCGCTGACAACGTTGATGAGTTGGGGTAGCTCGTCGATGCTGTATCGACGAATGAAGGCGCCGACTTTGGTTACCCGCGGGTCGTCGCGCATCTTGAAGAGCACGCCCGATCCTTCGTTGCGAACCCTCAGGTCATCTTTCAGCGAATCGGCGTTTTGCACCATCGACCGGAACTTCCACATCGAGAATGGTGTGTTGTTGAGTCCGATGCGGGTCGCCCGATAGAAAATCGGGCCTGCGGAGTCGAGCCGGATTGCGATGGCTACGGCGATCAGGATCGGCGACAACGCGGTCAGGATTGCAGCGGCGCCCACCCTATCGACCAGAGCCTTGCGGAAACGGTTCGCGCCTTCGTACCGCGGTTTGTCTATGTGGAGGAGCGGCAACCCGGCGACCGGCCGCACCATCACACGAGGCCCCGCCACATCGGTCACCCCGGGCGACACCATCATGTCGACGTCCAGGCCCTCGAGGTCCCAGGACAGTGCCTGCATGGCGTCGTGGCCAAGCGCTTCGGCGGATGTCACAGCGACGGTCGTTGCGCCCGAATCCAGGACGGCTTCGCATACGTCATCGAACGTGCCGTGCACAGAGATCTCGGCATCACCGGCGCGGACCACGTCTGGTCGCCCCTCGCGGCTCGGGAGGCAGATGCCAGCCACTTGGAATCCCAGGTTGGGTTGGCTCAGCAATCGCTCGATCATTGGTACCGCCGACCTCTCACTGCCGACAACCAGGACGCGCTCGATATTTCTGGATCGCACCCGCTGGTATCCCAACCACTGCCGCCACAGCCAGCGGGAGAGGAGAAGGCCGGCCGTGCCGACCGGCAGCGCAATTGCAATGAATCCCCGGGCAATGTTCAGACGGAACAGCAGGTCCACCATCGCGAGAACACCGAAGAGAGCCAGGCACGCGGTGATAACCCGGCTGTACTCCTGCGATCCCGCGCCAACGACCCTACGGTCGAGTGTCTGAAAGGCGCGCAACGCCAGCAGCCACATGACGACGAGCGCGATCGAGACGACGACAGCCGGTACCTTTGCCGCCCCATTCGGGGTCAAGGCGCTGTCGGCACCGAAGCGAACCAGCTGCGCAAGGAGGACCGAAGCGATCACGATCGCGGCGTCTGTCCACGCGAGCCGGGTGACGTAGCCGTTTATCCAAGACCGTGCGCGGGCCCGATCCCTGCTGGCGAATCGCAAGCGTAGACGCAAACGCTCCGAGCTTCGCTCCTGCGAGTAGACCGGACGATAGGCCACTGCCAACCTCCCAACAGGTGATGCGCTCCAAGGCTGCGGCTACGCCTTTCGCCCAACAAACAACGCCGATGACGCCGGGCCGCGATTGGCTTCACGACTCCCGACGAGACTATTTCAGGGCGGTCACAGTTACAACTCGGGAAACCGCTGTAGTCCGGTCGGGCGACATTTCCTGTCGCAATTTTGCAGAAATGCACGCCCTCAAGACGGCTCGCGGCAGTGCCCAGGACGCGCGAGTCCTAAACATCTTCCGCGTCGCTGCTGTTCCCCTGCGGCCAACCAAGTGTCAGGAGTCTCTGTGCAACAGCGGCTTTCGCGAACAACTCGCAGGTTCGGTGTGACTCATGTCATACCGTGCGTTGCGTACTTGAGCCCCTGTCAGCTCCCAACGCCCGTCCGCACGAGGGCAATTTCTTTGAGGTGAATTCGGCCTCGGGGCGCGCACAGTCGTTTGTTATCTTTTGTGCACTTTTTCTCTGGCAAATGTCGGAAGGTATTGGTTCGAGTATCCGGGGTAACCATTTCGCGGGCCATGTTTCCTTTTGGCAAACATCGCGTTGCGTGCAAGCGATCAACGGCCCGTCGGCCGCGCTCCGACCAGCCGCGCGACAATAGGCACATGACGAGCGACCTGTCGGGATCACTTTGGGCACGCCTGTCCCGGCGTTCGGTGCTCGCCGCCGGTCTCATTGGTGCGAGTGCGGCGCTGGGAGCCTGCTCAGGACCGGTTCAACCTGCCACGACACCGTCACGCGAGCGCTCCTGGGGGGCATTCATTCCGGTGATCGCAGCCCGCGGCGGAGCTGGTCAGACACCAGTGGCCCGTCTCTCCTCGCTTGCTGGCACCCAGCCCGACTACCTGCACGTCTACGCATCCCTGCGCGACTCTCTCCCTGTGGAGACCCTTGACATGATCCGCCAGAATGGGGCGACCCCGGTGCTCACGCTCGAGCCCTGGCATCCCGGAATCGGGCCTGATCAGCCCGAGTATTCGCTCGCTTCTATCGTCGAAGGACGACACGACACCGACCTCGCTCGGTGGGCCGATCAGCTCGGCTCGTGGGGTCACGACATTCTCGTGCGTTTCGCGCAGGAGATGAACGGAACTTGGTATCCGTGGTCGATTGGAGTCAATCAAAATACTGCGAGCGAATACCGAGCGGCGTGGTTTCGTGTGCACGCAATCGTCCACGAGAAGGCCCGGAATGTTCGATTTGTCTGGGCACCGAACGCGATAACTGAGGGCACCAGCGATTTTGTCGATTGCTACCCCGAATCAGGAACCGTCGATTTCCTCGGTGTCGACGGCTACAACTGGGGCACCGCCCCGGGGCACACCTGGCAGTCTGCGGAGAAACTCTTCGCGCGGAGCATCTCGACCCTGGAGCGCCTCGACGCCGGCCTCCCGATCCTCATCACCGAGGCAGGTTGCGCCGATGGCGACGCCCCGGAGCGCAAAGCGCAGTGGATCAAGGACTTCTTCGCGGTGATGGAGAACAGCCAGCGTGTCGAGGGTTTCCTCTGGTTTCAGACGGATAAGGAGCGGGACTGGCGGTTCAACTCGACTGCCGCCAGCACGGAGGCGTTTCGGGGGTCGCTTCAGCGATGGCGGGGTGGCGCTTAGGTGGCTTCGACGCGGCAGTTGTCGGTCATCGTCCTGCCCCCTGCGCATCTGCTCAACGCGCGCACCTTCGACAGGCTTTCGGCGCCGACAACTTCGTTCGCACTGTAGAACACGGCAAGGCCTGAAATCGCTGGCCCGGGATCAGTTCGCGTGCCATCAGGGCTACCTCGACGACGAC
>NZ_LIYC01000085.1:0-3397 GCF_001418765.1 Gordonia sp. HS-NH1
GCAAACCCGGGGCGATTCAGAGTATGGATCGCTCTTACGCTAAGGGTTTCGTGCGGTTCTCCGTGGTCGCGGGCGCCCCCATTGTCAGAACACTGCGTGATGAGCGAGGCGCCGGTTTGCGTGACCTCCACCCGAAACTGGCGGATCTCGCCCTACCGAGGCGGGATCCGTCTAGTGAATAGGCATCTGTGCGAAGTGTCTAGTGCGGCCCTCACCAAGTTTTTCGAAACGTACTCGACCTCGACTGTGATTTGGATGGAGCTACCGGACGTACCGAGGGGTAGGGGGCTCGACTCGTATCTGGCACTCGAGTCTGTAGAGATCCTCGACGAATGTCGAATACACGCCGACTTAGGATACGGATGGGGATTCACGATAAAACCCTCAGGAGCCCTTGTCGATGCAGATCTGTTCACAATCACGATAGAGGGAACCGACCTCGACTTCGAGACAACCAGTGTTCATCGCCTTTACAGAGAAGGGTGGGTTCGATTCTTCGTCATTCCCAACACCCCGATAACAAGCAGGGCGAGAGCGAAGAACGGTCACGAACTCGAGGTCTTCTCACAGAGTACGGACAATGACGGTGGAGAGTGACGGACCGAACAGTCGTGCCGCAGCGGGCACGGAGAGGCACTTCGGATGCGCGCTCGCTACACAGGCGACCACCATCACATGTTCGAGAACGCCAGTGTCGTCGCAGACCGAACTTTCACGGCGACTGGCCGGGAGTCTGAATTGCCAGACTTGGTGAGCGAGCCCTGGCTAGGGTCGTCGATCAGATACAACCGGCCACGTGCAGGCGCGAATCGGCAGTCACGCCTTTGGGACATCGATCTCGGACAACCGATCGACGACCTGCGCCGCGATCTGTCCACCCTTCCCCTGAATCCACCGTCACCGGTGCAGTCTCTCGACGCGTTCGAGGATTCGTTTGCGGAAGGGTTGCGTGATGAGGAGGACTCGGTTAGAGCAGTCCTCCGAAACTGGACTGCTCTGAAGCAATCAAATAGCGAGTTCTGGCAGATGCTGTCGCGAATCTCCTTTTCCGCAGTGGATGAAGCCATGGTCGGCTGGTACGTCGACGAGTTCCCCCCGAACCGAGAGCCTCTCCCGGAGATAGCAATAACGTTCCTGCAGGGAACCTCGACTGGCTCGGCCGAGTCAGTCGAGATGCCGTCCGATTGTGTTGCCACGGTCGGATTCGCGCGACAGGCCATGGCGGGCAATCCTCAACGACCAGAACTGCACTACTCCCTTGACCTCACCGGCTGTGAAGAATTCGGCGAGTGCACGACACGGCTTGTCGAGTGCGGTCTCGTCGATCCCGCCGCCCAGGCGGAGACTCAAAAGGACCTGCGCCACGCACTTCTCGTGGGAGCCCTCGGTAATCAACCGAGCAGCACGTTGTTCGTGCACTGGACCGGACGGTTGAGCTCAGAACACCAAGGCCGGGTACGACAGAAGGCGCTCGAAAGGTCGATCGCGCACATGTTCGCTGAAGTAATCTGCGCACTCGAGGAACACGCCCGAGATGGCAGCCCCACTCCCACGATGGTGATTGACGTCGACGGTCCGGTCTTCGACTTGGCAGCGGAGTCTCCACCCCGTCCTCCGGGCATGCCATGACGTTGACGAGAGCAGTATGCATAACAGTGCGAATTGTTGATCCCGGGTTATCAGACCTTGGTGGACGAGGAGGATGATGATCGAGTCACGGGGTGAGTACGAGACTCTTATCGAGAGCGACCTGGTCATAGATCAGAATCGCGCAGTCCGCGACTCGGCGTTACTGGATCTCTGGCTCGAAATAGTCTCCGATCTTCCGCAATACAGGCACTTCGTTGCACGCAACAAGACCATCCCCCGCGAAGTTCTTCGGGTTCTGGTCGAGGATGACGATCGCGAGGTCCGGTTGACCCTGGCGATGCGACGCGCCGTCGGCGAAGATGACGAGCTGGCTGGTGTCCTTGCTTCGGATCTCGATCCGGCTATCCGAGCAGCGCTCGCGAAGAATCCGAAGCTCAGTCCACACCTACTGGTGCTGCTGACTCAGGACGACGATGAGTGGGTCCGCGACTGTGCGTCGCAGACACTTGCGCAACGACAGACCCACCCGTGCAGCGATTCGGACGGGATCGCATCGACATGAAAGACGGTGACCCATTGGGGCAGAACGTGGGCGACATCCCCCCAAAAACAAGCGACGATGCGCAACAGGTGGTGGCGTTGACCGGGTTGACCGAAGCCCAGGCAGTGACCCTGGCGTCGCGGGTCGGCGCACCAGCCTCAGATCGCCAGTGGGCACGCCTGGAGAACCCCCGCGATCGACTGTTGTTGGGGGAGTTGGATGCCAACGTCCTTCGCGACGTACTCGACCTATTGAGCGCGGAGGAGGTGACGGAGGTGTTGGGCCGATACGACGCCGGCCTGCTGTGTGATTGGGTGCAGAACGCCCTCGACGGCATCCGATGACCGAGCTCACGGATTCGACGGTGGCCGCATGCGCCCAGATGGCGGAGGGCCTTCGCGCCAATCGGTGGACTGCAGACTCGACCATGGACGCGGTGAGCCGCGCCCTCGTTCTCTCGGGCGGTGAGCCGGCACGGCTGGACTGCTACCTGCAGCTGTACGCGCACGCTCACGTCAACCAACAGCGAAGCCGCACACCGAGTCGCCTCGACCGTCGTGCCGAGCCGATGGCCTCACCGCTCGACAGACAGTGGACGATCACGCTCCTGGATGCCCCCGACGGCGACCGATGGGTGACGGAACTACCGGACGTCGCCCCTGAAGCGACGGTGCTGTACGCCGACCGGCCGTTCCTCCACGGCGACTACGACAGCTTCCGGATGCTCTCCGAAGCGCTCTACATCGCGCTCGAGAACGCACCTGTCACCGGTTGCGTATCGCGATCAAACACGGTCCGCCTGCTGGAGCGCGTCGGCACCTGGCTGTCCGAGGTTTCGCCACAGTGAAAGATTCGCACGATGTCCAGACGGGCGACGGTACTCCGACGTCACCCGCACATACGATCGCGGATCAACTTCTCGCCGGGGCCGTGAACCGCTCCACTGCGGCGGCGGAGGGTCGACAACTGATCTTGGCACTGCCATCGGATTCTGACCCCGCGGAAATGAGGGGTCTGAGTCTTCTTGCCATCGCGGACCTCACCGACGAGACCGGACGATGGGCTGTCGACCTGGCGAGCATCGCGGAGTGGCGCGACAACTCCTCAAGAGACCCGGTAGCCACCCACTGGTGGTCGATGGTCGTTCCGGGATTGACGACTAGCAACCCAATCGAGGCAGAAGACCACATTCAGACGCACGGGGCGTCAGCCGAGGAGCTCGACACCATCGACCCTCGTAAGCATTTGTCCATGGCCATGAGAAAG
>NZ_LIYC01000086.1:0-2708 GCF_001418765.1 Gordonia sp. HS-NH1
TGGTGATGTTGTGGGTGTTGTTGGTAAGTCCTCGGCCGATTAGTACCAGTCACCTGAACACATTGCTGTGCGTACAGTTCTGGCCTATCAACCCCATGGTCTGTAGGGGGCCTTAACCCCGCAAAAGGGGGTGAGAAACCTCATCTTGGAACAGGCTTCCCGCTTAGATGCTTTCAGCGGTTATCCCTTCCGAACGTAGCTAACCAGCAGTGCCCCTGGCGGGACAACTGGCACACCAGAGGTTCGTCCGTCCCGGTCCTCTCGTACTAGGGACAGGTTTCCTCAAGTTTCTTACGCGCGCGGCGGATAGAGACCGAACTGTCTCACGACGTTCTAAACCCAGCTCGCGTGCCGCTTTAATGGGCGAACAGCCCAACCCTTGGGACCTACTCCAGCCCCAGGATGCGACGAGCCGACATCGAGGTGCCAAACCATCCCGTCGATATGGACTCTTGGGGAAGATCAGCCTGTTATCCCCGGGGTACCTTTTATCCGTTGAGCGACACCGCTTCCACTTGCCGGTGCCGGATCACTAGTCCCGACTTTCGTCCCTGCTCGACATGTACGTCTCACAGTCAAGCTCCCTTGTGCACTTACACTCAACACCTGATTGCCAACCAGGCTGAGGGAACCTTTGGGCGCCTCCGTTACCTTTTAGGAGGCAACCGCCCCAGTTAAACTACCCACCAGGCACTGTCCCTGAACCCGATCAGGGTCCGAGGTTAGAAGTCCAATACGATCAGAGTGGTATTTCAACAACGACTCCATGAACACTGGCGTGCCCACTTCACAGTCTCCCACCTATCCTACACAAACCGAACCGAACACCAATACCAAGCTATAGTGAAGGTCCCGGGGTCTTTTCGTCCTGCCGCGCGTAACGAGCATCTTTACTCGTACTGCAATTTCGCCGAGTCTGTGGTTGAGACAGCAGAGAAGTCGTTACGCCATTCGTGCAGGTCGGAACTTACCCGACAAGGAATTTCGCTACCTTAGGATGGTTATAGTTACCACCGCCGTTTACTGGGGCTTAAATTCTCAGCTTCGCCACCAAGGTGACTAACCGGTCCTCTTAACCTTCCAGCACCGGGCAGGCGTCAGTCCGTATACATCGTCTTACGACTTCGCACGGACCTGTGTTTTTAGTAAACAGTCGCTTCTCTCTGGTCTCTGCGACCCACACCAGCTCAGGCAGTAAATGCCGTCACCAGGATGGGTCCCCCTTCTCCCGAAGTTACGGGGGCATTTTGCCGAGTTCCTTAACCACAGTTCTCTCGATCGCCTTAGTATTCTCTACCTGACCACCTGTGTTGGTTTGGGGTACGGGCCGTGTACCAACTCACTAGAGGCTTTTCTCGGCAGCATAGGATCATGGAATTCACCGCAACGGCTACGCATCACCTCTCAGGCTTCATGAACGACGGATTTGCCTATCGCTCGCCCTACAGGCTTACACCAGTACAACCACTGACTGGCCCCACTACCTTCCTGCGTCACCCCATCGCTTGCCTACTACCAGCCAAGGTCCCATGCATCACCCCAACTCGGCACCCGAAGGCACTCTCGTGAGGATCAGGATGGTTAGTACAACTGATTCAGCATGGGCGCGGATACACGGGTACGGGAATATCAACCCGTTGTCCATCGACTACGCCTGTCGGCCTCGCCTTAGGTCCCGACTCACCCTGGGCGGATTAGCCTGGCCCAGGAACCCTTGGTCATTCGGCGGCAGAGTTTCTCACTCTGCTTTCGCTACTCATGCCTGCATTCTCACTCCCACACCCTCCACCACTAGATCACTCTGTAGCTTCCACGGATGCAGGACGCTCCCCTACCCACCCACACACCTGGCCAACCACCCGTAGGCAGAAGGCGGGCTTATGTGAGTGCCGCGGCTTCGGNCGGAACCCCGTAAGGCTCCGACGGGCAAAATGTGAGTGCCGCGGCTTCGGCGGTGTACTTGAGCCCCGCTACATTGTCGGCGCAGGATCACTTGACCAGTGAGCTATTACGCACTCTTTCAAGGGTGGCTGCTTCTAAGCCAACCTCCTGGTTGTCTTCGCGACCCCACATCCTTTTCCACTTAGTACACGCTTAGGGGCCTTAGCCGGCGATCTGGGCTGTTTCCCTCTCGACTACGAACCTTATCGCCCGCAGTCTCACTGCCACACTCTCACTTACCGGCATTCGGAGTTTGGCTGACGTCAGTAACCCTGTGGGGCCCATCGGCCATCCAGTAGCTCTACCTCCAGTAAGAAACATGTGACGCTGCACCTAAATGCATTTCGGGGAGAACCAGCTATCACGGAGTTTGATTGGCCTTTCACCCCTACCCACAACTCATCCCCTCCATTTTCAACTGAAGTGGGTTCGGGCCTCCACGACGTCTTACCGACGCTTCACCCTGGCCATGGGTAGATCACTCCGCTTCGGGTCTAGACCCGGCGACTCAAACGCCCTATTCAGACTCGCTTTCGCTACGGCTACCCCACACGGGTTAACCTCGCCACCGAGCACTAACTCGCAGGCTCATTCTTCAAAAGGCACGCCATCACCCACCGCAGTAAACTACGCGCAGGCTTTGACGGATTGTAAGCNACCACAAGGGTGCACAGGCTTTGACGGATTGTAAGCGTCCGGTTTCAGGTACTATTTCACTCCCCTCCCGGGGTACTTTTCACCTTTCCCTCACGGTACTAGTCCGCTAT
>NZ_LIYC01000086.1:2740-3390 GCF_001418765.1 Gordonia sp. HS-NH1
GTAAGCGTCCGGTTTCAGGTACTATTTCACTCCCCTCCCGGGGTACTTTTCACCTTTCCCTCACGGTACTAGTCCGCTATCGGTCACCAGGAAGTATTCAGGCTTACCGGGTGGTCCCGGCAGATTCACAGCAGATTCCACGAGCCCGCTGCTACTTGGGGACACCGTCACGCAAGACCATGTGTTTTCAGCTACCGGACTCTCACCGACTACGGCAGACCATTCCAGGCCACTTCACCTAACACACGATTTTCTGACTCACGCTTCCACAGGCAGATGGAAGAAGACGAACCCCACAACCCCACACACACAACCCCTACCCGGTATCACATGCGCATGGTTTAGCCTCATCCGCTTTCGCTCGCCACTACTCACGGAATCACAATTGTTTTCTCTTCCTATGGGTACTGAGATGTTTCACTTCCCCACGTTCCCCCCACACAGCCTATACATTCAGCTGGTGGTAACACGACATCACTCGTGCTGGGTTTCCCCATTCGGACACCCTCGGATCACAGCTCGTTTGACAACTCCCCGAGGACTATCGCGGCCTACCACGTCCTTCATCGGCTCCTGGTACCAAGGCATCCACCGAACGCCCTTACACACTTACAACAACACCTACAAACAACCCCCACCACACAACCCCA
>NZ_LIYC01000087.1:0-2966 GCF_001418765.1 Gordonia sp. HS-NH1
CATCAAACTGGCCGTTGACACTTATCGGAGCTCTGACGCACTAGATGTCGCGAGCGAGACCGGGACCAACGTCGCGACCGGTTTGATCGTCGCGTCCTGCCTCGCTCTTGCCGGACTCTGGCTACTGCTTGCGTACGCCAACCTGGGCGGTTTCCGCTGGGCACGTGTGACGGCTACGGTCATCGGCGCGGCAGGCATCGTCTCCGGGTTAGTGTCCGTCGCAACCTATGACAAGTCGATAACCGGCACGCTCGACGTGCTGCTGCTGGTGATCGAAGTAGCCGTACTGAGTCTCCTATGGCTTCCTCGCTCAACCGCCTATTTCCGGCAGGTTTCGGCGTCGGGGTGAAGTAGCAGCGCGAGCCGGTCATCCGCTGCCCGCTGGCGAATCGATGCTTCCAGGGACGTTTGGCAGAATGCGGGCATGGTCGAACAGAGCATCTGGATGCAGAAGTCCGCCGAGGATCCCAACCACTCAAGCTGGTACGTCGAACGCTTCCGCACCCTGGCACGCGAGGGCAACGACCTGGTCGGCGAGGCTCGGCTCATCGACACGATGTCGGCGCGCGGGTCCCGCATCCTTGACGCCGGATGCGGCCCGGGGCGCGTGGGCGGGTACCTCGCCGAGGTGGGACACGACGTCGTCGGCGTCGACGTCGACCCGGTCCTCATCCAAGCCGCCGAAGAAGACCACCCAGGCCCACGCTGGCTGGTGAACGACCTCGCCGAACTCGACCTCCCGGCCCGCGGCATCTACGAGCCGTTCGACCTCATCGTCTCCGCCGGCAACGTGATGGCGTTCCTCGCGCCGAGCACCCGAGTGACCGTCCTCGAGCGACTGCGCGCGCATCTTAGTGACGACGGCCGTGCTGTCGTCGGGTTCGGCGCTGGTCGGGACTACTCGTTCGACGAGTTCCTCCAGAACGCAGCCACAGCCGGCTTCGCTCAGGACCTCTTGCTCGAATCGTGGGACGTCCGGCCGTTCACAGACAAGTCGGAGTTCCTCGTGGCGGTCCTGCGAGTCGCGTAATCGGTTGCGTGGGAACGCTACTGTCGACGCGAGCAGCACGACCACGGTATCTCCGGCGGGTTCGGTTTGTTCAATCCTCCCCGACGAACGTCCCCTCGGTGATCTCGACGTTCCGACGATAGTTGCTGCCGCATCCGCCAGCGCTCGGTCAGCCGGGACGCGGCGATCTTCCACTCGCCGATCGGGGTTGGTGGGTGACACGGCGGGCGAACAGCAACCGCAAAGACGCTAGCGGACTCCGTGCGGCCACAGAGCTCGCTGGTTCGGCAGTCCTCTGTCGATTGAGCTCCGCTCGCCCTCCATGCCGCGTCATAATGTCCGAGCGGACCCGTACACGCTCCGGACCAGCGATGGACGTGGGTGCCGAAGCCTACAGACACGTCTACCGGGAGATGGTCCTCATGCGATTTGTTGGCATCGGAGTTGCGACGGCCGCAGTGTTCTGTGCACATAGCCCTGGAATCGCGGAGGCGTTGCCATCGTCGGTGCACCGCGACGGCGGTCCCAGCTATGAACACGAGCTAGGCAAAGACTCAGCCGACGGGCAGCTCTACTGCTCAGGACTGACTGCCTCCAGGACGAGTAAGGCACTGACGCGCGCGCCGAGCGTCCAACTTGGAACACCATGCGCCAAGTTGGGCGACCGGGCCCACCGACTTCAGACCGACAGCGTCGCCACTTGCCGGCACACGCCGCAAGGGCGGCGTTGGCAATGACAGACGACGGTGGGCGCCGGCGGGCCAGTAATCGGGACGAGGCGCTCGAGATGTCCTGGTCGCAACTGCTGACCGGACCCCGACGCACGCCCGATGTAACGGCTTCCGAAGCTGCCGGCACCGGCGTGTACGCGTGGTGGGGCTCTGAGTACCTACCCTGGCCACCTGACTTCACGCCAACGTCGATCACCATCCCACTGTATGTAGGTTTGGCCGCATCCCAGACTGTGGGCAAGCGGATTGCCAAAAACCATCTGAGCTCAACACGCCGGTCAGCACTCCGGCGCAGTCTCACCGCTCTGCTTGTCGACGACCTCAAACTCCGGCCGCACGTCGAGCGCTTACAAGCCCCCGGAAAGTTCACCCTTGCTCCCCTCGGCGAGCGAGCCCTCACCGATTGGATGCGGGAGCACCTGTCGGTCTCCTGGCTCGCGACCAACAGACCCGGACCGGTGGAGGCGGCGGTGATCGCGGAACTCCTTCCTCCGCTGAATGATGTCCACGCGACTGGATCTCCCTATCGAAAAGGACTTCGGGAACTGCGCGCTAGAATCTGCACAGATGTTGAGGACTAGCTCCAAGCAGTCGCATGTGACTCCGGATTCGTAGGTTCACAACAACATCCGACTCAAGACGGCTTCGGGCAGAGCCTGACTGCTCGTTGCGCTGAAGGCCTTCAGTCGAAGGTAATTGGTTGAAGATGCGGCGCCGACGTATCACTGAGTCTGACAATGAGGTCAGGGCTTCTTCGCCGATTGAACAGCGACAGCAAACCGGCACGTGAGTGCGCTACGGGAGTACTGCCGACATAACGGACGGCGGATGTCGCTTACGCCCCACGGTCGCCTTCTCGGACTAGGCGGCACCATCGTCTGCGCGGACGGATTCGGTCGTACGCAGATGGGCCGTGGCAGGGCGGGTCTACGGCCGCGACGAGCGGTCGCGGATTCGTGGGTAACAAGCCCGGGCCGGGGACGCGGATCGCCGATGTCTCGCCCAGGATGTCCGGATTACGTGATCTACTCCATCTGTGTCCGATGACCTGTCTCCCGGAATCTACGAATCCGTTCTGACGGAGCGCTTAACGAATCGCTTGGCTTCAACGGGCCTTGTGCCAGAGTTCGCCGATATCTCGCCGGCATCCGAGCCGCACGTCTACGCACGACATGTCGCGGGTGTCGTCGAACGACATCTCAGCAGAGTAGTGCCCCATAGGGTGG
>NZ_LIYC01000088.1:0-2857 GCF_001418765.1 Gordonia sp. HS-NH1
CACTACCAGGGGCTTGACCCATTTGAAACGTTCTCTGGTTTGAGCGGCAGCGACACCAGCGGCTACGAGTAGCCACAGGAATACGCGGTCCCCGATCTGTTGAGCGTTAAGTGTTCCACTGCTCAGCAGTACTGCGATCGCGGCCGCGATCAGGAGCAGCCAAGGCAACGTGTGCGTTCTGCGCACGCTCCGCGGAGTGCTTCTGTTGAGCGTCATCAGCCGATCCTCACTGTGCCGACTCCTCCGATGGCTGTACATGTGTAGTAAGAACCCGCGTGCGAAGGTCTTGGTGCGGTCGGCCTTAGGCACGACCAGCCATCGACCGTGGAAGACAGGGCCTGCTCTTGGTCCTGAGCTATTGAGTTGAAGTACTTCTGAATCACCGTCATTGCTTCTATGCAGTCGACCTGACCACTGAGAACAACGACAGGTTTATCACCAGTAACTCTGGTCGCCACCCAGCCGCAATGTACGCCCGGTTGCGCGATTGCCGGCGCAATCGGCCGAGAGACGGAGGGGGTCTTGGTCACCGGAATCTCGGTCGACCATGGCGCCGCGGACTCTTCGTAGTCTACGAAGGGGTCGTTGGTGTTTGCTCCATACTCGCCGCCCTGCCCACATGATGCGAGGCCGAACGTGACTATCCCTGCGAGCATCGTGACCGCGACCCTCAGGGCCCGCTGTTTTGAACCCGCCATACGCGAGAGTGTATCGCCGCGCGCAGTTGCGGCCCGGTGGCTCATCCGCATGCGGTTCAGGACCGGTCGCGATGCGAATGGAGTCATGACTCACCGACTGGCTGGAAGCGATGACCTTCGTGCTGTCGCCCGGCAATGCCATCGATTCCCAGGGATGCTCACTCACGAGACTCTGCCCACTCCGGTAGGCAAGCCGTGGCTTGGCCCCGGGTCACAGGGGGATGGCGGAGATGTACAGCCAGGTGCTGTGGTCACCGGCCTGCGGATCGAACCATACGGTGAGGTCGCCGCCCCGCTCACCCGCCGGCACCGTGTCGTCATAGCCGACCGCGGGCAGCCTGATGCATGTCATCAGGCTCGGCGAGGGTGGTGGACCGTGGCTTGACGTTGGGCGCAGCGACGCGGTGGTCGCCGGATCGGTGGTCGCACAGTTCAACCGTGATTGCCGAATAATCCTGTCGCGCAGCACTGCGCTGTCTGCTTTCACCACGAGATATGCCATCGACGAGCCCTGAAACTGCGATGTCACTTGCCCGTAGTCGACGGCGCTGCCGTTCAGACGAACACCCATCGCTTCGGCAATCCGTCCAGCCTCTTCGACGTCTTCCGTGACCCACACGCTGGACATGCTGTCGTCGAACGACGACCGAAGAGCGAACCAGCCGGCCACACCGGCGAGCACAACCACTGCGATGACGGTGATGACCGCAGCGATCCACAACACCTTGGTACGCACTCATCGACTGTGGCACAGGTCTTTATCGACCAACGCTCTGCTGCGGACGGCGGCTCGGACTCAGCGACGTATCGTGGGGCACAACCGCCGACTCGAACAAGGCCGCATATGTCGTCGCAGAATGGCCATTCCGTCATGGCCCGACTCGTATCGACCGCGCGAAGCGCCTAGTTGGATGGTTCAGCTGACTAGTGCTCGTAGGTTCTGCCAATGTTGATGTGTGCCAGCTTGGATCGAAGTACTCAAGAAAATCGTAGACGGCCCGCAAGTACCGATACAGGGCATCATCTCCCGTACCGGGCCGATCGATACCGGCAGCTTGCTGATGGACGTCAACGGTGAGGTCATCCCGCTCTACGTCGCCGGTATCGATGATCTCCAGGTATGGCGCGACGAACCGAAGGTTCGAGTCGAGTCGATGGATGGCAGACCTCTGGTGATTTTCAACGGAGAAGCGGTATGGCGGTTCGCTCACCGCGACCTTGTGCCAGTGCGGGGATTCGGCCGGGAAATGCGTTACGTGGGTCCAGGCCGTGAACTGTTGGTCACCCAGCCCGCATCACGTTGGGTCGGTAACGACTTCACCACTCCCGACGGCCCCATCCGCGACATCGAGTACTTGGGGCGGCCATGCTGGCAGGTCGACCTCAAACCTCCCGCTCACAAACCTCATCCGATGCAGTTGGTTGTCGATCAACGCACCGGCGCGATCCTGCAACAACGCAACGACGGATTCGACATCGCCGTGCGCTTCATCGAGTTCACCGCTGGAATCCCTATCAACCCTTCGACATTCGAATGGGACGGGCCTGTGCGACCGCCACGGCAACCACCCGACACCGACGACTACCGGTCGTCATTCGTCCCGAGCCAAGGCCGCCAGAAAGACGAGCACCAAGCCTGGTTCCTCGAACATGTCGTCGCCAGTCCGTTGACTGTACCGCTCACTGTGAGTCTGTTTGTCACGCTTCTGAATTCCTACGACGACGACGGTTCGTTTGATGCAGAGATCAGCGATGGGGGCCCCATCACCGGTCGCCTTGCAAGACGCCCCCACGCCTCGACAACTTGGCATCTGAATTTCCGGACACACGCCCCACAGGCATGGAGCACCGCCCGCCATGACTGGGCACTCGAGCTCTATACCGGGCCACTCGACCTAGCGTCGCTCACCTCTTTGCAGCACCAGCTCCACCCGAACGAACTCGTCACCGGCATTCCCGATACGCAATCGAGCGCTACCCGGTAGCGAATAGCCCCAAGGGACAATTTGAGCGGACCCGCAGGGGTCGATTCTCGGAGGCCTCTAACATCGACGCGCTAGCTTCTACACGAAAGGTTTCTGGTTGCCCTTGTAAGGCGCTGAGACTCCGAGATGCAGGCGGCTGAGAAGGCGGGACGTCTAGGAGACTGCTGAATAATC
>NZ_LIYC01000089.1:0-2623 GCF_001418765.1 Gordonia sp. HS-NH1
CCGTCGTGGTGAGGTGGCCGGCTGCATCGTTCACTCGGATCGAGGGTCACAGCTCCGGTCGCGGAAATTCCTACACGCCTTGAATACTCACGGTCCAACGGGGTCGATGGGCAAGGTCGGGGCGTGAGGGGACAACGCAGCTATGGAGATCTTCTTCGCGCTCCTGCAACGCAACGTGCTCGACCGTCAACGCTGGGACACCCGTGAACAGCTACGGATCGCAATCGTCACCTGGATCGAACGGACCTACCACCGCCGGCGCCGGCCACCACATCGGCCGAGAATCAGACCCGGCGGCTGATGCGACTGGCCGGGGTCCGCGGAGTGCAGCGGGCAGCGAAGGCTTTCACCACCCGTCCCGACCCGACCACGGCCAGACCTACCGACCGAGTTCAGCGACAGTTTCGTGCCGATCGACCCAACCAGCTACGGGTCGTCCCAGCTATGGGTCGTCGACATCACCTGCGTGCGAACCTGGCAGGGCTTCGCCTACACCGAATTTGTCACCGATGCCTGCACCCGCGTGATCGTCGGTTGGCATGTTGCGGCTACCATACGGACCGAGCTGATCAGGCAGCGTCGGCCTTGGCGCACCGTCGAGCAGGTGGGGCTTGCCACCTGCGAATGGGTCTGGTGGTACAACCAACAGCGTCTACACGAAGCGCTCGACTATCAACCACCCACAGAGTTCGAGGCCGCCCTCAACGGCGCCTCAGCTATCTGCGAGTCGGCCGCCCCGGCCCTCGCAACCACATAGGAACTAAACCTGGGGTACTTCATGGTCTTGCGTCGACCAAATGAACCCCCAATACATATCGCTGGCCTATGCCGACCGGCTGATCGAGTTTAAAGTCGACCCCTCGGTCAGCACTGTGCGCGACTCCTCCGACAACACTCTCGCCGAAGCGTCAGGTACCGCGAGTGTCATTTGCCACGGTGAAGGGACCGCTGTGAGCTGATTTTTGCCATCGGGATGGGACCACCTGGATTGCCAGTTATGGGACCACCGGCGCGTTGCGCTGGTGGTCTCTTGTTTTGTCCGTTGGGCCTTGACCCCGGATCTTGGACACAGGGTGGGATTTATGCTGCGTGTAGAAGTGTAGCAGCGTAACGGTTTTCGTAGGTGAGTGGTGATTGGTGCCCGCACCACGAGTGTCTTCGGCGGTTGTTGTAACGCACGAGCCACCCAAAGACTTCACGCCGGCAGGTGAACTCATCGGGCCAGGACTGCTCATCTTGAAGGACCTCGCGTTTGAGCGTGGCGTTGAACGACTCGGCCATCGCATTGTCGGCGCTGGTGCCCACCGCTCCCATGGACTGGGTCACGCCGAGTTCAGCGCACAGGTTGGCGTAGGCCTTGCTGGTGTAGACCGAGCCGTGATCGGAGTGAAAGACCGCTCCCGACAACGACCCTCGCGTCTGTTGTGCCGCTTGCAAGGCATCGGCAACGAGATCGGTGCGCATATGATCGGCCACCGCCCACCCCGTCAACCGTCGGGAGTAGCAGTCGATCACCGTAGCCAGGTACAGGTTGGAGCCATCGGCGATCGGCAGATACGTGATATCGCCGACATACACCCGGTTCGTGGCGGGCGCGGTGAAATCGCGTTCCACCAGGTCAGGGACTATGCGATCGGCAGGTTCAGGGATCGTGGTGACCACACGACGGCGCCGCCGATAACCGACAATGCCGTGGGCGCGCATCACCCGCGCCACCCGTTTGTGATTGACCCGGTTCTCCAGCGCCACCCCATCGTTGAGTTCCGCGGTAATCCGCGGTGCACCACAGGTGCTGTCACCATCGTGAACCTCACGAATACGTTGCGCCAAAACATGATCAGCTTCCGCACGAGCCGCCCGGCGCGGGGCCGCCTTGCGCCAGGCGTAAAACGACGAACACGCGATCTCGAGGAGATCGCATAGCCACTTGACCGGGTAGGTGTCGAGGTGGTCGGCGACGAACTGGAAGCGGCTCACCAGTTCGTCTCCCCGGCGAAATACTTGGCCGCCTGACGCAAAATCTCCCGTTCGGTGCTCAGCTTGAGCTTCTCGCTACGCAGTGCCGCGTTCTCCCTCTCCAACCGTGCGATCTTGGCCTCAGCGCTTTCTGGCCCCACCACAGCGGGCCCATCGCCGTTGCGGGCCTTGAGCGGGCTGACCGCCCCGCTGCCATCGGCAGCGGTCTTGCGGCCGGTGCCGTAGCGCTCAAGCCAGTGACGCAACGTGCCGCGCTCGACCCCAAGATCGGCGGCGATACCGCGCACCGTGGCCCCGGGGGTCGACTCGTACAAGTCCACCGCGTCCTGACGAAACTGCTCTGAATAGTGTCTCCGAGCCATACCTTGATCATCTCGCTTCTCCCCGCGAACTGCGGGATTCAACGTGTCCAAGGTCCGGGGTCAGGTCCCGTTGACTCGGCCGTGACGAGCAGTCATGGAAGGGGCGGCGGCATGGGCTATCGGGAGGTTGCTGTGGAAGAGATCAGAGAAGTCCTGCGGTTGTGGCTGGGTCTGGCGGTGGGGTTACCGTCGCCGGGGCTGCGCACGATCGCCGCGCATGCGGGGGTGTCCGTGGCCATGAGAAAGTCCCCACTGGTGGGGGGTTGAGGTTCCCCCCGAACCGT
>NZ_LIYC01000009.1:0-143921 GCF_001418765.1 Gordonia sp. HS-NH1
CCAACCTCTCAGGTCAGTACATCTAGGCCGCAAAGAGATGTCGCGGATCGTTGCGCCGATCGCACCGTTTCGCGACACCTGACGGCAAGCGTCGAATCGGCCCCTGACCAGCCGATTGGTTCGGGACCGTGCTCGTCGGCTACGCTTTACATCGCTCCGCTTCGGCGGGAGCAACGGGCTGTGGCGCAGTTTGGTAGCGCACTTGACTGGGGGTCAAGTGGTCGCAGGTTCAAATCCTGTCAGCCCGACAGAAAACCCTGATGAGCGTCGCTCATCAGGGTTTTTTCTTTCGCGGCGTCCGACGGTTCTCCCGTTTCCGGGTCGGCGTACGCGCCGGCAGGTCGCACTGTGCGATGCGGTGCGCCGGTGGCGACCCACATACGCTCGTGGTGTGGACGCAGCCGAGTACCGACGCAGCCTGGCACACATCCTTGCGACGCGATCCGTAGATGTCGCAGCAATGTTGGAACGCCTCGGCGCGGCGGCGTCCGACGTCGCCGGCGGCGTGACGGTCGACGGTGTGATGATCGATGTGTTCGTCGACCAAGACGGCGAAGGTCCGTTCGATGTCTGGGCACGATTCGAGGGTGCGGACGCGTTCGGACTGGACCGGCGATTCGGCGACGAGCGATGGCTGTTCGGCGTCGAATGGGGGGAACTCGGCGGGGAACCGGAGGTGCCGTCGCGACCGCGGGGATGGTCGCAAGATGACCTGGAGCAAACGATCGTCGATGTCGTCGCGACGTGGCTCGACGCGCTTGTCCCGAGTGGGCCGGTGCACTGGGAGATCGGTTCGGCCGCAGGAACGCTCGACCGACGGCCGCTGGGGCCGAGCGCCGACCGGGACGGAACAGGCCCACGGGGCTGACGCTCGGCGCCCGATCAGCTCAGATGGCGGACGAAGAATCCGGCGGCGGCGTCACCCGCGTACGTCGGGACGCCGGTGTGTCCACCCATGTTCGCGTGGAGGCTTTTCTCCGTCGAACCGAAGGCGTCGAAGAGGTCCAGCGCGGCCTGCCGGTCATTGTGTTCGTCGTCCCATTGCAGCAGCACGTGCAGGGGGATCGTGACGCGTCGGGCCTCGTCGAGAATCGCTCGCGGGATGAAGCTCCCCGCGAACAGCACGGCGGCCGCGATCCGGGGTTCGGTCACGGCGAGCCGGACGCCGACGGAGATGACGCCCCCGGAATAGCCCACCGGCCCATCGATGTCGGGCAGTGCGAGGAGTTGGTCCATCGCCGTCTGCCATTCCGGGACCGACTGCTCGACCAGGGGCAGGACGAGCCGGTCGACGATGTCGGCGCTGACCTCAAGGCCGGCCTGCAGCGTTCGACGCAGCTCGGCACGGGCGTGTTCGGCAGCGATCGACGTCGGTCGGTCACCGCCGCCGGGAGTCTCGATCGTCGCCGCGGCGAAGCCGTCGGTCACTGCCCGCCGCGCCCGGGCGGACAGCCGTGGATACATCTGCTGAAGGCCGCCGGGGTGGCCGAGCAGGATCAGCGGAACGGGTGACGAGGTCGTGGCGGGCGACCACAGGATGCCCGGGATGTCGCCGAGGACGAAGTTCCGTTCGACGACGCCGCCGACGAGGTGGGTCTCAGAGGTGAAGTGCATGGTCGTGCCTTTCGGGGAGTGCGCTCATACGGCGCTCCCCGGACGACCTATCGCCCGACCGTGACTCCGCAGGGGAGCGCCCACGTCGAATCGTTCATGGGTATCGCCTCCTCGGTCTGTCGCACGGACGGTGAACACACTAGCAGCGGTCGACCTGCCGCCACGCCGGATTGTCGTCGGCGCTAGACACCCAGCGGCACCGCGACGTCGGCACCGCCCTCTTCGGTGATCCGGGCACCCATCTGGGTGTAGGTGGGGGCAGTGATGAACCCGCCCGCGAAGAGCGCCTCACCCTGGCGGAATCCGGGGGACTCCGCCAGCAGGTGCTCGGGGACGAAGCCGAAGGTGTCGGCGAGTTCGGCGAGATCCCGCGGGGCGTTCATCCGCATCAGGCACAGGTTGTCGCACTGGGACAGGACATTGGGATGGATCTTGGTGGGCCGTTGCGTCGACAGCAGCAGCCAGAGGCCGAATTTGCGTCCCTCGGCGGCGATCTGCACGACGCGATCGATCAGTGCCTGTTCCACCGCGCTCGTGGCCAGCGGCGGACAGATGTTGTGGGCTTCGTCGATCACGATGAGGACGGGCCGTCGTTCGTCGCGGCGTTCCCACAGGTGCTCGAGCACACTGAGAGCGGCCACCTTCGGTTCCGCCGGGTGGGCGAAGCCGCCCAGGTCGAGCACGGTCGCCTGCGGTCGCTCGTCGACGATGTCGGTGGCTGCGACGCCACCCCGCGCCCACAGTGCCCAGTCGAGAACCTGGAGATTCTCGATCCGCTTGGCCAGCCGTTGGTGTCCGGGGTCGTCGGAACGGCGGAGGGCCTCGAGGTAGGTGGTCTGGTCCGACGTCTCGGTGAGCGTGGCGTCGGCGTGTAGCAGGACGTTGTACTCGTCGGCGTCGGCGATCGGATCCAGCTGCAGGACCGCGGCCTTCGCGGCGAGCGGCAGGGCGAGAAAACGTGTCCGCAACTGCGGTCCGTCGCGCCGGGTGGAATGGAGCACCCGGATGTCGGCGGCCGCGATCGCGTCGGCCGTTGCGGGGTCGGTGGTGCCTCGTGTCTCCGGCAACCGCGTGAAATCGGCGTTCGGGTCGAGGATGAGCAAGGGGAGTCGGGTGCGGAGCAACAGCTGCTCTAGCACCACCCCGAGCGCGTACGTCTTTCCGGATCCGCTCTGGCCGCACCAGAAGGTGTGGCGGTTGAACTTCTCCGCGGCGAGGAGGACGTCGGTCGTCGCGTTGTCGCGATGGCTTCCCACTGTCAGCTGAACCACGCCCGTACCTTACTGGCACGAGCGGCATCTCATCGGACTTACGGGGTGGACAGCTCTTTGCGCAGTACGAAAGCTCGGTCGCCGGTGGCGGGGTCGCGCATCGGGAATCCGTGCCTGGCGTAGAAGCGGTGTGCGTCGACATCGGGTTCGTCGACCTCGATCTCGAACTCGCCGGCGCCCCGCCGTGTCGCCTCGGCGACGGCAGCGGTGAGAACGGCACTGCCGAGTCCGCGGCTCCGTTCGGCGGGTGTCGTGTACATCTCGTCGAGCAGCGCGATGCCGCCCTCGACCCAGACGTTGGTGCGGATGGTGACCAGTCCCAGCGACACGATCGGAGCGCCGGCGACGACGGCGAAAGTAGAAGCACCGGAGAGCAACTCGTGTAGACGGCGTGCCAGCGCCACCGGCCCGGGCGACGGCTCGTCGAACTCGCGATTGAACTCATCCAGCAGATCGGCGATCGTCGCTGCGTCTGCCGTCGTCGCCAGTCGGGCGCGGTTGTGGACGTTCACGATCCCACGGTAGCGGTGCGCACTCAGCCGATCCGGCCGAACCGGGCGAGGAGACGGTCGACTGCGCTGCAGTCCTGCAGGACTCGACGGCGATCGGGGTCCTCGGCGACATCGCGGAGAATCGTGTCGCCGTCCGGGATTCGCTCGGCGTCGACGATCGCCGACCACAGGGCCCCATCGGTGGAAGTGAACGCGTCGACACCGTCACGCAGGGCGCGCGCCAGGATGATCCGATCGTCTGGGTCCAGCCGGTCGTGGACCAGACCGATCATCTCACCGGCGACCGAGCCGTGCGCGCGCTCGTCGCGGCGATGCAGGGCGACGGTGGCCTGGTGTACCGGCTGAATGGTCCGGTCGTCGGCGATGAGGGCCAGGTAGTCGCCGATGGAGGTCTCGGCGACCGTCGCGTACGCCAGGGTCGTCAGAGCCGCGGCTCGCGCCGACTCCGCCCGCGCGAGCGCCTCTCGGTGCCGGCGCACCGTCAACGACTCGGGCAGCGCCGCGTCCGGCAGCGCCCAGCCGCGCCGCCGGCGGGTCAGCGCGGACGCGTTCAGGTGCATCAGCGTGTGGTACTCCTCGTCGACCATCGACTGCACCACCGCCGCCCGGCCCGCATCCGAGAACCCCGTGCCGAACGTATCCCGGAACAGCAGTCCGAAACCGGGTGTCACCACGTCTTGCTCGATGTCGACGACGTTCTTGTTGTAGGCGATCCAGGCCCAGGCGCGGACCCTGGACCGGATGTCCTCGTCGAGCCGATCCCAGCCCGGATGCCCGTCGAACGGGAGCATCGAATCGGGATAGTCGGAACGGGCGTCGTCGAAGACGTCGTCCATCGTGGGACCGTCGAGTTCGGGTTCGGTGCGCCGTACCGTCGCACGGCGCGGCCAGCTGCGGACCAGCCCGCGGATCACCGCCGTCTCCACCGGATCGGAGGCGTCGTGGTCGGGCAGCCCCCCGGTCACGATGCCATTCCGTCGAACAGTCGGGCACACATCTCCGCGTATCCGTCCCCGCGGTCGCCCAGCGATGCACCCGCCCGGGCGAGCAGCGCCGTGAACTCGGTGCCGGCGGTGTCATCGTCACCGTCGCAGGCGGCCGACACCCGGGACACGGCCCGCGCCAGCGCATCTCGCGCCGCAGGCGCGCACGGGTTCGATCTCTGCACGTCCCGGTACACCTCTGGTGTCCCACCGGTGATCCGAGCCAGCATCGCCGACATCGTCGTGAACGGAGGGGTTGCCAGCGTCGCGGTCTCGTCGGCGTCGACGCCGAGGTCGGCCAGCGCGCACCCGAACGACAGGATGGTCGCGTGGGTGAGGGCCTGCACCGCCGCACACAGGCGGTCGTGCCGGTCCGCGGTGGTGACCTCCCTCCTGGCGCCCCACCGTGCCAGGTCGTCGAGCAGAAGGTCCGCGCCCGGCCCGCCCCGATGGACGACGACCGCGACCGCACGGCCGGGTAGTCCGAGGGACGGCGCGAACATCGGATTCACCCCGACGATCGGCCCGCCCGCGTCGACGTCGACCCCGTCGAGACGCGCGACAGCCGCCGAGAACCGCGACTTCACCGACAGCGTCTCCATCAGCAGCGCCGTCGAACGCAGCAACGGCCGGACCGTTGCCACCGCCGCCAGCGCCACGTCTTCGGGGACCGCGAGGACCACGATGTCGGCCTCGCGCATCCGCGCCGCCGACTCCGGGCCGGGAGACCTGATGTCGTCCCCGAACGCGGCGTCCAGGATGTACACGTCGGCGCCGTCCGCGCGCCACCGGTCCGCGAACATCGCCCCCACCGCTCCCGCACCGCCGGCCACGACCACCGACCGCGCACCGGGGGCGGTCGATCCTGTCACGGCCCGCTTTCGTCGGCAACGGACAGGCAGCGTCGCATGGTGAGCGCCTTGACCATCGTCTCCTCGAACTCCTCGTCCGGATCCGACAGCGCGACGATCGCACCGCCGACCCCGAACGTCACCTCGGAATCGGTGGCGACCATCGTGCGGATCACGATCGACAGATCGGCGGTTCCCGTCAGCGAGAAGTAGCCGATCGCGCCCGAGTACACCCCCCGCGGACCGGCCTCGAGCTTGTCGATGATCTCCATCGTGCGGATCTTCGGCGCCCCGGTCATCGAACCGCCCGGAAACGCCGCCCGCACACAGTCGACCGCCGACAGCCCCTCGCGCAGCGTCCCACGCACCGTCGACACCATCTGATGCACCGGTGCGTAGGTCTCGATGTCGAACAGGGACGGCACGTGCACCGAACCCGGCTCACAGACGCGCGAGAGGTCGTTGCGGACGAGGTCGACGATCATCAGGTTCTCCGACCGGTCCTTCTCGCTCGCTCGCAGCGCGCATCGGAATTCCTGGTCCTCCAGCGGATTCGCCGACCGAGGCCGGGTGCCCTTGATCGGTTTCGACTCCACCGTGCGGTCCGCGGCGACCTTCAGGAAGCGTTCCGGAGACGCGCTGAGCACTGACAGCCCCGAGAACTGCAGCAACGCACTGTAGGGCATCGGGCTGATCTCGCGGAGGCACGAATACCCGGACACGGGGTCGAGGGTGCGGTGCACGGTGGCCGAGTTCGTCAGGCACACCTCGTAGGACTCCCCGGACCGGATCTCCGCCAGGCAGTCCTCGACGAGCCTCAGGTACGTCTCGTGGTTGTGCCGGAACACGATCGGCACCTCATGCGGAACCGGGACCAGCGGGGGAGTCGTCGATCGGGGGAGTGGGGGCGGCAACTCCCGGATGGTCGACGCCGTCTCGCGCAACCATCGAGTCGTGTCGGGATCCGGTGTGCCGAAATTCTCGACCGGTTCGAGTGCCAGTACGTACACGCACCCGCCCTCGTGGTCGATCACCACCGCCCGGTCCGCGAACACCAGCGCGGCATCGGCCTGCTCGGACGCATGAGCCAACTGTCCACCGGTGTCCGCCTTGAGTTCGTAACCGAGGTAGCCGACATAACCGAGACAGAACCCGGACGGCAGATCCGACCGCGGCGCCACCGAGCGCTCCCGCACCTGCGCGCCGAGATAGTCGAAGAAGGTGCTGCCGACCACCTCGACCGTTCCGTTCGAATGTTGCACTCGCACCGTCATTTCCGGCACACGGTAGGTCACATACTCGGCGTGCGGTCCCGAACAGTCGCCCATGACGGAGAATCTGCCGTCCTCGTCGTCGGCCGCCGATCCGTCGAGCCAGTAGCTGTTGGGTCCGTCGGCGAACAATCGCTCATACAGCGCTTGCGCATCCACGGTCCGGTCGACGCGCACCGATCGCACCCGATAGCGGTGTTCGTGTTTCGTCGACGGCATATGCTCTGCGGGAACAGATCTCGTCGTCGGTGACGTTCCCGCCGCCACGCCCGTCGCCCGCCGGTTCGTACGCAGCGGTGTCGCTGCGGCAAAGTTCGCCAGCAGTTCCCGGCCGTACTCGCTGCAGATCGACTCCGGATGGAATTGCACCCCCCACATCGGCAGATCCCGGTGGTGCACCGCCATCAGGACGCCGTCGTCCGACCACGCCTGCTCCTCCAACACGTCGGGGACATCCATCACCGCGAGCGAGTGATATCTCACCGCCCGGAACGGGGACGGCAGCCCCGCGAAGAGGCCCCGGCCGTCGTGGTGCACCGCGCTGACCCGCCCGTGTCGTGGCTCCGGGGCCCGCACCACGGGACTGCCGAACACATGGCACAGGCCCTGGTGTCCCAAACACACACCGAGTACGGGCAGCCCGCTGTCGGTCAGAGCCGTTGCGCTGATCCCGAAGTCGCGGACGTAGTCCGGTCGACCCGGGCCGGGGGAGACCACCACGTTGTCGACAGCCGTGAGGTCGACCGACGCCCACGGCACGTCGTTGGCGACGACGACCGGCTCCTGGCCGTTGACCTCGGTCAACAGCGCGTACAGGTTGTAGGTGAACGAATCGTAGTTGTCGATCAGCAATGTGCGCACCGCGGCCACCTCACTCCGCGCTCGAGTCGGCGGACGTGCGCTGGACGGGGGCCCGATCCGGGTTCGCCTGTCGCGCCGAACCGCGGTTCGGCCGTGGTTGCTCGGCCGCCACGATGAGGTCCTCGACGCGGCAGGTCTCCGAGATCATCAGGTCGTAGAGGGCGTGCAGGAAATCCGGGGACAGGTCATGATCGACGGCGAACCGGTGGGCGTGCTCGTGCACAGCTCCGACGCGGTGCGGTTGCATCACGGCAATGGCGTATCGCCGTTTGAGTTGCGCGATGCGGGTACACACCTCGAGCCGGGCGCGCACGTCTTCGAGCAATCGATCGTCGATCCCGTCCAATTCCGTTCGCAGTGCTTCGAGTTCGCGTTCGCTGAGCTCGTTCTCACCCAGCACTCGCCCGTCGATGTTCGTCGATTGGTTCACGGCGCGACCACCTAGAAGTGTCCGAATGTGCGGCCCGCCGGCTTGAACCGCCCCGAAATGCGGCGCCGCCCCGTGGGTACTGCGCCTGGGTTCGCGTCGGCGAACCCCAACCCCGCCTCGGTCCATGGTCGCACCGACCGCGAGATCGCGAAGGCGTTGACGTCACCACCTGATCACGATTCACCAACGACCGATACGTCACCGCGGCGAGATCCGTTGCCGGGCACCGGTTCGATTGCGGCAAGTCCGGCCTTCCGGGCAGTGCGAACCGCCGAATCCTTTGCAGCACTCACTTTCCGGCGTGCCGCAGGTGCCCGTACAGGGCGGCGCGATAGCCGCGGGTGTAGCTCGGCTCCTCGTCATCGGGATGGGGCGGGCAGGCGAGCGTGGACGACGCGAGTTGTCGCGCCCAGGGCGCCGGGAGGGCATCGAGATCGGCAGCGGCATCGAGAAAACCCTGCTGGAACAGGTCCGGGTCGAGGTGCTCGTCGAGTTCGGCGTCGTAGATGGGAAACGACGTGGGCAACCGCGTGACGACGCCGTGTTCGGTCACGATATCGAGCTCGGGCAGGTCGGAATCAGGATTCTTCAACGGACCGAACGCCTTTCGGCAAGCGTACGATACAGGGTTGCGCGACTGACCCCGAGCTCCTGCGCGATCTTCGGTACGGAGACCCCTCGCGCGCGCATCTGCTCGGCGCGCGCCACCTGGTCGGCGTCGAGCGCGCGCGGACGACCGATGGTCGACGTCGACCCGCGCAGCGTCCTCGGTGTCGAACGGTCCGACCGCGGTCCCGCGTCGTCGAGTTCGGCCAACGACGCCAAGACTGCGACGATCATCGCTCCGGCCGGGTCGGCGGTGTCGATGCCCTCGCGTAACGAGCGCAGTCCGATACGACGCCCGGTCATCTGGTTGGCGATCTCCATGACCTCGTGCACGGTGCGGCCCAGGCGATCGATACCGACCACCACCGTGATGTCTCCGGCACGTGCGTAGTCGAGAAGTGCGGCCATCCCGGGCCGGTGGCCGGAAGGTGCGGATCGGTCGCTCGCGTCGGTGTAGATGCGTGCGGGATCGACGCCGGCGTCGGTGAGTGCATCGATCTGCGGCGCGAGTGGGTGGGCGCCGGCTGTTTCGCGGGCATAGCCGAGGGCCATCCCCGACGACTCTGTTGCATCTGCTGTCACCGGGGCAGCGTATCTCAAAAGTATCGAAATACCGCGCCACGGCGCGCTGCGTTTTCGAGACTGCATTTGCGGAGCGATTGCGCACTCAGTGGTGGATGCCGGCTACGAACTCTCAGAAGTCTCATATATGGTCTCGAAATAATCTGAGACTGCCGGCGAGGCGGGTGGAAGGCCGCGGTCGGCGGTGATCGTGCACATCGCCCTTGCTTTCGGGACGGATGGCATAGATGTAAAGCGCGCCGACACCATCTGTTCACAGGGGTTTCGTCCGCTTCCGCCGCGAACGGCCCGCACCGGCGCTACCGTCGCACCACCCGACGTCGACGGTGGAGGCAGGTTCATGGGACTCACACACTCCGACGGCCATGCGACCGGATCGCGGCTGATCGAGACGCCGGCCGGGCCGGTCGAGTGCATCGACGTCGGGACGGGACCGCCGCTGGTGTTCCTGCACGGGTCGCCGGGTGGCTGTGACCAGGGTGTTCTGATGACTCGTTTCCTCGCCGGGTCGCACCGTGTCATCGCGATCTCGCGGCCCGGTTACCTGGGCACGCCCCTCGGTCATGACACGCGCGCCCCGGCAGCGCAGGGTGAGCTGGCCGCGGCCACCCTGGATGCACTGGGGGTCGAGCGTTTCGCGCTGATGTGCTGGTCCGGTGGTGGACCCGCCGCGTACTCGCTGGCTGCCGCGGTGCCGGAGCGGGTCGCATCGATGGTCGCCGTCGCCACGGTCAGCACTCGTTTCGACCCGCGGAGCAGCCTGCGCGGACGACTCGAACTATCCGAGGAGAAACTCCTCTTCAGCCGTTTCGGTCAGTGGCTGGCGACCACGCTCGTGTCGAAGGCGCCGTCCACGGCCATCTCGACACTCCTGTCCGGTGAGGGAGACCTGTCGCGTGCGCAGATCAGGGCGCTCACCGCGGAGATCATCGCCGATGACGACCAGCGCACGCTGGCGATCGATCTGTTCGACACCGTGTCGGGGTCGCGAAAAGCGGGCTTCGACAACGACTTCGACCAATTCTGTGACCTCGACCTACCGCTCGCGGAGGTGAGCGCACCCGTGCTGGCGATACACGCCCGAACCGACGCCGACGTCCCGTTCGATCAGAGTGTCCACGCGGCGCAGACGCTGCCCGATGCTCGCCTCGAAGCCGTCGACGAAGGAACGCACCTGTCGTTGTGGCTCGGCCAGGACGCTCCAAGGCTGCAGTCGCTGGTCGTCGACCATCTGTCCGGGGCGTCGCGAACGTGACGCTCGACGTCAGAACAGCGTCGGCGGGAGAACGCCTTCGAACTCGAGCAACCAGCGCTTGGTCGCCAGACCCTGACCGGTCGTGCCTCCCGAGTAGCCGCCGAGACCGTCACCCGCGATCACGCGATGGCAGGGGACGATCAGCGGTACCGGATTGATGCCCATGATGGTCCCGACGCCACGCGCGGAGACCCGTGTGCCGGTCATCGCCGCCAACTCCCCGTAGGTGACGGTGTCGCCGTGGGTGACCTCCCGATGCAGCGTCGTCAGGACTGCACGCGCGGCGTCCGACATCCCGTCGAGGTCGACAGGCAGATCGAAGTCGGTGAGCTCGCCGGTGAAGTAGGCCCGGAGTTGTCGGATCGCTTCGGCGAGAACCGCATCGGTGGTGTCGATGTCGGTCGCTGTATCGGTGCCGACCCGCCAGGCCACGCGCACGATGGCGGAGCCGTTGCTGTCGACGGCCACGGTGCCGACCGGCGTCGGCAGGAGAGCACGGCGTGGTGAGGGCATCGGTGGAGACTCGCGATCAGGGGTCGGGTGTCGCCACAGTAGCGGAGGGTCAGAACATCGGACGGTGAGGAGCACGTCGGCACGCGGAATATCCGGGGCGGTCGTGGTGTTCCGCCCACCATGAGTGCTAATGCAGAGTTGAGTCCTGAAGGCTGGGTCCGCGAGCAGACCGAGAAGATCCTCGAGCAGGGCACCACCGACGGTGTGACAGTGATGGACCGCCCGATCGTCCTGTTCACGACCACCGGCGCCAAGTCGGGCAAGAAGCGCTACGTCCCGCTGATGCGCGTTGAAGAGAACGGCAAGTACCTGATGGTCGCCTCGAAGGGCGGCGCTCCCGAGCATCCGGCCTGGTACCACAACGTGAAAGCGAATCCTCAGGTCACCGCTCAGGACGGCACCGAGGTGAAGGAACTGACCGCTCGTGAGCTGAGTGACGGCGAGGAGCGTGACCACTGGTGGGAGCTCGCTGTCGCGGCCTACCCTCCCTACGCGGAGTACCAGACCAAGACCGACCGGCAGATCCCGGTGTTCGTCCTCGAGTGAGAATCGCGCTGGACTGAGCCACGCTGAACCGATAGAGCCCCCGACGGTGGTCGGGGGCTCTACTCTGTCTCACGCAGTGTTCGGGAAGGAAGTGCCATGGGCCACGTCGCCGACTTCAAAGATGTCTCCACCGCAGGACTCGAGAGTTCACCCGTGTCGGAGGCGCTGGCCGGTCTGCGGGCCAACGAGGCCCGGTACCACAAGACGAAGTACGGGCACGACTTCACCGTCGTCCCGGCGTCGGATGCGCCCGACATCCTCGATCGGGTGACCACGATCCTGGCGAACGAGCGGGACATCACCATCAGCTCGCCCGCGCTCGAGGTCAGCGACTTCGAGGTGGGCCCGGACGACGCCAGGCTCCGTATGTCGTACGTGTTCTACGAGTCGGGCCTGGCCGTCAACGTCATGTACAGCATCGACCCGGCCGGGAAGCGGGCCGTCGGGTTCAAACTCTCCGACGGTATGGACGTTCCGGCGGAGCTGGAGTCCAGGTTCAAGTTCGCAAGGCAGAAATCGAAGCTCGCCGGCGTCATCCGTGGGTCGTACTTCGTCATCAAAGGGGAGTACTGACCCTGACGGTCACTTGAAGCGGATGTTCATGGTCGCGAGACCGAAGATCTTGCGACCACCCGACTTCGCCACCACGATGACGACGCCCGTT
Source organism: Gordonia sp. HS-NH1 (assembly GCF_001418765.1). Lineage (NCBI taxonomy): Bacteria > Bacillati > Actinomycetota > Actinomycetes > Mycobacteriales > Gordoniaceae > Gordonia > Gordonia sp. HS-NH1. Next base: position 11,960 of record NZ_LIYC01000009.1, read on the forward strand.
CGGGTCTCCGGATCGAGCGACTTGATGCGACCGCTGTATTCGATCTCGCCGCCTTCGGCGCCCGAGACGACAGCGGGCTGGGACAGGCGGACCGCGTAGCGGGTGACGGCACCCGGGTCACCAGACCACGAGGACACGAAGGCGGCCCCGAGGCCCATGGTCAGCATGCCGTGCGCGATCACATCGGGCAGGCCCGCCAGCTTCGCGCTCGTCTCGTCCCAGTGGATGGGATTGGCGTCGCCCGCGACACCGCCGTAGTTCACGAGATCGCCGCGGGACAGCCGAATGGTGTGCGGCGGTAGCTCGTCGCCGACGCTCAATTCGTCGAAGTTGCGGGCTCCCGAGGTCCGGCCGGTGTCATCGGCGGCCCGGATGTCGCCGTCGGGACGAACCGTCTTCACGTATCGTTGCGCGGATTCGTCGTGGCTGAAGATGTTGACGTCGTGCATCATCACCTTGCGAACCGCGATGCTCAACTCCGGGTCGACCTCGTCGGCGGTCACGCCGACGACCGTGGTGTGCATCGTGTGCACTCGCTCGCCCGCGGCGTCGGTCATGGTGTTGGTCACGGTGATCAGGTCTTTACCCGCGATCCGCCGAACACTGGTCAGCTCGACGTCGGTGGTCAGCTCGTCCCCGGCGACGATCGGACGGTGCTGCTCGAAGACCTGCTCGGTCTGCACGTAGGTGTCATATCCGACGATGACCTTCTCGAAGAGCTCCCGGTTCGCCGCCATGGCCGGGATGGAGGTGAAGGTCAACGGTGTGACGAGTCCCGGATAACCCAGTGCCGCAGCGGCTTCGGGCTCCCAATGGGCGCCGTGATAGTCCTGGACCGCGCGTGCGTACTCGCGAACCTTCTCTCGCCCGACCTGGTACGAGCCGTCGAGGACGTAGTAATGACCCACGCGGGATTCGATCCCGGCGGGATCATCGGTCGTGGCGGTGGTCGTCGGAGTGTGCGTCACCCCGAACAGGCTAACGGTGTGTGCATTCGTGTCCAACTCCGGAGTAACTTCGGTGTGCTGTCGTCAGCGCCGGAGTCCTTTCCCGTGCGCGTACTCGGCGGGACGCCCGGAGGTCTGCCAGTCGTGCCAGTTCTCCCGGTGGCGGCACATCCACTTCTCGTGCACCCGGCGAAATCGGGGTGACAGTCGACGTATTGTCTCGACGACGATCACGGCGGGCAGGCGGAGCACGATGACCAGCACCCCCGGAACCGGACTCGGCATCCGATAGCGCAACCGCGTCATGGGCAGCATGTAGATGCTCGAATAGGCCGCGTACATCGCCGCGTTGTACCGGCCGCGAAGTCGCTCCAGGCCGGTCGCTCCGCTCTTCGCGAACGCCGCGGGGAACGACTCGATGAGCTCGGCGCCGTCGTCCCCGGCGTCGTAGCTGCGGGTCGAGGTGACGAACGCCAGCAATCGCAGCGAGTCGGCGATGGTCTCGGGGTACCACTGGGTGCGTACACCCAGCAGGTGGCCGAGGTAGCGCTGGTAGTGCATCAGGACCCGGATCTCACGGGGCGTCGTCTGTACTCCGGTCAGCCACAGGGCCATTGCCGGAACCACGCTGCCGCCGAGCAGGGTCAGCAATTGATACGACTGGCTGATCGGGTCGCCCCAGCGATGCCGATCCCATTCCGGGTGGTCGGCGACCGTGCGACGAACCCACACGTGCATGACGCGCACCCGCATGGCCGTCGCGCGACCCTGCGACCCCGGCGTGAGCAACGCCCCGGGTTGCGAGACGTCGATCCAGAAGCGCGAGGTCTCCAGGAACCTGCGCAACGCGTTGTCTCCCGCGTAACCGCCGGCCAGTGACAGCGGCTTCGCCACAGCGGCTTCGGTGTACATCTCCAAGGTGATCCCGCCGGCGACACTGAACAGGCCGGTACCCCACCGACGCCAGATGGCCTCGCCCTCGGCGATCAGCTCGGGGTCGACCCAGTCGGGCACGGCCTCGAACTCCTCGAACAACTCGACCAGCGCCGGCGGGGGATCGTCGATGCTGTCGAGGCCGTCGGTGAGTGCTTGGTCGAGGAGCGCTCGGGCCGCGTCGCCGCCGATCGTGCCGTAGACCTCGTCGACGAACCGTTCGGCGACCGGATCGGTGCGGAACATGTCTGCGGCGAAGGTGCGCAGGTTCTCCTGCTCCGGGAAGAGGTCCTTCCCGGTGGCGCGGCGGACCAGCGCCCGGGCGCGTCGGAGGCGCCGGTTCGCCATCGCGGACTCATAGCCGACCGCGGCGGGAAACGCGGGAGCGTCGGACGACAGCGAAGTGGACACGTGAACTCCAAACAGGTGAGACGGATCTTCATATGTGTATCACTCGGTGGCGGACTCGTGTACGGGCGGTCGTGGACGTTGACTTCAAGCGGACATGAAGTTGCACCGTGGTTGGACATACCGACCGACTCGAGGAGACACCGATGCGCCGCGTTCTCGCCGACCTGTGGGAAACCATCAGCGACAGTCCGTTTCCCGGACTGACCACACATGCCTACCTGTGGACGTCGAACCGGAACGTCCTCTTCTACTCGGTTGCCTCCGACGCCGAGTTCGACGACTTCGAGCGGCTCGGAGGAATCGATCACCAGTACCTGTCGCATCAGGACGAGGCCGGGCCGCAGCTGGGCGCGATCTCCGAACGCTTCGGGGCGACGCTGCACGCGCCGGCCGCCGAAGCGGACCGGATCGGCGGCCACGCTCGGATCGGGGTTGCCGTCGCGGACCGGCACATCGACGACAACGGGGTCGAGGTGATCCCGACACCCGGCCATTCCCCGGGGAGCACGAGCTACCTCGCGACAGGCGCCGACGGCGACCGGTACCTGTTCACCGGGGACACTCTCTACCGCAACGCCTCGGGGCGATGGACCGCCGGTTACCTACCGGGTATCAGCGACGCGGACCAGCTCGCGGCGAGTATGGAACTCCTGGGAACGCTCGATCCGGACGTCGTCATCTCCAGTGCCTATGCGGGTGACTCCGCCGTTCACCGGGTCGACGCGTCGACGTGGAGCGCGGATGTCGCGGAGGCCGCCCACGGTGTGCGGGCGGCCGTCGACCGGCAGGCCTAGTCGAACAGACGTCGGAACAGGTTGGTCTCGGCGAGGTCGACCAGTTCGTCGCCACGTCCCGACAGCACGGTTCGCAGGGCGTACAGCGTGAACCCCTTCGCCTGGGCGGCGGTGATCGCCGGCGGAATGGACAGCTCCTGCCGGGCGGTGACGACGTCGAGCAGGGCCGGACCGTCGTGGGCGAGGAACTCGTCGACCGCGTCGGCGAGATCGTCGGGCTGCTCGACCCGGCGGCCTCGGATGCCGACCGACTCCGCCAGCGCGGCGAAGTCCGGGTTCTCCAGATCGGTTCCGTAATTGACGAATCCGGCGGCCTTCATCTCGACCTCGACGAAGTTCAGGGACGAGTTGTCGAAGACGACGATCTTCACCGGCAGCCGGTTCTGCGTGATGGTGAGCAACTCGCCGAGCAGCATCGCCAGCCCGCCGTCGCCGGCGAGCGCGATCACCTGGCGGTCGGGAAAGGCGGTCTGCGCACCGATGGCCTGGGACACCGCGTTGGCCATCGAGCCGTGGGTGAACGAACCGATCAGGCGGCGGGCACCGTTCATCGCGAGGTAGCGAGCCGCCCAGACCACCGGTGAACCGACGTCGGGGATGAACACCGCGTCGTCGCCTGCCTTCTCGCTGATCAGGCGGGCCAGGTACTGCGGGTGGATCGGTGCCCGGTTGCGGTCGTTGCCGGCGAGGTCGTCGAGGCGGCGCCGCGCCGTGGCGTAGTGGGCCAGCGAGGTCGACAGGTGTTCGGAGTCGCGGCCGGTGGTGATCGACGGCAGAAGCGCTCGGACGGTGTCGCCGACGTCACCGACGAGTGGCAGGTCGACGGGACAGCGTCGGCCGATCTGCTCACCGCGGATGTCGACCTGGATGATCGTCGCCTTCGAGGGATAGAACTGTTCGTACGGGAAGTCGGTGCCGAGCATGAGCAGGGTGTCGCACTTCTCGATCGCGCGATACCCCGACGAGAAGCCCAGCAGCCCGGTCATTCCCACGTCGTAGGGGTTGTCGTACTCGGTGAACTCCTTGCCGCGCAGCGCATGCACGATGGGGGCCTGCAGGACCCGCGCCAGCTCGACGACCACGTCGTGGGAGTCCTTCACCCCGGCACCGGCGAGAATGGTCACCCGCTCGGCGGCATTGAGAGTGGCAGCGGCACGCGCGATCTCGCCGTCGGTGGGACGTGTGACGCGCGGGATGTGGCGGATGGGGGCGCCCGCTCGTCGCTTCGGGCACGGCGCGAGGAAGGTCTCGCCCGGGATGACGAGCACCGCGACGTCCTGCTTCTCGACGGCGGTGCGCAGCGCGATGTCGAGCAGGCGCGGCATCTGCTCGGGAGTGCTGACCATCTCGCAGAAGGCACTGCATTCCCGGAACAGCTGCTCGGGGTGCGTTTCCTGGAAGTAGCCGGTGCCGATCTCGGTCGCGGGGATGTGCGCGGCGATCGCGAGGACCGGAACACGACTGCGGTGTGCGTCGAACAGTCCGTTGATCAGATGCAGATTGCCGGGCCCGCAACTTCCCACGCACACCGCGAGTTCACCGGTGAGGGCGGCTTCCGCGGACGCGGCGAAGGCCGCCGACTCCTCGTGCCGGACATGCCGCCACGAGATGGTGTCGTTCCTGCGCAGGGCATCGGTGAAACCGTTGAGCGAATCGCCTGGTAGCCCGTGGACGCGCCGCACTCCCGCACGGTCGAGCTCCTCGACGATCCTCTCCGCGACTGTGGTCGACATGGCGATCCGTTCGGTCGGGGTCGGTGTGACCCGACTATAGACGCGAGTCGGGTACCGCCGGCGGCCACGGAGTTCGGCTCACGCTGATCCTCTTGGGCGTCGTCCGGCTCATGGCAGTGTGAGAATCGACGCATGCCTCGACGCGGTGAACCCCTCCGTAAGCTCGGATTCCTGACCATCGGACGCTTCGACGGCGACAACCCTCGCCCCGGCCACCTCGAAACGCTGCGGATGATCGAGCTCGCCGAACAACTCGGCTTCGACAGCGTGTGGGTGCGCAACCGCCACTTCCAGTACGGCATCTCCTCACCCGTGGCAGTGCTGGCGGCCGCCGCGGTGCGGACCAGCCGCATCGAGCTGGGCACCGCGGTGATCCCACTCGGTATGGAGAACCCGCTGCGCCTGGCCGAGGATCTGGCGACCGTCGACATCCTCAGCGACGGACGTCTCAATCCAGGTGTGTCCGTGGGCGTCCCGATGCGCTACGACGACTACAAGACTGCGATGTATCCCGAAACCCATGCGCTGGAGAACTTCTCGAAGGACCGGGTGGTGCGGCTGCTGGACGGCCTGCGCGGTGAACCGGTCAGCGACTTCGAGGGGACCGTCGGGATCGAGACCTTCTCGCGGCGAGTGCAACCGCACTCACCCGGCCTGGCCGATCGGGTCTGGTACGGAGGCGGACTCAGCTCGGCGATCTGGGCGGGCCGGCAGGGGATCAACTACCTGACCTCCTCGGTGGTGACCGTCGAGGGAACACGGTCGCGAGACTTCGCCACCATTCAGGCCGAACACATCGACGCCTACCGCGCCAATCACATCGATCCCGACCGTGCGCGGGTCTCCCAGGGACTGGTGGTCATCCCCACGGACTCGGCAACCCCGAGCCAGGTCCGGAAATACCGGGCCTATGCCGACAGCCGATACGAGCGCACGCTCACCCCGCAGGGTCCGCGTGGCCTGCTGTTCTCGCCGGACCACGTCGGGCCGTCCGACGAGCTCGCCGAGAAGCTCTATGATCACGCGGGATTCCAACGCGCCACGGAGGTGGCCTTCGCGTTGCCGTTCTCCTTCGATGAACCCGATTACCTGCAGATCGTGGGTGACCTCGCCGGACGGCTCGGGCCGGCGCTCGGCTGGGCGCCGGCCGGGGGCGATGTGTAGCAAAAGTGCGTGCTATACACCGTCTTTCGCTACGAAATCCCGGTGGCCGGCGTCGCGGGTTCCACCGGCTGGCGCAACAGCGTCCGGAGTCTGTCCGGCGCGACCCGGCGGAAGTCGCTGAAATAGATCTCGTGGTGATGGCCCCGCATGGTCAAACCGTTGTCGGGTATGAACCGATCGTGCATCTCTGCCAGCACCGGGCCCTCGTCGTCGAACGAACCGTGGTGAAGCGTCTGGACGCACAGTCCCTCGTCCAGGGATGCGATGCGGAGGTCGTCGAGGCGCGGCGGTGGTTTCTTCGAGCCGACCCGCAGGACGGCGGCGTCGAGCAGTCCGTCGTCGATCCAGTCCGGGATCATCAGCATGAGAGTCCAACTCCAGCGGCCCTTGTCCCGAGCACCGGTGAAAGCGCTCATGTCCTCGGCCCACCAGAGACCCTCGAGCGGGGGGACGACGTAGTCGCGGCCCAGCTCGCCTCGGCTCGCGAACTTCAGGGTGTACGCGACCGGGTAGAGCGTCTCGATGGTCGCCACGAACTGTGGCGTGGTGTTCGGGTCTCCCGACCCGTCGATCATGACGTAGCGCATCACGGGTACCTCGAGCACACGTATCCGGCCCCGATGGGCCTTGTACGCGTCGAATGTCTTCTTGAAATCGACCTTCTCGGGCACGCCGACGACCCTATCCGGGAATGCGCCGCCGCTCATAGGTTCGGAGGGCGAGGAAGTACGAGGCCCCGCCGATGGCAACACTCCAGGCGAGTGCCGCGATCACGCTCCCGGCAGGGACCGAGGCGTCGGTGAGGGTACCGCGCAGGACCTCGATGACGGGCGTGAAGGGCTGATACTCCGCGAACTGCCTCAGCCCGGCGGGCAGCGACTCGGCCGGGACGAAACCCGTGCTGAGAAAAGGCAGGATCGTGAGGAACATCGGTGTGTTGCTGGCCGTCTCCACGCTTTTCGCCGCCAGTCCGAGATAGACCGACAGCCAGATCAATGCGATCGCGAACACGCTGGTCACCCCGAACGCGCCCAGCCAGTCGAGAGGGCCGGCCGTCGGTCGGAACCCGATCGCGACCGCAACGGCGAGGACGAGGACGATGCTGAACAGTGCCTGGAGCAGGCTGGCCACCACGTGACCGGTCAGGACCGCGGAGCGGGCGATGTCCATCGTGCGGAATCGGTTGATGATTCCCGCGGTCATGTCCATCGCCACGACGATGGCGGTACCCTGCACCGCTGACGCGACGGTGACCAGCACGATCCCGGGCACCACGTAGTCGAGGTAGGTTGCCCGCCCGCTGTCACCGGATTGCGTGGTCATCCCGGCGCCGAGCTGCCCGCCGAACACGAAGACGAAGAGCAGCAGGAAAACGACCGGGATTCCGACCAGCATCACGGTGAGTGCCGGGAACCGGAGGAGCCGACGAACGTTGCGGCGGATCATGACCCGCGAATCCGACACCGTGTGGGCCAGGGCCGTCATGATCCCGCTCCGGACTGATCCGGGTCGGGGACCTCGGGAGCCGGGTTGCCCGTGAGGGCGAAGAACACGTCGTCGAGTGTCGGCGCATGGACGCTCACGTCGGCGACCGGTACCCCTGCGGCCTCGAGCCGATTCAGAGTGGTCCGGATCGTGGCGACGGTGTCGTCTGTCGCGATGTCGAGGCGCCGTGAGTCGGTGACGCGACGCGCATCCGGGAGCAGCGAGGCCGCCGCGTCGAGCGAGTCGCGGTCGGCGAACGTCAGGCGCACCTCGGAGGCGTGAACCCGGCTCTTCAACTCCGCAGCTGTTCCCTCGGCCACGATGTGTCCGTGGTCGAGGACGGCGATGCGGTCGGCGAGGTGGTCGGCCTCCTCGAGGTACTGCGTGGTGAGGAAGATCGTGACGCCGTCGGCGGCGAGCCGGGAGATGGTCTCCCACAGCATCCGACGACTCCTGGGGTCGAGTCCTGTGGTCGGTTCGTCGAGGAAGATGACGCGCGGGATCGCCACGAGCGTCATCGCGAGATCGAGCCGCCGGCGCATTCCGCCGGAGTACGTCGACACCGGGCGGTCGGCGGCCTCCACGAGGTCGAACTGTTCGATCAACTCCTGCGTTCGTGCCCGCCCGCTGCGCCGGCCCAGCCGGCGAAGGTCGGCGATGAGAGCGAGGTTGTCTCGCCCGCTGAACAGATCGTCGACGGCGACCGACTGGCCGGTGACGCCGATGATCGCTCTGACCGACCGGGTCTGCGCGACCGTGTCGTAGCCGCCGATGGTCACCGTTCCCGAGTCGGCGGGGAACAGGGTCGAGGCGATGCCGACGGTCGTCGTCTTCCCGGAACCGTTGGGGCCCAGGAGCGCGGTCACGCCGCCCGCGGGAACGTGCAGATCGATGCCGTCGAGAACACGGTGCTCGCCATAGCTTTTCGTGAGTCCGCTGATCTCGATGTCGGCGGCGGCGGTCAACCGATCGGGTCCGTCGTCGTGCCGCGTGCGTCGATCATCGATCGTCGGCGTCGAGTCGTGCCGCGACGTCGGCGGGGAATCCGCCGGTGGCGACCGGGACCCAACTCGTCGGCGTGATGCGGATCAGCGACTTGCCCTGGGTCCGCATCGCGGCGCGGTACTCGTCCCAATCCGGATGCTCACCGGAGATGCTGCGGAAGTAGTCCACGAGTGCATCTTCGGCCTCGGGCATGTCGAGCACCTCGGCGTCGCCGTCGACCTGGACCCAGGCGCCGTTGAAGTCGTCGGAGAGCACCACGACGGTGGCGACAGGAGTGTGCCGGAGGTTCGCGGCCTTGGCCCGACCGGGGTAGGTCGAGATGACGATGCGACCCTGTTCGTCGACCCCGCCGGTGACCGGCGACATCTGCGGACTGCCGCTGGATCGGACGGTGCTGAGGATCATGTGGTGACGCGGCCGGATGAACTCGAGCAGTCCGGCACGGTCGACGACATCGGCTTTCGCGACTGTTCTGGCCATGCCGCCGACTTTACGCGGGGACCGGTGTCGGAGTGGGCCCCGTTCCGATTCGGGTGAGGTGCCGGACTCAGTCGGGTAGTGCGGCGACGAGGCCCGCCTGGACCGCGTAGACCGGGGCCATGGACTTGCCGTCGACGGTGACGGCATCGTCGGTGTTGATCACGATGATGATCGTCGTGTCCGACTCGTAGTCGTGGAACAGCGAGGTGTTGTATCCCGGGAAATCGCCGTCGTGGCCCCACCATCCGTCGCGGTTCCCGATACCGATGCCATATCCGGAGGTGGCGGTGTTGGGCGCCGGCGAGGTGAGAATCGAATCCCGGCGGAGCTGCTGAGTCGCCGGATCCAGGACACCCTGTCCGGTGAACAGCGCTTCGCCCCAGGTCTGCAGGTCGTCGATCGTCGATATCACGGCGCCCGCGGTGGAGGCGAAGGATGGATTCCAGCGAGTGGAATCGACCGTCTTACCGTCGGATTGACCCTGGTCGGTCAGTCCGTTCAGGTGTGGATCGGGGATCTCGACGGACCCGCCGGGCCATGAGGACTCGTCCATTCCGAGCGGCGTGAAGATCCGGTCGGCGAAGATCTCGCCGATGGGTTTGGCGAGCACCTTCTCGATGACCAGACCCAGCAGGACGTAGTTCGTGTTCGAGTACTGCCAGCCCTGCCCCGGCGGGAAGCTCGGTGGCAGCGCCTTCGCGGTGTCCACGAGTTCGGTGGGGCTCCACACGCTTTCGGGATCGGCGAAGAACCTGCGGTCGAAGGCCTCGGAGGCGGTGTACGACGGTATGCCGCTGGTCATGTCGGCGACCTGCCGCAGCGTCGCGGTGCCGTTGGGTGCGTCCGGGACATACTTCTCGATCGGATCGTCGAGGGAGACCCGGCCCTCCTGCACGAGTTGGAGCAGGAGCGTCGCGGTCATCGTCTTGGTGAGTGAACCGATCCGCGTATGGTCCGCGGGTTCGGTGGGCTCGTTCCCGCCGGCCGCCCGCACACCCGATGTCCCCGTCCAGGTTCCGGCCGGCGAGATGACCCGGGCGATGACGCCGGGGAGGTCGCCGGCGGCGCGCGTGTCGTCGATCGCCTTCTGGAATGCCGCAGCGGTGTCGGCGGGCACCGAGGTCGTCTGTCCCGAACCGGACGCCGGTGCCGACGATCCCGTACCCGACGCCGTCTCCGAGGGCGAGCACGCGACGAGGCCGAGTGCGGCCACCGCACCGAGCGTCGTCATACGGAGGAGGACGGTGGCGCGCAGAGGCTTTCGGCTCATCCGCTCACTGTAGCGGCAGACCGGCGCGGCGAGGTGGATTGAGACAAAAGCCGCAAAGGTTCCGGCGAGGAGTCACATGCGGTGTGCCAGCACCGGCGGGACGGGGTAGATGTCGATGGCCGTGGCGAGTTTGGCCGCGACCGCCCGCTCCCGCGCGACCGCGTCGAAGCCGTGTCCGTCCGGTCGGTCCGGTACAGACGTACCGGAATCCACGACGGTCCAGTCCGAGCCGGCCTCGATCAGGGACCGGTGTTTGGTGGAGTAGTACCCCGGCATCGCCACGACCGCGACCCCGGGATCGCCCGCGGCCGCGGCCATGAGATGCGGGTGGAACCGGGTACTGATCCACGTGTTTCGATGCCCGGCGGGCAACCCGCCACTCCACACGTCGCGGAAGTTGAGGACGGTGGCGCCGGCCAGGCGCGGACCGAGGAGGTAGGGAACCTCGTTGTCGTGCCCCGGGATTCCTTCGACGACGGTGACCGCCGATCCGGGCACGTCCCAGGCGTCGAGGGTCGCGTGCACGAAATCGGCCAGGGCCTCGACGCCGGTCGCCCGTGGCCCGACGAAACGCTCGGTGAGATCGGATTGGAGGCAGAGTACGACACCCCGTTCGGCCGGCGGGTCGGTGCGGTACAGCGGAGGTCGGGGCCGGTGCAGAGCCAGCCATGCATCGTCACCGGAATGCCGTGCCGCGACGGCGCCGTCGAGTACGTCTACCGACGCGGTGTCGCGCACGTCCACGATGTCGAATGCGGCGAACGCCTCGGTCAGCGCGGCCCGAGCCCGGCCCTGCAGTGCGGGAACGAGTCCCTGACCGGTCGCGGCGAGTCGGGCGCCGGATCGCCGGGCCACTCCGGCGGCGGCGACGAACAACGAAACGTGGTGCGGCCACACGGTGTTGAGGTAACCGCCACCGAGTAGGTGAATGGTGGTCGCCGAGTGCAGGAGGTCGATACCCGCGGTCACGCGCGGCGCGAGACCGGAGTCGAGCGCAGCGGACGACACCCATTCCCAGGGGTCCTGTTGTTCGGCGTCCGCCGCGTAGGTGGTCAACTGCCACAGCGTGTCGACGACGAGCATGTTCGGATGTGCGTCGTGCAGCAGCGTCGTGGCCGTACCGGGGCTGTGGCAGTCCAGCACGACCGTGGCGTTCGGGCGCACCCGAGCCAGATGTCGCAGCCACGTCCGGGCGATGAGTTCGTCGCCGTAGTTCGGATGACCGGCCGGGGCCACCAGATAGATCACCTCGCCGGTGCCCATCGCGCGGCCGAGCCGGGAATCGGCGGTGCGGTGCCGGACCGAAATGCCGATGCGGTCGGCGAGGATGCCCGCGGTCCGGAACAGCGGACGGTCGGTTGCCGGTCGTCTCGTCACGGTCCCCAACGTTACGGCGTGCCCGGGCATCGGCCCCCGCCGGACGGTGTGCCGGGGGGCCCGCGAGAGCTACCCGAACGTGCCCTCGAGGTAGGCGAGTGCGGCCTTGGTGTCGGCGATGGGGCCGCGGTATCCGATGTAACCGTCGGGCCGGATGACGAACACCGTCGAACCGTCTGGGAGGTAGCCGTCGGCGAACCGGCCGTCGGTGTCGCGGAGCAGCGGTAGATCGGTGCTGCCGACCTGTGCCGTCGCGGCCGCGATCACATGGATGTCGATGTGGCCGTGCGCCTTCGCGGAGATCTCGCCGGCGAGGGATTCGAGAACCGCGACGTCCCCGGTCCCGGCGGTGGCGTCCGCGTACAGGATGAGCGAGTGGTCGACGCCGTCCAGCACGCCGAACAGGCGCACCGGGTGATTGACCGATTCGCGGCTGAGGCCCGTCGCGTCCGGCGCGCGCTCGCCTGCCCGTGGCGCGGCCGGGGCGGTGGGCACCGTCGACCCCGCGACGGCGGGACTGTCGGCGTAGGAGATCAGCAGCTGGGCCTCCCGCCGCATGATGAAGTCCATGTCGGTGGAACCGGCGCCGATGCCCTCGCGAGCGTCTCGGACGGTGCGTCCCACCACCTCCTCGCCGACGGGCCGGCGCTCGAGGTCGTAGCTGTCGAGGAGCGCGTCGGAGGCGACCCCGGTGACGGCGAGCGCGAGTTTCCAGGCGAGGTTGTGCGCATCCTGCACGCCGGTGTTCATGCCCTGCGCACCGGTCGGCGGATGGATGTGGGCGGCGTCGCCCGCGACGAACACGCGTCCGCGGCCGTAGGAATCGACGATCCGATGACTGATGCGGAACACCGACGACCATCGCAGGTGCGAGACCGTTGCGGGCTCGGGCGCGAGCCTGTCGACCACGGCCTGGATGTGGGACAACTCCGGCGCGCGGGTGCCCTCGAAGCCGTGGGCCACACCGTCTCCGCCGGTCGTCGGTGCGACCGCCAGCTCGTCGGGGACCAGCATGGACATCCGGTAGCGGCCGCGGCCGGGCAGCGGGATGCACACCAGTTGGTCGTCGGTGGTGCCGTCCGCGGTCTGGTGCATCGATCGGATGGCGTAGCCGCGGGGCATCGACCAGTCCACCACGACGTCGCCGAGCATGTACTGCTCGGTGAAGGCGCCGCCTTCGAAGCTCAGCCCCAGTCCCTTGCGCACGACGCTGTGCGCACCGTCGGCGCCGATGAGATAGCCCGCCCGGACGGTGGTTTCCCCGTCCTGACCCGTGAGGGTGACGGTCACGCCGTCTGCGTCCTGCTCGAATGCCGAGACCGCCGTGCCCCGATCGATCTCGGTGCCCAGATCGGAGAGTCGCTCACGCAGGATGCGCTCGGTCGCGTACTGGGGGAGCAGGTGGAAACGGTAGGGAACATCGGGCGGTGTCGTGAGGTCGACCCGTGAGACCTGACTTCCGTTGACGTAGACGAGCTGACCGCGCATCTCCAGGCCGGCGTCGAGCACCGGTCCGACGACGCCCATGCTCTCGAACACCTCGAGCGTGCGGGGCTGGATGCCGACAGCTTTGGCGTACTGCGGAGGTTCGAGGAGCGGATCGACGATGCGGACACGGATTCCGCGCCTGCGTAGTTCGACGGCGGCGGTCAGGCCGATGGGTCCGGCACCGGCGATCAGGACATCTGCTTCGGTCATGGAATCCTCCTGTGGTCGGCCGGTCGCCGATGCTCAGGAGATTATCGGCCGATCGCGCCGACCGGGTGACAAGTCGGAGAAAGCGGACGCCGAACAGACGTCACCGAGCGGCGGACTACCGCGGGATGGCGGCGGGACCGATCGCCCGTGCGCCCAATCGCACGACCCTGGCCCGCAGTTCGCGGTCGGCGGTGACCACGATCCGCTCCCGGTGCGGGCTCGAGTCGGCGACGACCTCGACGATCGTGTCGTCGCCTTCGGCGGGTGCCTCGACGACCCGGACGTGTTCGCTCGCCTCGACTCCGCGAGCCCGGCCCTCGACGACGAGCACCACCTCGAGCGGTCCCGGCAGTCCCGCGAGGCCACCGAGGGCGACGGCCTCGAGTCGCGTCCGCAGTCGTTCGGCGGCACCACGGCGATCGCGCCACCAGCCGTCGGGCACCGAACCGACGGCGTTGGCGCCGTCGACGACCAGGAGGGGACGGGCATCGTCCGCGCTGTGGGACCGGAGTCCGGACGGATCAGTCATGCCGACCATCAGCGCACACAGTGCGCGCCGGGGCAAGTGGGCCGTGATCGCCCGCCCGGGTCGTCCCGTCAGATGTCGCCGTGGCAGAAGCGGTTCGACGGGTCGAGGGCGGCTTTGATCTCGTCGAGACGTCGTCGGTGGTCCGAGCTGTACGCGTCGTCGGCGCGGGCCACCCGTTCGGTACCCGAGGTGAAGTTGAGATAGGCGGCGCCGGTGACGTACGGCGCAAGCTCGGTGCGGGTCACGCGCAGCGTCGACTCGACCGCCAGCGCCACCTGGGGGTCGGGCACCGCCGCGACGAGTTCGAGGAGGAACCGTCCCGTCCGGGCCCGGTCGTTGGGCGCGTGCTCCGCGCCGCGGGCGATCGCTCCGCCGGCGTGGCGGATCTCGCCGATCACGATCAGCGGTGCCGATGCCGGGGCGGGCCGGACCCTCGCGGCGACGATGTCGACGGCGACGTCCGGGAGGTCGTCGAACCATTCGGTGGTGACCATCACCGGCATCGGTTCGGTCGGATCCATGCTGACGGCGTCGATCGCGGCGAACGGCAGCACATCCCACATGTCGACGACGGGCGTGCGCCAGTCGCGCCATTCGTCGACGACCGCGCGACCGGCGTCGAGATCGCCTGACCAGCATCCGCGCACGACGGCGAAGCTCCGGCCGCGTAGCGGTTCCGGGACGTCGTCGGTGGGCGGGAGGTTGAGGATGGCGACCGCCGAGGTCAGCGCGTCCGACTGCGCGGGTGCCCAGTCCCGGAATCTGCGGATGATCTCTTCGGCGTCGGCGGCAGGGTAGAAGAGGTTGCCCGCGTACACGGTCGACACCTCGACGAGCGAGATCTCCATCGACGTCACGACGCCGAGGCCGCCTGCGCCGGCGCCCTTCAACGCCCAGAAGATGTGCGGGAAACTGGTGTCGGTGACCCGGATCGGCGTGCCGTCGGGGGTGACCAGGTCGAACGAGAGCACGTGGTCGGACGCCAGGCCGAAGCGCCGACCGAGCCAGCCGAAGCCGCCGCCCAGGGTGTATCCGATCGCACCGACACCACTCGCCGAGCCCATCAGCGGCGCCAGTCCGTATGGCGTGGCGGCGTCGACAACCGTCCGCCAGGTGGCGCCCGCACCCACGCGCGCGGTCCGGGTGACCGGGTCGACGCTGACCGACGCGAGGCGGGAGGTGTTGATCAGCAACCCGCCGTCGGCCGGCCTGCCGGTGCCGTGCCCGGTCGCCTGCACGGCGACGCGCAGGTCCTCCTCGACGGCGAAACGGACCGCCTCCACGACATCGAAGTGGTTGGCGGGAACGGCGATCACGGCGGGACGATGCACGTCGAGCCGGCTGAAACCCGATCGTGCGTCGACGTAGCCCGCGTCGCCGGGACCGTAGACGTCACCCGCGATCCGATCGCGGAGTTGTGCGAGCACCGAGGTGCGGGTTCGGACGGTGAGGCGTTCGGTGTTCTCGGGCGTGGAGGAGGCGGGTGTTGCGGTCATCGGCAGGTCCTCGGTTGCGGCCGGAGCGGTCCGGCAGGATTCGTCGGGCTCCGGTCGGCGCCGGATTCCCGACAAGGGTCGCCGAAGGTCCTTGGATGCGACTTGAGACGGACTTGGTGCGCTCAGGCGGGGGAGGTGAGTCCCCAGGTCGACGCCAGTGCGTCGATCCTCCGGACCAGCCCGTCCGCCTCCTGTGCGAGTGCGGTGTCGCGCGCGGCGGACAGGGTCGCGCCCACAACGGAGGCCGGGCGACCGTTGGCGTATTCGTACCGGGCGCGGACGATCAGACGGTGTGCGTCGGCATAGCGTTCGCCCGTGCGGCCGGCGAAGTCCGCGGCCCGGTCGAGGAGCGTCGCGGCGTCGGTGAGTTTGCCCGCGACCACCAGGACCTCGGCGTGCAGGCCCAGCCAGTAGCCCTCACCCGTGCGCGGATGGTCCTCCATGCCGATGTCGTCGGCCCCGAGCCGGTCGATGTGCTCGAGTGCTTCGTCGAGGTCGCCGGTCATCGCCCGCGCCCACCAGTACATCCGTTCGCCGCCACGACGGAGGTAGGCGAGCGCGGCGGCGCCGTCGGACATGATGGCCGGACCGGCATCCAGAACCCACTCTGCGTCGCCGAGCATGGACGCCGCGCCGACCGCGAAGATGGCCATGCCGAACTGCGACCGGGGATCGGGATGGGCGTCGGCCATCGTCGCGAACAGCGCCCGGCCGGCATCGGAGCCGAGGTGCACCGTCGCCGCCCAGCCACGGAAACCGCGGGCCATCGCGAGCTGATCGTCGCGCAGGCCTTCGACATCGACGTCGATCGGCGCGTAGGTCTCCAGGATGCGATGCGCCGCACCGAAGTTCCCGCGGTGGAAGTCGTCGATACCGGCGGCGTGCATGCCCAGGTGGGTGACGACCGGGTCGTCGGATCGTTCGGCGCGCCGACGCAGGTCCTGCGCGAGGCGGTGACCGGTCTCGGTGTCCGCGATCTGGATGTGGGCCGCGCAGCGTGCGTAGTCGAGGGTCGCGAGCAGGCGGGTGTCGCCCAGTGTCGATGCCAGCGTCCGGGCGCGCTCCTGCAGGACGGGGTCGGCGGCGAAGTAGCCGTGCGCCGCGACCTCGCCGGCCAGCTGGGTGGTGATCGCGA
The DNA here is from genome assembly GCF_001418765.1 of Gordonia sp. HS-NH1. Taxonomy (NCBI): domain Bacteria; kingdom Bacillati; phylum Actinomycetota; class Actinomycetes; order Mycobacteriales; family Gordoniaceae; genus Gordonia; species Gordonia sp. HS-NH1. Next base: position 28,417 of record NZ_LIYC01000009.1, read on the forward strand.
CGAGTTCCGCCTGCTGGTCGCCGGTCGAGCGGGCGAGCGTCGCCGCATCTCCGAGATGTCTGCGTGCGCCGTCGAAGTCGTAGGTGCGCAAGGCGATGTCACCCGCGGTGAGCAGTGCGATGGTGGTGCGTTCCCGATCGGCCAGCGGTCCGGCGGACCACAGGTGCCGGGCGACTCTCGTCACCGCATGCGGCGAGGAGTTGCCGGCGAGGGCGTCGGCGATCGCGAGGTGCAGCCGTCGCGCGCGCATCGCGGCGATGCCGTCCGCGATCGCCTCCCGGATGATGTCGTGGCTGAACCCGAAACCGAACGGATCATCCGGTCCGAGGTCGATGACCCCCGCACCGCCCGCGGGCTCGAGCAGGTCGAGTGCCTCGTCCACCGGGCGGTTCGCGGCGGTCGCCAGGAGGACGAGGTCCACGCGGGTTCCGATGAGCGACGCCAGCTCGAGGAGTTCGGTCGTCTCCGGCGACAATCCGACCAGTCGCTGGCGGACCACATCGCGGACACCGGACGGGACCGCGGTGCCGGCGATGGACCCGCGATCGGCCAGGATCCGGGCCAGCTCCCTGACGAAGAAGGCGTTGCCGCCGGTTCGTCGCTCGATCGACGACACGGTGGCGACCTCCGGCCACTGCCGGGTCTCGCGCCGGATGAGTTCGGAGATGTCGTCGCCGCTGAGCGGTCCGACGTGCAGGCGCCGGTGTTCCGGGAGACGGGCCAGCGTCGCCAGCGTGGTGGCGACGACGGGTCGTGCCGACGGCGAACGCAGCGAGGCGAAGAACGTCACGCCGGTGGTCCGTCGTGCGGCCATGTGCGCGAACAGTTCCAGCGACGCACCGTCGGCCCACTGCAGGTCGTCGAGCACGATGATCAGCTTCGCCGTCGCGGCCACTCCGTCGAGGAGATCGGCGGCCTGGTCGTAGAACTGGAATCGGGCGGCCGCATCGGGCATCTGCCGGGGCGGCGGGATCACGTTGACGCCTTCGGTCACCATCCGGCCGAGCGAGCTGTCGAGGAGACGTTCCCGATCGGCGGGATCGAGCCGGGGCAGCACCGCACCGAGGATCTGCACCCATGGCCACATCGACGGCGCGGCCGGGTCGTCGACGCAGCGTCCCCACAGGACCAGCAGATCGGCGGCACCCGCGGCTCGGCGGCCGGCTTCGTCGATCAGCGCGGTCTTTCCCGCGCCCGGCTCACCCTCGACCACGACGACGCCCCCGTGCCCCGACATCGAGGCGAGCACTGCGCGATGCAGGGCGGCGAGTTCCTCGGTCCGGCCCACGACCGACGGCGTCTCGTCGGGTTCGAGGGTGTCGACACCGTGGTCGGGAACGGTGTCCGCCGGGGTCGTCGGGCCGGGGTCGGCGAGGTCCGACGCGATGGTCGCGGTGTCCGGGCGGGGCGCCCTCGGCACGTCGAGATGCGGAGCGTGGTCGAGGATGTCGCTCTCGAGGGTCCGGAGCCGCGGTCCCGGGTCGACGCCGATCTCGTCGGCCAGGATTCGACGGGCGGTGGCGATCGCACCGAGGGCGTCGGACTGGCGACCGAGACGGTAGAGCGCCGTGGCGAACAGCACCCACAGTCCCTCGTCGAGAGGCGAACGCGCGACCTCGCTCTCCAGTTCGGTGACGAGCAGACGGTGGTCGCCGTCGGCCATCCGGGCCTCGAAGGACATCTCCCGAGCGGCCTGCACCATGCGGTCGAGGTGTCCGGCGGCCTCGTCCCGGAACGCCAGGCCCTCGAACTCCGGCAGCAGGGGGCGATAGTCGTCGAGCACCTGTGCCAGGAGTGGTGCGGCCCCCGCCGCGTCGCCCCGCTGCATCAGGGTGCGTGCGGAGCCGAGCCGCGCGGTCAGCCGACGCGCGTCGACCTGCTCGGCGGTCGTGGGGAGGCTGTATCCGGTTCCGTGGGTGAGCAGGACCGTGGAGGGGGTCCGTGGCTTCCGGTGTGGTTCGAGGGCCTTGCGCAGACCCGAGATGTAGGACTGGAGTGACACTTCCGCCCGCTCGGGGGGTGAATCGCCCCAGATGCCCTCGATCAGACTGTCGGCGCGCACCGGCGCGCCCTCGGCGAGGATCAGCTGGGCGAGCGTCGCCCGCTGCTTGCGCGTGCCGAGTTCGACGGGGTCGGAACCGATCTGAGCCCCGAGGCCGCCCAGGATCGTGTAGGAGAGTTCGGGCATCAGCGTGAGTCTAGGTGGTGACCGCAGCCGTGGGGCGGTAGTGGCGAACGCGCCCGGCGACCCCCAGTGCGACCGAGCCCGGATGTCGGTGACCGGGAGTAGCTTGGCTGCCATGACTCTCGCACTGGGCATGATCACCGTCGACGCGCTCGCGCCGGCACCACTGGCGACGTGGTGGGCCGACCAGCTCGGCGGTCGGATCGTCGAGGAGAACGACGGGTACTTCGTCGTCGTCGCAGTCGGGGAGGGCACCCCGCTGTTCGCGTTCCAGCAGGTCGAGGACCCCACACCGGGGAAGAACCGCATCCATCTCGACCTGACGACCGACGATCTCGAGTCGGAGGTCGGGCGACTCGTGGCCGCGGGCGCCACCAAGATCGCCGATCGCGAGATGCCCGGCTTCGCGTGGGTGACCCTGGCCGACCCCGACGGCAATCAGTTCTGTGTGTCGGCCAGGCACGAGGCGGAGGCGACGTCCTGACACGCAGGCATGTCGTCCGGCCGACCGACGGGTGCCCCTGATGGGATTCACTCGTGCCGAACTCCTCGGCTATCAGGACCGCACCGTCGACGATCTGGTCGGCGAAGGGTGCAGGCTGCTGTTCGTCGGGATCAATCCGGGTCTCTGGACGGCGGCCACCGGAGCGCATTTCGCGCGTCCGGGCAATCGGTTCTACCCGGCGCTCGCCAAGGCCGGCATCGTCGACCACGTCATCGACGCCTCACGCGGTATGTCCGACGCCGACCGCGCGCTGCTGCTCGACCGCGGTGTGGGAATCACGAATGTCGTGCCGCGTGCCACCGCGACCGCCGCCGAACTGACCGTCGACGAACTCCGTGAAGGCGGACGCCGGCTGCGCGAGCGGGTTCGGATGATCGGCCCGCGGGTCGTTGCCATCGCCGGTATCACCGCCTACCGCAGCGCGTTCGGGCGCCGCGACGCCGTGCCGGGACGGCAGGACGAGACGTGGGATGTGGGCACAGGGGACGGTGCCGAACTGTGGGTGGTTCCGAACCCCAGCGGGCTGAACGCCCACGAGACCGTGGACTCCCTCGCCGCCGCCTACCGTCGGGCCGCGGTCGCCGCCGGGGTGGTGGAGGACCTCAGAAGTCCTCGGAGCTGACGACGCGGCGCCGCACCGACAACAGCTCGACCTCGGGGTGGCCCGCAGCTGACCGTTCGACGGCGTCGAGCACGTCGACGACGTGCCCGCGATCGGCGGCCACCGCACTGACACCGATGACGGTCCGACGATGCACGTCCAGGTGACCCACCTCGGCCGCCGAGACCGTGTACCGCTTGCGGAGATCGGCGACGATCGGCCGTACCACCGACCGCTTCTGCTTCAGCGAATGAACATCACCGAGCAGATAGTCGAACTCGCAGAACCCGATCCACATCAGTGGTCGGTGCGGATCAGCGTCGCCACGTGGTCGGGTACGTACTTGGACAGCGAGCGCGGCGGCCGGTGATAGTTGCCCGACTCGATCGGATGCTTGGGCAGGGACACGCGGGGACGCGGGACCTCTTCATAGTCGATGGTCGACAACAGGTGGGAGATCATGTTGAGCCGCGCGTGCTTCTTCACATCGGACTCGACGACATACCAGGGGCTCAGGGCGGTGTCGGTGTGGACCATCATCTCGTCCTTGGCGCGCGAATAGTCCTCCCACCGATACACCGACTCGAGGTCCATCGGGCTCAGCTTCCACTGCCGGACAGGGTCGTTCATACGTGACCGGAATCGTTTGAGCTGTTCGTCGTCGGACACCGAGAACCAGTACTTGCGCAGCAGGATGCCGTCGTCGATGAGCATCTGCTCGAAGATCGGGGTCTGCCGCAGGAACCGCGAGTGCTCCTCGGGCGTACAGAAACCCATGACCTTCTCGACGCCGGCCCGGTTGTACCAGGACCGGTCGAACAACACGATCTCACCGGGCGCGGGCAGGTGTGCGACGTAGCGCTGGTAATACCACTGGCCGCGTTCACGATCCGTCGGTGCGGGCAACGCGGCGACCCGCGCGATGCGCGGGCTGAGGTACTCGCTGATGCGTTTGATCGTTCCGCCCTTGCCGGCGGCATCGCGTCCCTCGAAGACGACCACCACGCGGGCGCCGGTCTCGCGGACCCACTCCTGGAGTTTGACGAGCTCGGTCTGCAACCGGAACAGTTCCGCCTCGTAGACCTTGTTCGCGATCTTGGCCTGCTTCGGTTTGTCCTTCTTCGACATGAGCAGAAAGACTACGGGGTGCGGACGGCCTCGCGCTCGGATTGCAGTTCGGCGACCGACGCGTCGATGCGCGCCCGGGAGAACTCGTTGATGTCCAGACCCTCCACGATTTGCCACCGCCCGTCGACCGATCGCACCGGGAACGAGCAGACGAGTCCGTCGGGGACGCCGTACACACCCGGCGACGGCAACGCCACCGACGTCCAGTCGTCCGGCCGTGTGCCGAGAACCCAGTCGTGGACGTGGTCGATCGTGGCGTTGGCCGCCGACGCCGCCGACGACGATCCGCGGGCTTCGATGATCGCGGTGCCGCGCCGGGCGACGGTCGGGATGAAGTCGTCGACGAGCCAGTCGCGGTCCGCGGCGATGTCCGCGCCGCTCCGGCGGCCGACCCGCGCATGGAAGATGTCGGGATACTGCGTCGCGGAGTGATTGCCCCACACGGTGACCCGGCTGATCTCGTCGACACTCGCGCCGGTGCGCCGGGCGAGCTGCGCGATCGCGCGATTGTGGTCCAGACGGGTCAGCGCCGTGAACCGTTCGGCCGGCACCTCGGGTGCATGCGCGGCGGCCACCGCGGCGTTCGTGTTGGCGGGGTTGCCGACGACGATCACCCGGATGTCGTCCGCGGCAACGTCGTTGATCACCGAACCCTGGGCCGCGAAGATGTCGGAGTTGGCCGCGAGCAGGTCGGCCCGTTCCATGCCCTTGGTCCGCGGCCGGGCCCCGATGAGCAGACCGAAACTCGCCCCGTCGAACGCCTTGCGCGGATCGTCGAGGACGTCCACCGACGTCAGGAGCGGAAAGGCGCCGTCGTCGAGTTCCATGGCGGTCCCGACCGCGCCGGAGATCGCCTGTGGCAGCTCGAGAAGCCGCAGGGCGACGGGCTGGTCGTGACCGAGCATCGCGCCGGCGGCGATGCGGAACACGCTGGCGTACCCGATGCTGCCCGCCGCTCCGGTCACGGTCACGGTGACGGGCATCCGACGGTTCACGACGCCTTCTCCGTGAGCAGGACCTGAGCCGCCGGTCCGACGAGGACCAGGGCGTGGCCGACGGAATACCAGGTCAGCGGTTCCTTCGTGAACTCGGTGACCCAGGTGTCGGCGCCGGCGCGCGGCCCGGGGCAGGCCATCATCGTCGAGGCGAGGGAGCCCAGGCGCAGCAGTGAGTTGTCGACGCGGAGGTCGCCGATGTGTCGGTTGCAGCCGGCCGACAGGGCGATCCGGTTGGCGGCGGGAAAACTGACCTCCAGCGGTCCGCCGCCGGGGATCTGCTCTCCGGTCACCGCAGTCGAGGTGTAGGTCTTGCCGACGAAGCCGGGGGCCGGGGGAGCCGCGGACGCGGAACCGGCTCCGACGATCGTCGTACCGAGCGCTACGATCACCGCGCTGAGCAGCAACGCCATGCGTAAGCTGATGCGGTGTTCGCGGGCTGGGTGACGGTCGTGCGCGGATCGACGTCCCGGTACGGGTTGACGTCTCTGCGCCGGATGACGGCGTTCGCCGGAGCTCACGTGCACAACGGTAGCCGACCGGACAGGGGTATGGATATGACGAATGTGGGCGCTCCATGGTCCCGGTGACGTGTCGAACCGAGTACCTGACCGGTCGCCATCATCGTTCGGCCACAGCCGCATGGGTCCTCATGGTCGCCGGGATGGTCGCCCTCGTGGCCCTCAACGTCGCCGGGGTCCGCGGTCTGGTCACCTCGGCGGTCTGGTCACCTCGGCGGTTGTCGGCGCGGCAATCGTGGCCTCCCTGCTCGGGGCGGCATTCGGGCGGCTCGGCGAACGAGGCGCTGTCCTGCTGACCGTCGACGAGGACACGGTCTACTTCGGGAACGAGGACCGCACACTGGTCAGCTATCCGCTCTCCTCACTGGTCACGGTCGCGGTGGGCGGGCCGGCGGACGCCACCTCGGACATGACCGGCGAGCGTGCTCGACATCTCACGGTGATCGGGCAGAAGTACCTCAAACTGACCTTCGCGACCCGGGACGGAAAGCCGGTCCCCGCCGACCGGACCCCGCGTGACCGCGACGACGACCCCGACACCGCGCCGGAGACGCACTTCTGGCGGGTCGCCGTCGTGGAAGGGGACCCGGCGGTGGCGGAGGTCCTGGCCCGTCTCCGGCGGCACGCGCCCGAACGCATTGCCACCAGGAAGAAGACCGCGACGTCGGCCGGGCAGCAGCCGCGGGCCGCCGCGGCAAGTGCTCCGCCGGACGAGCCCGTCGATCTGACCCGGCCCTCGACGAGCGGACCGCGGATCGTCGACGCGGGTTCCGACGAAGCGGCGCAACGACTGTGGGAGGAGGCAGCGCGTCGCCACGACGAAGTTCTCGGCGCCTACGGAAGTTACGAACTCGATCCCGCCATGCTGCTCCGGTACCCGGCCGTGACCGACGTGACCGTCGACCAGACGCAGACCTTCCATCTCGCGCTCGACGAGGCGATGGCCCTGCGGACCGACGACTACCCGGGCAACCGCTCGCGCGCCGACGCCTACCAGCAGTCGGTCGCCCGACTGCGGCGGGCCTGGATCGCCTGCGAGAAGAACGGCCGACGGGTGGGGGCGTCCTACCTGGAGCAGGGCGATCAGGACGACCTCGACACCGCGCTCAAGCTCTACAACCACGCCGCGGCCAGCACCACGCCTGCCGAGCAGGCCACCTACTACGGCCGGGTCCGCGACATCGTCAGCACCATGACCGACCGCGGTGTGCTCCACCCGCCCGAGGCGGCGGTGGCCGAACTGCAGGCCGTCACCCGGAGAGCGCTCGAGGCGGGTACGCCGAAGGTGTGAGGTGAGGCGGTAAAGGCCCCGGCCAGGGGAGCCGTCCGGTTACCGGCCTTCCTTGATGAAACGTCCGTCCAGGGTGTACAAACCCTCGGCGCCGTCGGTATTGGCGATCTCCATCCGGATCACGAACTCCTGAGTGTCGCTGATGCGGTCGAGTTCGACCTCCACGCCCACTGCGTCGCGGTCGTACTCGGGGACCGACGCGCGTGTCATCAGGTCGGCACGCACCCGATCGAAGACCTCCGCGGAGATGCTGTCGAAGCGGAAACCGTCGGCTCGATACCGGCCCGCCGAGATGCTCGATGAAGGGAAATAGCCTGGGGCGACGGCAATCTCGCCGCCACGGTCGGCGATCCGGTAGCGGACCAGAACGCCGCCCGAGTTCTGGATGACGCTCGCCGTCACCGGAGAAACGCCGTCGGCGATGCCCTGGATGATGAACTCCTCGATGACGGGTGCGTTCAGCGGGACGCGTGCCGCGGCCAGTTCACGCCGGGCCAGTTCGAAGGACTTCTGGAAGTCAGCAGGGTCGAAGAACTCGGCGACGGTGCCGTCGGGTGTCGCCTGGACGGAGTAGTCCTCGAAGACGCCCTCGCCGGGTTCGATCGTCCCGGTGATGAGCACCGGCGCGTCCGGTGCGCCGCGCTCGATCGCGATTCGTTCGAGTTCGGGTTCGGTGGAGTACGGACGGACGGCCGCAACCATCGGTTCGGTGACCGAGCCGAGCACGTTCGGGTCGATTGTCGTGGCGTCGAAGGTCTTGTTCGCCCGGTCGGTGTTCGGCACCGCCGAGGAATTCGAGTACCCGTCCCCGACGAGGACGCTCGTCGCGCGTCCGGTTGCCGGGTCGAGGACGATCGCCTGATCCGACGAGGAGTCGATCTGATACCTCAGCGCCAGCACGTTGCGCGTCGCCTCCGGCCCTTCGTATTCGACGATCGCCTCCAGCATCCGACGGTGCCGGTCGGCGAGGCTCGCCGCTTCCTCTTCGGTGGACGAGTCGTCGCCGGAATCGAGGGCGGAGTCGAAACCCGACAGCGAGGGTCCCTCCACGTGCCAACCGCCGGCGACGCCGAACAGCAGTGCGCCGGCCACGAGCAGGGTCACCACCGGGTAGGCGAGAGCCCAGCGCCCGGGCTGGTCGTCGAACTCGGGGGTGTCGGTCTGATCGCGCGGCGGCAGTGAGTCCGGCGGCAGTGTCGTGAACGGGGTGTCGGTCAGCGACTGGAAATTCCCCTTGGTCATCGAGGTGATCCAGCGCGCCCGGTACGCGGTGTCGTTCGGTGGGTTGATCGTCGCGGTGACCATGGTCGGTTGCGAGTCGTCGGCGGTGAGGCTGCTGCGGGTGAGCGCCTCGACCTCCACCTGCGGGGCGTCCGGCGACGTCGCGCGCCGGAACTCCGGCAGTTCCGACACCCGGGAAGCGCGGGGACTGACCGCGATGCCGGCGAAGACCAGGGGGATCCCGAAGAACAGCGCGACCCACCAGTCGTTGAATGCACCGAGGCCTACCCCGACCGCGATGAGCAACCCGGCGATCGTCGCGCGCAGGAGACGGAGTCGAACCCTGGTCCGGCGAGTCCTGGTCATGGGCCGTCCTTAGTCCTCGAGCCGAATCGGGTGGACTGATCATAATGTCGGCGTCCTCGGTCGACCAGCGGCCGCGTACCGTTGTTGCTGACCTGACCGCCCGGAGGGGGTGGGTCGCGACGGAACCGGGAACGATCAGGAGAAATGTTTCGGTGGGAAAGCTGAGCAACAGCATGTGGCGCCTTCTGGGCGCCCAGTCGACTCGCAACCAGTCGAAGTCGTTGGGTGTGATCAAGGACGCCGAAGCCCACACCGACTGGGCCGCCGAACTCGCCGACGACGCGTTCGGCGCGGAGGCCGAGAAACTCGACATCGCCGAGAAGCCCGCGGACCGCGCGAAGTTCCTCGCCCTGGTCCGGGAAGCCGCCGACCGCACCATCGACCTGCGGCCCTTCGATGTCCAGTTGCAGGGCGCCCTCCGACTCCTGGAGGGCGACATCGTCGAGATGGCCACCGGTGAGGGTAAGACGCTCGCCGGCGCCATCGCCGCGATCGGCCATGTGCTGCAGGGACATCAGGTCCACGTGATCTCGGTCAACGACTATCTGGCGACCCGCGACGCGGAGTGGATGAAGCCGCTGTTCGACGCCTTCGGCATCACCGTCCACGCGGTCTCGGAGAACTCGAGCCGCGAGGAACGGCGACGCGCCTACACCGGGGACGTCACCTACGGGTCGGTCAACGAGATCGGCTTCGACGTCCTGCGTGATCAGCTCGCCCTGTCCGAAGCGGACCTCGTCTCACCGACACCCGACGTGGCCATCATCGACGAGGCGGATTCGGTGCTCGTCGACGAGGCGCTCGTGCCGCTGGTGCTCGCCGGTTCGACCGAGACCGAGGTGCCGGACGCGGCGATCCACGACGTCGTGTCGCGGATGAAGAACAAGCACTACGAGGTCGACGCGGAGGGCCGCAACGTCACCCTGACCGACGAGGGTGCGGTGTTCGTCGAGGAAGAACTCGGCGGCATCGATCTCTACAGCGAGGAACACGTCGGCACGACGCTCGTACACGTCAGCATCGCCATGCACGCCCACTATCTGCTCGAACGCGACATCCACTACATCGTCCGCGACGGCGGCGTGCACCTCATCAACGCCTCGCGCGGCCGCGTCGCGCAGCTCCAGCGCTGGCCCGACGGGGTCCAGGCCGCGGTCGAGCTCAAGGAAGGGCTGGCGCAGACCGATTCGGGTGAGGTCATCGACACCATCACGGTGCAGGCCCTGATCGGCCGCTACCCGAAGGTCTGCGGCATGACCGGCACCGCGCTCGCCGCCGGCGAGCAGTTCCGCCAGTTCTACGAACTGCGCGTCTCGCAGATCCCGCCGAACACCCCCAACGTCCGGACCGACCTGCCCGACCGGGTCTACGACACCAAGGCCAACAAGGTCGAGGCGATCGTCGCCTACGTCAAGGAGATTCACGAGACCGGACAACCCGTCCTCATCGGTACCCACGACGTGGCCGAGTCCGAGGAACTCGCGTACTTCCTCGACAAGGCCGGGGTGTCGTCGGTCGTGCTCAACGCGAAGAACGACGCCGAAGAGGCGAAGATCATCGCCGAGGCCGGCGCCCGGGACGCCGTCACCGTGTCCACCCAGATGGCCGGACGGGGCACCGACATCCGCCTGGGCGGCTCGAAGGACGACGCGGACGCCCACGACGAGGTCATCGAACTCGGCGGGTTGTGCGTCGTCGGCACGGGCCGCCACGACACCGAACGTCTCGACAGTCAGCTGCGCGGACGCGCGGGGCGTCAGGGCGATCCCGGTACGTCGGTGTTCTTCTCCAGCCTCGAGGACCCGGTCGTCACCAAGAACCTCGCGTTCAAGCGAGATCCCGTGTCGCCCAACGAAGACGGTTCGATGGGCAGCAAGGGCGTCGACCTCATCGAGCAGGCCCAGCGGATTGCCGAGGGCGTGATGCTCGAACTCCACGCGAACACCTGGCGTTACAACAAGCTGGTCAATCAGCAGCGGGACATCATCGTCGAACGTCGTATGCAGATCCTGACCACCGACGCCGCGCTCGAAGAGCTCGCGGATCTGGAACCGGACCGCTACGCGCAGTTGACCGGGAACACGACGACGGTGGAGACCACCACCGATGAGGCCGACGCCGACAAGGCCGACGCCGAGACGGCCGACGCCGAGAAGGCCGCGACCGATCACGAGGCCACCCCCGCCGTCGCGCCCGTGCCTCGCGAGGTGCTGTCACAGGCCGCGCGCGAGATCGTGCTCTACCATCTCGACCGCGCCTGGGCCGACCATCTCGCCTTCGTCTCCGACGTCCGCGCCAGCATCCACCTCCGGTCGCTGGGCAAGGAGAGCCCGCTGGACGAGTTCCACCGGCTGATCCTCGCCGAGTTCGCCGATCTGCCCGGCACGGCCCTCGCGAAGGCGCGCGAGACGTTCCGGGAGGCCGACATCACCCCCGACGGCGTCGACCTCGGATCGGCGGATCTGCACCGGTCGACGACCACCTGGACCTACATGGTCCACGACAACCTGTTCTCCTCGGGCGGAGCGAAAACCTTGCAGGGCATCATCGGGATCTTCCGGTGACCGAGCCGGAGGCGGCGACCACGCCGGCTCCGGACCGGATCGTCACGGTCCCGAACGCGCTGAGCGTGCTTCGGCTCGCACTCATCCCGGTGTTCGTGTGGCTGCTCCTCGTCGAGAAGGCGGACGGCTGGGCCTTCGCCGTCCTCATGTTCTCGGGCTTCTCCGATTGGGCCGACGGCAAGATTGCGCGACTCCTCGACCAGTCGTCGAAGATCGGTGCGCTGCTCGACCCGGCCGCCGACCGGCTCTACATCGTGATCATCCCGATCGCGTTCGGCATCCGGGAGTTCCTGCCGTGGTGGCTGATCGGTGTGATCATCGCGCGCGACGTCCTGCTGTTCGCGTCCGCTCCACTGTTGCGATCGCGGGGCGTGCTGGCGCTCCCGGTGCTCTACATCGGCAAGGCGGGGACCTTCGCGCTGATGAGCGCATTCCCGTGGCTTCTTGCCGGACAGCTCGATTCGATCGTGGGGACCATCGCGTACCCGATCGGCTGGGCTTTCATGATCTGGGGCGTCGGACTGTATCTGTGGTCCTTCGTCCTGTACTGGTATCAGACGATCCTGGTGATGCGGCTCATGCCGCCGCGTCACCCGGCAGGCGACTCGGCAGACAGTAGAGTCTGACGAGGACGAAAGGGGTTCGCGTGACCGACAGCAAAGTGCCAGAGACCTTGCGCTACACCGCGGAGCACGAGTGGATCGAGCGACTCGGGCCGACGACGGTGCGCGTCGGGATCACCGACTACGCCCAGGACGCTCTCGGCGACGTGGTGTTCGTCCAGCTACCCGAGAGCGGTGCGGAGGTGACCGTCGGCGAGTCGTTCGCCGAGGTCGAGTCGACGAAGAGCGTCTCGGACATCTTCGGGCCGCTCGCAGGCACGGTGTCGGCGGTGAACGACGCCCTCGACGCCTCGCCGGAACTGGTCAATTCGGACCCGTACGGCGAGGGGTGGCTGGTCGAGATCGAGGCGGCAGACGAGGCGACCCTCGACGAACACCTGGGTGAGGTACTCGACGCCGCGGGGTACCGCGCCGTCATCGAGGGGTGAGTTCTCCCGGCCGTGAACGGCCGGTGCCCCGATCGACCCGGCTGATCGCCTCCGGAACGATATGATCGTCGATGCCGGAGTCGACTCGCGCGCCGGTGGGATCGGCAGGACCGGTACGGTTACGGCAGTGGGAACGAGGCGCGACGTGACACCGATGCTCACGATCTCGCGCCGAGAACTACCCGGCCGCACAAGTCATGTAGATTCGACCGGCCATCGTGGCGAGAGCCGACGGGCACCGTCCCAGGCGATGCCGGCGGTTCCGAGAACGAGGTTGGCGACTGTGCGGTCGGCACTGACGACGACGAAGGAGAAGTGGTGAGCGAAAACGACAGGGACTTCGAGGCGCCGGTGGAGACCACATCGGTGTTCCGGGAGGAGTTCATCAATGAACTCGATGCCGGGACCAGCACCTCGAGTGAGCCGGCCGACACGGGGGTCGAACGACTCGCTCCCGGGACCGCGCTGCTTGTCGTGAAGCGAGGACCCAATGCGGGGTCGCGGTTCCTCCTCGATCAGCCGACGACCTCGGCCGGCCGGCACCCCGACAGCGACATCTTCCTCGACGACGTGACCGTCAGCCGTCGTCACGCCGAGTTCCGTCTCGGCGACAACGACTTTCAGGTCGTCGACGTGGGCAGCCTCAACGGCACGTACGTCAACCGCGAGCCGGTCGACACCGCGTCGCTGAGCAATGGCGACGAGGTTCAGATCGGCAAGTTCCGTCTGGTGTTCCTCAGCGGTCCCCGCGACGAAGCAGACGCCTGACACCCGTGACGGCGTCCACGGCCCCCCGCGGCGAAGGATCGATGTCGATCGGCACGGTTCTCGCCCAATTGCGTGATGACTTCCCGGACATCACGATCTCGAAGATCCGATTCTTGGAGTCGGAGGGTCTGGTGACCCCGGAGCGGGCTCCGTCGGGGTATCGGCGGTTCAGTCAGGCCGACTGCGAACGGCTGCGGTTCGTGCTGACCGCGCAGCGGGACCGGTATCTCCCGCTGAAGGTGATCAAGGAACAGCTCGACGCGATCGACAACGGCAACGGCGGTTTCGGTCCCGGCGGAACGCGCGTGCTGTCCGCGGCCCGCGGGACCGTGGCGCCGGCCACCGACTTCGGTGCGCGCGCCGGACGCGTCTCCCGGGAGTCGCTGATCGAACGCACCGGGGTGGATTCGGCGTTCGTCACCGAACTCCAGCGCAACGGCCTGTTGACCGCCGGGCCCGCCGGGTTCTTCGACGAGGACGCCGTACGGCTCGTCGAGGCGGCTGCGGCCCTGGCCAGCTACGGCCTGGAGACGCGTCATCTCCGGGCATTCAAGGTGTCCGCGGATCGCGAGGCGGGCCTCGTCGCCCAGATCGCCAACCCGATCGCCAAGGGCAAGGGCACCGGTGCGCGCGACCGTGCCGAGGAACTCGTGCGCGAGATCGCGGCCTTGTCGGTGACGCTGCACACGCAGTTGGTCAAGGCGGCCGTCAAGGGTGCGCTGGACTGAGATCGCCGTGCGCGCGTGCGACCGCCGCACCGGACTGAACAGCGACGATCCGTCGAGGGCATCCGCTGAGGGGATCCGCTGGGGCGCCGCGAGTCGGCCGCCGCTGTCCGCTCAGTCGGTGTAGCGTCGAGGTCACTGAATCGAGCGCCGTACAAGGCGTCTGGGAGGTGCGAGATGAGCGAGATGCGTGTGGTGGGCATCAGGGTCGAACCCCCGCAGAGTCAGCCGGTGTTGTTGCTGCGCGAGGTCGAGGGCGAACGCTACCTGCCGATCTGGATCGGGCAGAGTGAAGCTGCGTCGATTGCGCTGCGGCAGAAGGGGATCGAGCCTCCTCGTCCGTTGACCCACGATTTGATCGTGAACCTCATCAAGGAGTTCGGGCAGACCCTCGTCGAGGTCCGGATCGTCGACATGCAGGAGGGCACCTTCTACGCCGAGATGATCTTCACCGGCGATCTGCGGGTGTCGGCGCGGCCGTCGGATTCGATCGCGGTCGCGATGCGTGCCGAGGTGCCGATCATCGCCGACGAAGAGGTTCTCGCCGAGGCGGGGTTGCTGATCCCGGACGAGGATTCCGACGAGTCCGCCGAGGTGCAGCCCGAAGAGGTCAAAGAGGACGAGGTCGAGAAGTTCAAGGAGTTCCTCGACAACGTGTCCCCGGACGACTTCAAGGCAAGCGGCGCCTGACCGGTTCGTGGAATCCGTCGAGGAACGTGTTCGCCGACCGGAACCGAAACTCAGATCACGGAATCGACACCGCCCGATCACCATTTGTCTTGATCTCAAGTTGAGGTTGAGTGTCGTGGCGAGTCGCGTTGATCCACCGTCCTCCGCCGCATAGCGTCATCAGCGACATCGAGCACCGGACACGGGCCGATGAAGATGATCGGCCGACCGGAAACAGCCTGGACCGCGTACTGTGGACGTGGACGTCAGGCACCGTGGTGCGGCGTCCGATCCGAGCTTTGCGAGGGAGTCAGAAGTGGGCGATCGTCCGGTCGACAGCGAAACGACGTCGAGCGACCAGTCACCCGATCGTCCGGTGGGCGAGCGTCCAGACGCCGTCCCGACCCAGGGCAGCCTCGGCGAGATCGCCCCAGGTCTGTTCCCGGACGACACCGTGCCCGACGAACTCGTCGGTTACCGCGTGCCGAGTGCGTGCCAGATCGCCGGGATCACCTACCGCCAGCTCGACTACTGGGCCCGCACATCGCTGGTCGTCCCGTCGATCCGCGGAGCGGCGGGTTCCGGAAGCCAGCGCCTGTACTCGTTCAAGGACATCCTCGTCCTCAAGATCGTCAAGCGTCTGCTCGACACCGGGATCTCCCTGCAGAACATCCGCGTCGCCGTCGACCACCTCCGTCAGCGCGGTGTCGAGGACCTCGCGAAGATCACCCTGTTCTCGGACGGTACGACCGTGTACGAGTGCACCTCGGCCGAGGAGGTCGTCGACCTCCTGCAAGGCGGGCAGGGCGTGTTCGGCATCGCCGTCAGCGGCGCGATGCGCGAACTCACCGGCACCATCGCCGACTTCCCCGGCGAGCGGGCCGACGGCGGTGTCAGTGAGACCGCACCCGAGGACGAACTGGCCGCGCGGCGCAAGAACCGCGCCCGTCGCACCGGGTAGTCGAGACTCCGCGTAGACTGGCCCCGCGTCGCTACGCTGCGGGAGAGCGCCGTCGGATACTCATCGCCGGCGGCCGCCGAAGGAGCAACACCTCTCCGTCAAACTCTCAGGCACCCAGGACCGCGGTGGTGACGACGTCTCTGGAAAGTGACGATCCGTCGTCCGCCCACGGTGAAAGGCGATCGCGCAGAGTTGCGCGGCGCCGAATCTCTCAGGCGTCACATCGGCTGTGGCCGAAGACATGACAGAGGGGGAGGGTCAGCAGCCGGTCCGTGTACCGGCGCCTGCGAGAGGTTGCCCGCCACCGTGTCCACCACTGAAGCGACCCCGTCCGACGCCCCAGAAGGATCCAGCCCAGAAGGATCCGGCCCAGAAGGTTCCGGCCCGGATCCCACTCCGGCCGCTCCCCATCTGTCGGCCGCCTTCGTCGACCGTCATGTCGGTCCGGACGCCGACGAGACCCGCCGGATGCTCGAGGCGATCGGCGCGGCTTCCCTCGATGATCTGGCGCACCGTGTCATACCCGCAGTCATCGCCGACGAACTCGATTCCGACGTCCTGGGGGCGCTGCCCGCACCGCTGAGCGAGAGTGCGGTCCTCGCACAACTCGGTGACCTCGCAGCCCGTAACACCGTGGCCCGGTCGATGATCGGGCTCGGCTACTACGGAACCCACACGCCCGGCGTCATCCTGCGCAACGTGCTGGAGAACCCCGCCTGGTACACCGCGTACACGCCATATCAGCCCGAGATCAGCCAGGGACGTCTCGAGGCGCTGCTGAACTTCCAGACCATGGTCGCCGACCTCACCGGCATGGAGGTGGCCAATGCCTCCATGCTCGACGAGGCCACCGCGGCCGCCGAGGCGATGACGCTGATGCGTCGCGCGGGCAAGTCGAAGTCGAACCGCGTGATCGTCGACGCGGACCTGTTCCCGCAGACGCGTGCCGTCCTCGACACGCGCGCCGAGCCCCTGGGCATCGAGGTCGTCGAGGCCTCGTTGCACCCCGATCTGCCCGGATGCGGACTGCCGGACGGCGACTTCTTCGGCGTGATCCTCCAGGTGCCCGGCGCATCGGGTCGCATCGTCGACGCCACCGCGATCGTCGACGCCGCGCACGAGCGCGGCGCTCTCGTCGCGGCCGGTGCCGATCTCCTGGCGATGACACTGGTCACGCCGCCCGGCGAGCAGGGAGCCGACGTCTGCTTCGGCACGACGCAACGCTTCGGTGTGCCGATGGGCTTCGGCGGACCGCACGCGGGTTACCTCGCCGTCGGGTCGATGCACGCCCGACAGCTTCCCGGGCGGCTCGTCGGTATCTCCAAGGATGCCGACGGCAACCTGGCCTACCGGCTCGCGCTGCAGACCCGCGAACAGCACATCCGCCGGGAGAAGGCCACGAGCAACATCTGCACCGCGCAAGTGCTGCTGGCGGTGATGGCCGCCATGTACGCCTCGTACCACGGGGCGGACGGCCTGCGAGCCATCGCACGACGCACCCACGACGCAGCGGCCCGGATCGCCGACTCGATCGCCGCGGGCGGGTTCTCGGTGGCGCACGCGAACTTCTTCGACACCGTCGAGGTGCACGCACCCGGTCAGGCCGACACGATCCTCGCCCGCGCCCGCCACGACGGGATCAACCTGCGACGCGTCGACGCCGACACCATCGGCATCGCCTGTGACGAGACGACGACCGACGCCGACATCGATGCCGTCCTGCGGGCCTTCGACGTCGCCGGCGTCACCCCGCGGGCACTCGCGCAGCCGATCGAGAATCGCACCAGCGAGTACCTGACCCATCCGGCGTTCAACCGGTACCGCACCGAGACCGCGATGCTGCGCTACCTGCGGGCCCTGTCGGACAAGGACATCGCGCTCGACCGCAGCATGATCCCGCTCGGGTCGTGCACGATGAAACTCAACGCCACCACCGAGATGGAACCCATCACGTGGCCCGGCTTCGCCCAGCTGCACCCCTTCGCCCCGGTCGACGACACCGCGGGCATCCGCGAGCTGATCACCACGCTCGAGGGCTGGCTCGTGGCGGTCACCGGTTACGACCGCGTCAGCCTCCAGCCCAACGCGGGTTCACAGGGGGAGTTCGCGGGACTGCTCGCGATCCGCGGATACCACCTCAGCCGCGGTGACGTCGACCGGGATGTCTGCCTCATCCCGTCGAGCGCCCACGGCACGAATGCCGCGTCGGCGGTGATGGCCGGGATGCGCGTCGTGGTGGTCGGGTGCCGCGAGAACGGCGACGTCGACCTCGACGATCTGCGCGCCAAGATCGCGGCGAACGAAGGCCGGGTCGCGGCGATCATGATCACGTACCCGTCGACGCACGGCGTCTTCGAGCACGACGTCCGCGACGTCTGCGGCGCCGTGCACGACGCCGGCGGCCAGGTCTACGTGGACGGCGCCAACCTCAACGCGCTCGTCGGTGTCGCACGGCCGGGTCATTTCGGCGGTGACGTCAGCCATCTCAACCTGCACAAGACGTTCTGCATCCCGCACGGCGGCGGCGGGCCCGGCGTCGGACCCGTCGCGGTCCGGGAGCATCTGGCCCCGTTCCTCCCCGGACACCCGCTCGCCGACGAGCTGCCCGGGTCGGCCACGATCGCCGCGGCCCCGTATGGCTCGGCGGCGATCCTGCCGATCACCTATGCCTACATCGCGATGATGGGCGCGGACGGTCTCCGGCGGGCGACGCTCACGGCGATCACCGCCGCCAACTATGTCGCCAAGCGGCTCGGTGAGCACTATCCGGTGCTCTACACCGGCGAGGACGGCTTCGTCGCCCACGAGTGCATCCTCGACCTCCGGGCCATCACCAAGGCCACCGGCGTCACCGTCGACGACGTGGCAAAACGACTCGCCGACTACGGTTTTCACGCACCGACCATGAGTTTCCCGGTGGCCGGCACGCTGATGGTCGAGCCCACCGAGAGCGAGAACCTCGACGAGATCGACGCGTTCTGCGATGCGATGATCGCCATCCGCGGCGAGATCGAACTCGTCGGACGAGGGGAGTGGCCCGCCGAGGACAATCCGCTCCGCGGCGCCCCGCACACGGCCGAGTCGCTCGTCGGCGAGTGGGACCACCCGTACTCGCGGGAAGTCGCCGTCTACCCGCAGGGACTGCCGTCCGCAGGTGGCCGGGCGAAGGTGTGGCCGGCCGTCCGGCGGATCGACGGGGTGTACGGCGACCGCAACCTGGTGTGCAGCTGCCCGCCGATCGAGGCCTACAGCAGCTGACTTCTTCATCGTCTTAAGCTCCTCACCTGTTCGTTGAGCAGGTGAGGAGCGCAGCGACGAACCGTGTCGAAACGACCCGTCCTCGCGAGCTCTAACCCCCCGCGCTTCCCGACGGCACCGAGGGCGGCGTGGAGCTCGCCGGAACGCTGGCCGGCCCGTAGACGAGCCGGTTGATGGCGACGATCGCGCCGTTCTCGGGTGTCGCCATCGGATCGGGCGTGCGCGGGAACGTCACGGTCGGGGTCGGGGAGGGCATCGGGGCGTCGCCGCGGAAACCGAGCTCGGTCAGCAACTGCAACTGCTCGGGCTCCGAGGCGAACTGGATGAACTCGGCGACGGCATCGGCTGCCGACTCGGAGACCTCGGGACCCGACATCCGGATGACGGGGTAGTCGGCGATCGGCGTCGGACCCGACGGGATGAGTTCGGCCAGGCGTGCGCGGTCGTCCTCGCGGGTCATCTGGAACAGGCGTTGTTCGGTGATGGGCACGACGTGGATCTCCGCTCGGGCCGCGTCCGGTGCGTCGGCGATGGCCGTTGCCGCGCCCTGGGGTGTCCCGTCCGGGGAGAGCGGCGCGCCCTCCAGCATGGCGCGGACACTGGAACTGACCCGCGGCGACTCGGCGTCGGCGGTGGTCAGCGGTCCGGTGGTCCGGGTGACGCGTGTCGCGACCGCCTGGGCGGCCAGCGCGCTGGCGTCGGATTGTGCGCCGATCGGCATCGCCATGCGCAACGATCCCCAACCCTGGAGTCCGAAGTCGGCGAGTGAGTTGTCGCGGCGCTGCAGGGTGGGGATCTGTGACCAGTCGAGGCGGCCGGCCAGGGAGCTGTTGAGCTCAGGGGACACCGCCAGCACGACCGGCGTCGAGACCAGTGATCGGGTGTTGCCCTCGATCGCATCGGGTTTCGCCGCCGCCAGATCTGCCGACCACACCGACGACTGCGGCACCCAGGCGGCCGGGTACGCGCCCATCGACTCGGTGTCCCACGACCCCGACAGACCGTCGAGGGTGATCTTCGCGTCGCCCGGCCGGACGTCGACGCTGACGCATTTGTCGCGCACGACGGGGCTCGTCTCGCCGAAGTTGCGGGCGACGGCCGCCAGTCCCGGCGCGATGTCGGGATCGGCGACGATCGGTACCGACTCACGACCCTCGACGCACTGCGCGGCGGCCTCCTCGGCCTGGCGATCGATCTGATCGCCGAGGTCCTGCCAGGTGACGACCACGGCCGCGACGAGCAGGATCGACAAGAGTGTGGCGACGACACCTCGGCTCACGCCGCGGCTTCGGATGCTCTCCCCGCCGCTACTCCGGTGATGTGCCAACGCCGATGCCCTCCCTGCTCGGTGCGTCCCTCGCCCGGTCGGCCGTGGCGAGCCGGTGCGCAGTGCAGGGTACGACGATACGCCGTGCCGATCCGCGGTGGATCGGCACGGTCGTATCGCCTATGTCGGAACGCGGTCGCTCAACCCGCCGGGTTGGCCGCCTTGTACTCGCGGCGCCGCCGGTGCAGGATCGGCTCGGTGTAGCCGCTCGGCTGCGTCGTGCCCTCGAGGATCAGTTCCTTGGCCGCCTGGAAGGCGATGTTGGAGTCGAAGTCCGGCGCCAGCGGACGGTAGGTCGGGTCGCCGGCGTTCTGACGGTCGACCACGGGGGCCATCCGCTCGAGCGAGGCCACGATGTCGGACTCGCCGACGATGCCGTGACGCAGCCAGTTCGCCAGCAGCTGGCTCGAGATCCGCAGGGTCGCACGGTCTTCCATGAGCGCGACGTCGTGGATGTCGGGCACCTTGGAACAGCCGACACCCTGGTCGATCCAGCGCACCACGTAGCCGAGGATGGACTGGCAGTTGTTGTCGAGTTCCTGCTGCTTCTCCTCGTCGGACCAGTCGGTCTTCGGCGCGAGCGGGATGGTGAGGACGTCCTCGACCCGGGCGGGATCGCGCTTGGCGATCTCGTCCTGGCGCTCGAAGACGTCGACGAGGTGGTAGTGCAGCGCATGCAGCGTCGCGGCCGTCGGCGACGGCACCCACGCGGTGGTGGCGCCGGCCTTCGGATGCCCGATCTTCTGCTCGAGCATGTCGGCCATCAGGTCGGGCATGGCCCACATGCCCTTGCCGATCTGTGCCTTGTGCTGCAGGCCGGCGTGCAGGCCCGTGTCGACGTTGAAGTTCTCGTACGCACCGATCCAGGTCTGCTGCTTCATCTCGGCCTTGCGGACCATCGGCCCGGCCTCCATGGAGGTGTGGATCTCGTCGCCGGTGCGGTCGAGGAAGCCGGTGTTGATGAACACGACGCGCTCCTGGGCGGCCTTGATGCACGCCTTGAGGTTCACCGTCGTGCGGCGCTCCTCGTCCATGATGCCGACCTTGAGGGTGTTCTCCGGCAGGCCGAGGACCTTCTCCACGCGGCCGAACAGCTCGACGGTGAAGGCGACCTCATCGGGACCGTGCATCTTCGGCTTCACGATGTAGACCGAACCGCTCCGCGAGTTCTGCAGTCCCTGGTCGCTCATTCCGTGGATGCCGATCAGCGAGGTGATCAGGCCGTCGAGGATGCCTTCGGGGACCTCGTTGCCGTCGGCGTCGAGGATGGCGTCGTTGGTCATCAGATGTCCGACGTTGCGGACGAAGAGCAGCGACCGACCGTGCAGATCGAACGTGGTGCCGTCCGGGGCGGTGTACTCGCGGTCGCCGTTGAGCACACGGGTGAAGGTCTTGCCGCCCTTGGAGACCTCTTCGGCGAGATCGCCCTTGTTGAGGCCCAGCCAGTTGCGGTAACCGATCACCTTGTCCTCGGCGTCGACCGCGGCGACCGAGTCCTCGAAGTCCATGATCGTGGTGATGGCGGACTCGACGACGACATCCTTGATGCCGGCCGGGTCGGTGGAGCCGATGGGCGAGGACGGATCGATCTCGATGTCGAGGTGTAGTCCGTTGTTGCGCAGCAGGATCGAGGTCGGCGAGCCGGCATCGCCCCGGTATCCGACGAACGCGGTCGGATCGGCGAGGGTCGAGGTCTTGTCGCCGTCGAGCGTCACCTGCAGTGCGCCGTCGACGACCGCGAACGCACGTACGTCGGTGTAGCTGCACTGTTCGAGCGGCACGGCTTTGTCGAGGAAGTCCTTGGCGTAGGCGATGACCTTGTCGCCGCGGACCTTGTTGTAGGACGAACCCTTCTCGGCTCCGTCGGACTCGGGGATCGCGTCGGTGCCGTAGAGCGCGTCGTAGAGCGAGCCCCACCGTGCGTTCGAGGCGTTGAGCGCGAAGCGCGCGTTGAGGATCGGGACCACGAGCTGCGGACCTGCGGTGTCGGCGATCTCGCGGTCGACGTTGGACGTGGTGATCTGGAAGTCGGCCGGGACCTCGGCGAGGTAACCGATTTCGGTGAGGTACGAGGTGTACTCGTCGAAGTCGGCGGTGCCGGGGGTGAGATCGGCGTCTTTGTGGTCACGGTGCCAGGCGTCGAGCTTGGTCTGCAGTTCGTCGCGGACGGCGAGCAGCTCGCGGTTGCGCGGGGCGAGATCGGCGATCACCGATGCCGCGCCGGCCCAGAAGGCATCCGCATCTACACCGGAACCGGGCAACGCCTCGTTGTTGATGAAGTCGTGCAGGACGGTGGCGACCTGCAACCCGTTGACGGTGATCCGGTCAGACATGGCAGCCTTTCTCGAGCGAATGACGACGCATACATGCTACTCGTCGGTAACGGCGCGCGGCAGGCGCCTCCCGTCACGAGTGGTGTGCGCGCTCCGCGAGCTCCGTACACAGGTCGAAGAGCCGAGACCGCAGGGTCCCTCCGCGTTCGGCGATCGCCGATTGCTCGCGGACGTACTCGGCGCGGCCCGCGGGTGTCTCGATTCGGACCGGTGAATACCCGAGATCGCTGAGATCGTAGGGACTCGCGCGCATGTCGAGGTCACGTGCCCGCAGGGCGAGCGCGAAGCAGTCGAGCGTCAGGTCCGACGGCACGAGCGGCGCGAGAGTGAAGCAGTACCGGTAGAGGTCCATGGTCGCGTGCAGGCACCCCGGTTGCTCGTGCTCGATCTGGGACGCCCGGGTCAGCATGGTGTCGTTGTGCGGCCGCGCCGGATCGGTGAAGAACCGGAAGGCGTCGAAATGCGTGCACCGCAACGGCATGGACTCGACGACCGCGTCCGTCCCGGCCGTTCCCAGACGTAACGGCATGTCGTGCCGGGTGTGGTCGGTGCGATAGACCATCGCCCACTCGTGCAGGCCGAAACACCCCAGCCGGGCGGGCCGCCGGGCGGTGGCGCCGAGCATGTCGACGGCCGCTGCGAGCGCGTCGGCCCGGCTCCGGAGATAGAACTCGCCGACGTGCACGCCGGCCTCGTTCTGCTCGTAACCGCGCAGACCGAGGAACTCCTCACCCTCCTCGAGAGTCACGCCGAAGCCGGGATGCCAGCGCAGTACGTGCGCCGGGCGTGACGAGT
This sequence comes from Gordonia sp. HS-NH1, assembly GCF_001418765.1. Classification (NCBI taxonomy): domain Bacteria; kingdom Bacillati; phylum Actinomycetota; class Actinomycetes; order Mycobacteriales; family Gordoniaceae; genus Gordonia; species Gordonia sp. HS-NH1. The sequence continues at coordinate 51,681 of NZ_LIYC01000009.1, forward strand.
AGTAGGTGAACAAGAAGTCGATCACCGGATGCCGCGCACCGCGCCGCCGAGCGTCGAGGTAGGGGCCGATCAGGTCGTCGACCGCCCGACGATGCGCGTCGCGGCGGGATCGCCACGCTCCGCCGGTGAGGAGCGTGGCGTCGCGAACCGTGCCCGGGGAGGTCAGTCGCGTGCTCGCCATCGCACTCACACCCGATGGGTCTCGTCGCGAACGTTGCCGACGAATTCCTCCACCAGATCGGCGAGGGGAACGATGCCGATGGTGCGGCCGCTGTCGTCGACCACGGCGCCCAGGTGCGAACTGGAACGACGCAGCACGCCGGTGGCCTCGTCGAGTGGCGTGGTCGAATCGATCACCGGCAGCGGCCGGATCTTGTCGACGCCGATGATGGTGTCCGATCCGATGTGCTCGTCCAGGATCTCGTCGAGCACGTCCTTGAGGTGCAGGTAACCGGTGAAGGTGCCGTCGGGCCCGCGGACGGGGAACCGGGAGAATCCGGTCTCGGTGACCGCCTTCTCCACGGCGCCCAGCGTGGGCCCGATGCCGCCGGTACCGGACACCTGCACGCCGACACTACGCATCTGTTCCAGCGGGATCATCACCTCGGATACCGTGCGGCCGACGGATTGCAGGGCGCGGGTGAGGCGTTCGTGCTCCTCGGCATCGAGGAGGCCCTCCTGCTTGGACTCGCCGACCATCTCGGCCAGCTCGCCCAGCGACACCGTCGACTCCAGTTCGTCCTTCGGCTCCACGCGGAGCAGTCGCAGCGAGATGTTCGCCGTCCAGTTGTAGAAGGCGATCAGCGGCCGGACCAGGCGGATGAACAGCAGGTGCGCCGGCACGAGCAGCATCGCCGACGTCTCCGGCCCGGCGAGCGCGATGTTCTTCGGCACCATCTCACCCAGCAGGATGTGCAACACCACGACGAGCGACAGCGCGATGGCGAACGAGATGGGGTGCAGCAGGGCGTCGGGAACGTGCGCGAGATGCAGCGGCGCCTCGATGAGATGCGCGACCGCGGGCTCGCCGACGCGGCCGAGCAGGATGGAGCAGATCGTGATGCCGAGTTGTGCACCCGCCAACATGAGCGACAGCCGCTGGCCGGCGTAGATCACGGTGCGCGCACGGGTCTTACCGCTCTCGGCGAGTGCTTCGAGGCGGTCGCGTCGTGCCGAGATCAGGGAGAACTCGGCACCCACGAAGAACGCGTTGCCGGCGAGGAGGACGACGGTCAGTCCGACCGCCCACAGATCACCCATGTGGGTCCTCCTCCTGAGTTGTCGGCGTGTGGATGTCCTGGCCGGCGGCCCCTTGTACGTCGTCCTGGTCCGCGGGCGCGGGCCGGATGGCGACGACATCGACCCGGCGCCCGTCCATCTGTGTCACGGTCGCACGCCAGGCGACGTCCGGGCCGCGATCAGGCGATTGGCTGGTGTCGTCGTCGGTCTCGCCGCCGGGTGAGCGGCGCGGCAGGTCCACCACGTCGTCGACGGCGGGAATGCGACCCAGGCAGTACATGACGAGCCCGCCCAGCGTGTCGTACGGACCATCGGGCGCATGGTAGCCGGTGGCGTCGTAGAGCTCGTCGATCCGCAACAGCCCGGCGCACAGGAAACCGTTGCCGTCGACGGCCACGTCGGCGCGTTCGTCGTCGTGCTCGTCGGTGACATCGCCGAGGATCTCCTCGATGAGGTCCTCGGTGGTGACGATCCCTGCGGTGCCCCCGTATTCGTCGATCACCACGCACAGTTCCATGCCGTCGGCGCGGATCCGCTCCATCAGCGCGTCGCCGTCCAGGCTGGCCGGCACGCGTGGGACCGGCCGGGCGATCGAGGTGACCGACGTGGTGGCCTGCCGTTCCGGCGGAACGGTGAACGCCTGCTTGATGTGCACGACCCCGACGAGGTCGTCGAGGTCGCCGTCGATCACGACGGGGAAACGCGAGTGACCGGTCCGCGACGATGCCATGACCAGGTCGCGGACGGTGTCGGCGCGGTCGAGACAATCGATCGTGACGCGGGGGGTCATCAGGTCTTCCGCGGTGAGCTCGCCGAAGCGCAGTGACCGGTCGACGAGGGTTGCGGTCTGCTCGTCCAGAGCGCCGCGACGTGCCGAGTTCCGCACGAGCGACACGAGTTCCTGAGGCGACCGCGCCGAGGCCAGCTCGTCGGTCGGTTCGATGCCCAGCCGGCGCACGATCCAGTTCGCCGCGCCGTTGAGTCCGTCGATCGCCCAGCGGAACACCGCGGAGAACACGGTCATCGGGCCCGCGGTGGCTCGTGCCACCGCAAGCGGCTTCGAGATCGCCAGGTTCTTCGGGATCAGCTCGCCGAGCACCATCGACAGTGACGTCGCGATGACCAGCGCGAGGATCAGCGACGTCGCCGAGGCGACCGCCTCGCCGACCCCCAGTGCGTCCAGCGGCGGCCGGAGGATCCGGGCGAGGACCGGTTCGGCGATGTAGCCGGTGATCAGCGTCGTGATGGTGATACCGAGCTGGGCGCCGGAGAGCTGGAACGAGAGGGTGGAGTGCGCGCGCTGCACCATCCGCGCACGCCGGTCCCCGCGATCGGCGACGTCGGCGGTGATGGTCGAACGCTCCAGCGCGGTCAGCGAGAACTCGGCCGCCACGAACAGGGCGGTTCCCAGGGTCAGCGCGATGAACCCGACGAGACTCGCGATCAGGAGCAGGATCTCCACGTCACCACCCGCCCGGCAGGGGCCGTCCTTCGGCGAAACCGGCGGGCGACTGGATCCCCAGCACCACCTTGTCGTGCAGCTCGCGCAGATTTCGGGCGCCGGTGTAGGTCGCCGTGCTGCGCACACCGGCGCAGATGTGATCGATCAGGTCCTCGACGCCGGGACGCTCCGGGTCGAGGCGGATCCGCGAACTCGAGATGCCCTCCTCGAACAGGCTCTTGCGTGCGCGGTCGTAGGTGCTGTCGCCGCTGGACCGCGCCGCGACGGCCCGCTTCGAGGCCATCCCGAAGCTGACCTTGTAGGGGCCCTGCGCGTCCTCGAGAAGGTCACCCGGCGATTCGTGCGTACCGGCGAACCAGGAGCCGACCATGACGTTCGACGCCCCGGCGGCCAAGGCCAGAGCCACATCGCGCGGGTGTCGAACGCCGCCGTCGGCCCACACGGCCGCACCGTGCCCCGCGGCGACCGAGGCGCATTCGGCGACGGCCGAGAACTGCGGGCGCCCGACGCCGGTCATCATCCGCGTCGTGCACATCGCCCCCGGGCCGACTCCGACCTTGATGATCGATGCCCCCGCGCTGATGAGATCGAGGGTGCCCTCGGCGGACACGACGTTTCCGGCGGCGATCGGGACGCCGAGGTCGGCGTCGGCGACCGCGGAGAGCGCGGTGAGCATCTTCTCCTGGTGACCGTGCGCGGTGTCGATGACCAGCAGGTCGGCACCCGCCGCGACCAGCGCGCGAGCCTTGCCCACGACATCGCCGTTGATGCCGACGGCCGCTGCGATGCGCAGTGAGCCGGCGGAGTCGACGTTCGGCGAGTAGATCGCGTGCCGCAGGGCCCCCACGCGGTTGAGGACCCCGGCGAGCCGGCCGTCGGGTTCGACGAGCACGGCCAGGCCGAGGTGCAGATCACCGAGTGCGTCGAAGACCTCGCGGGGCGGGGTGTCGACGGGCAGCGTCACGATGTCGGGGTCGGCGACCTCGCGCACCCGTGCGAACCGGTCGACGTCGCGGCAGCGTTTCTCGGTGACGACACCCACCGGTCGGCCGTCCTCGACCACGACGGCCACCCCGTGCGCACGCTTCGGGATCAACGCGACCGCGTCGGTCACCGACGCCCCCGGGTCGAGGATGACCGGGGTGTCGGCGACCAGATGCCGCGACTTCACGTACTGGATGGACGCGGACACCGCCTCGATGGGCAGGTCCTGGGGGAGCACCACGAGCCCACCGCGGCGGGCCACCGTCTCGGCCATCCGCTTGCCCGCGACCGCCGTCATGTTCGCCACGACCAGCGGAATCGTGGTCCCGCTGCCGTCTGAGGTCGACAAGTCGACGTCGAAGCGCGAACTGACGTCCGACCTGCCCGGGACGATGAACAGATCGTCGTACGTCAGATCGTGTGTCGGCCGGTGGCCTTCGATGAATCGCACTGAGTTCGCAGGCTCCTATTCGGTCACTTCCGAGCGGTCCCCGCTCCACAGGGTGTGGAACGTGCCTTCTTTGTCGATGCGCTGGTAGGTGTGCGCGCCGAAGTAGTCGCGCAGGCCCTGGGTCAGTGCGGCGGGCAGGCGTTCGGCGCGCAGACCGTCGTAGTACGACAGCGACGACGCGAAGGCCGGCACCGGGATACCGAGGAGGGTCGCGGTCGAAACCACCCGGCGCCAGCTGTCGATGCCGACCTCGACGGCCTCGCGGAAGTACGGCGCGAGCAGCAGGCTCGGGAGTGCCGGATCGTCGTGGTAGGCCTCGCGGATGCGGTTGAGGAACTGCGCCCGGATGATGCAGCCGCCGCGCCAGATGGTGGCCAGTGCCCCGCGGTCGACGTCCCAGCCGTATTCGGCGCTGCCGGCGGCGATCTGATCGAAGCCCTGGGCGTAGGCGACGACCTTCGAGGCGTACAGGGCGGTCTTGATGTCGTTGACGAAGGTCTCGCGGTCGGCGGGGGCCGAGCCGAGATTGCCCGCCGACAGACCGCGAGCGGCGACGCGCTGGTCGGTGGCGCTCGACAGGGCACGGGCGAACACGGCCTCGGCGATGCCGGTCGTCGGGATGCCCAGATCGAGCGCGGACTTCACGGTCCAGCGGCCGGTGCCCTTCTGGCCCGCGGCGTCGACGATGACATCCACGAGCGGCTTGCCGGTCTCGTCGTCGACCTGGCTGAGGACCTCCGCGGTGATCTCGATCAGGTAGCTCTCGAGTTCGGTGGTGTTCCAGTCACGGAAGACGTCGGCGATCTCCGAGACAGGCATGTCCAGGGCTTTGCGCATGAGGTCGTAGGCCTCGCCGATCAGCTGCATGTCGGCGTACTCGATGCCGTTGTGCACCATCTTGACGAAGTGGCCGCTGCCGTCGGGGCCGATGTGGGTACAGCACGGCTCGCCGTCGACCTGGGCGGCGATCGACTCGAGGAGCGGCCCGAGGGACTCGTAGGACTCGACGGGACCGCCCGGCATGATCGACGGGCCGTTGAGCGCACCCTCTTCGCCACCGGAGATCCCGGCGCCGACGAAGTTGAGTCCGCGGGCCGACATCGCGGCCTCGCGCCGGATGGTGTCGGTGTAGAGGGCGTTGCCGCCGTCGATGATGATGTCGCCGGGCTCCATCGCGTCGGCGAGCTCTTCGATCACCGCGTCGGTGGCGTCGCCCGCCTTCACCATGATCAGCACCCGGCGCGGACGCTCGAGGGCGGCCACGAACTCGGCGACTGTCTCGGTGCGGATGAAATCACCGTCACCGCCGTGGTTCTCGAGCAGCGCGTCGGTCTTGGCGATGCTGCGGTTGTGCAGCGCGACGGTGTACCCGTGCCGGGCGAAGTTGCGTGCGATGTTCGAACCCATGACGGCCAGGCCGGTGACACCGATCTGGGCCTTCGCGGAGGGAGACGATGAGTCGACGTTGTTCATGCCGACAGCCTATTGCCTCGGTGTCCGAACCGGCGATCTGCCTCCACGTGTGACCGCGGTCCGATTGCTGTCGGGAGTCGGCTGTCGGGGAGTCGGGTCGTCAGAATGCCGACATGAGGCGGTTGAGCTCGGTCAGCCACGGGATCGCGACCGCAAGGGTCGGGAGGACCAGGATCGCGGCCGCCGCGACATAGGCGCCGGCGGCGAGGGCCCGGGCGGGACGGTCATCGCGGAGACGATGGACACGCGTCAGGGTGGTCGGCCCGCCGACCGCCATCGCACCGCGCGGCGCCACCGCGTCGGCACAGGCGACCAGGGCACGACCGAGGGTGGTCGGGGCGGTCGCCCGGACGGCCTGGTCGTCGGCCAGTGCCTCGACGAGCAACTCGGCCGCGCCGAGCGCGGAACTGCTCCGCACGAATCGGGGGAACGCCTCGTGCAAGGCGATGAAGGCCTCGAGCACGAGGTCGTGCCGAGCGCGCAGGTGGGCGCGCTCGTGGGCGATGACCGCGACCAGTTCGTCACGGGTGAGGCGGTGCACCACGCCCTCGCTGACCACGACGCGCTGTCGGAGTCCGGGCAGGCAGTAGGCGAGTGGTTGCTCCACGTCGATCATCCGGACGTCGCGGGCATAGAGGGGGTCGTCGGCGTCGTCGATCCGGTCGCAGCGGTCGAGGATGTCGATGAGCTGGCGGTGCGCCTTCCGGCGGGCGCGGGTGCGTACACCGACGCGGATCACCGTGTAGAACAGGCGCGCGCCGACGAGGAGGGTCAGGACGAAGACGCCGACGCAGAGGAGCCACAGCGGCAGGCCGAGCCGTTCGATCTCGCGGACCGGGTGAGTGGTCGGGGTGCCATCCGGTCCGATCACGAGGATGTTCGCCGCGATCGCCAGGCCACAGCTGAACGCCGACAGCACGGCGGCGAGGGCAATGGCCTGCCACAGCGTCATCGCCGCGCGTGGGGCTCGGATCGGCCAGCGTGCCCGGGACAGTGCCTCGGGGACGGGTCCGGCGAGCACCAGGCTGACGATGCCGAAGAGCAAGGCGGTCATCTGGTGATTCCTAAATGTGGGCTGCGAGTGGTGGTGCCGCGAATCTAACCGGTGTCGCTTGTTCCTCGTGCGGCTTCGAGCTCATCGAGTGCGGAACGGAGGGCAGCCGCCTCGTCGGCGCCGACGCGTCCGACGAACGACACCAGTGCCGCGTGTCGGGAGCCAGGGGCGTCGGCCTCGCTGAGGGCGTCGACCATGAGGCTGGCGACCAGGTCCTCCCGTGGATGGGTGGGGACGTACTTGTGTGCCCGGTCGTCCCGGATCTGGGTCACCAGATTCTTCTTCGCCAGTCGCTGCAGGACCGTCATGACGGTCGTGTAGGCGAGGGAGCGGTCCCGCGACAGCGCGGCATGAACCTGCCGCACGGTCTGCGGGGTCGAACTCTCCCACAACGTGTCCATCACAGCGCGCTCGAGGTCGCCCAGGCCATTCATCTTTCGCATTTTACTGCTGTGCCTCCGTTTGTGGGTCCGCTGGATACCCAGTTGTTGCGTGCCGGTGTGCCGAGCGACGCCCTTGCGGAGCGGCACGCCGTTGACGTGGCCTTTTCCCCGGCGCTTGACACGTTGGTAAGGCTAGCCTACATTAAGTGTCACGTCGGACCGCGCGAGAGTCCTGAGGGCTGCAGAGACCCCCGGTCCACGGCACGGAAGGCCCCGCATCTCCCAGAGGTGCGGGGCCTTCCGGTATCTACGGGGGACAACGTCGGAGGGTGTGTCCCGTGTTCCCGGCGGCCTCCCGGGCGCGAGCCGACCGCTGTCGCGACGCACGGAGCCGCATGCGACTGTTGACGGCATGACTGCGAACAGTGCGGACGGTGTTCTCCGGGATTCATTCGGCAAGGGCCTCGACGGCGTCCTGGGCCTCGAAGTCGTCGAGGCGGGTCCTGACCGGATCGTGGCCACGATGGAGATCACCGAGAGTCACCATCAACCGTTCGGGATCGTGCACGGCGGGGTCTACTGCGCGGTCGGCGAGAGCGTCGCGAGCATGAGTGGCTTCCTGTGGCTGCAGGACTCCGGGATCGGTGGGACCGCCGTCGGGGTGAACAACAACACCGACTTCCTCCGGTCGGTCCGCGCGGGCACCGTCACCGCGACGTCGACTCCGATCCACCGGGGCCGACGTCAGCAGTTGTGGGCCGTCGACATGGTCGACCAGGACGGCGCGCTGCTGGCCAAGTCTCAGGTGCGACTGCAGAACATCGAGGTCAAGTAGGCCGCTGAGGCCCGCGTCACCCCCGGGCGGCTCGGCGCGCCGACCCCGCCCCGGCATGGCAGGATGACTCGTACTGCCCGGCCGGACCCATTCGAGACGACCGTCCGGCCGAACACTTTCGAGGAGCGCTCCCGGTGCGATTGTCGCCGCATGAACAAGAACGGCTGTTGATCTCTTACGCGGCCGAACTGGCCCGCCGGCGACAGGCACGAGGTCTGAAGCTCAATCACCCGGAATCGGTGGCTCTGATCACCGACCACGTCCTCGAAGGCGCGCGCGACGGCCGTTCGGTGGCCGAGTTGATGACCTCGGGACGCGAGGTGCTCCGGCGCGACGACGTGATGGACGGTGTGCCGGAGATGCTGCACGACGTCCAGGTGGAGGCGACCTTTCCCGACGGCACCAAGCTGGTGACCGTGCACGACCCGATCGCCTGAGAGTCGTCGATCGAGACCAGTGGCGGGTCGGTCCTTGCCGGACCCCGTCCCGTTCACCGAACCGCAGCATTCCAGAGAGGACCGAGATGCCGGGTACTCATTCCACCGGCCCGCGATCGACGATCGTGCCGGGCGAGGTCATCGCCGTCGAGGGGACCATCGAACTCAACGCGGGCGTCGACGCCGTGGAGCTCCGTGTCGTCAACTCCGGTGACCGCCCCGTGCAGGTCGGCAGTCACGTGCACTTCCCGCAGTCGAACGACGCACTCGTCTTCGACCGTGTCCGCGCACATGGCCGCCGGCTCGACATCCCGGCCGGCACGGCCGTGCGGTTCGAGCCGGGTATCGAGACGACCGTCGGTCTCGTCCCGCTCGGCGGCACCCGGGAGGTGTACGGGATCACCCTCGATCCCCCCGGTGCCTGCGGTCCGGTCGACGCCGTCCGCAGCGACGAGAGTGAGTGACGCATGGCCATCCTGGGACGCGACCGCTACGCGCAACTGTTCGGCCCGACCACGGGCGATCTGATCCGGCTCGCCGACACCGACCTGCTCATCGAGGTCACCGACGACCTCTCGGGTGGGCCCGGGCGCGCCGGGGACGAGGCGGTCTTCGGCGGCGGCAAAGTGATCCGCGAGTCGATGGGACAGAGCCGGGCGACTCGCGCCGACGGTGCCCCCGACACGATCATCACCGGTGTCGTCGTGCTCGACCACTGGGGAATCATCAAGGCCGACCTCGGGATCCGGGACGGCCGCATCGTCGCGATGGGTAAGGCGGGCAACCCCGACACCATGGACGGGGTGCATCCGGACCTGGTCATCGGACCATCGACGGAGATCATCGCCGGCAACGGCAAGATCGTCACCGCCGGCGCCATCGACTGCCACGTGCACTTCATCTGTCCCCAGATCATGGACGAGGCGCTGGGCAACGGGATCACGACCGTGGTCGGTGGCGGGACGGGGCCGGCCGAGGGCAGCAAGGCGACCACCGTGACGCCCGGCGCCTGGCACCTGGCATCGATTCTCGCCGCGACCGATCACTGGCCGATGAACATCGCGCTCCTCGGCAAGGGCAACACCGTCAGCGCCGAGTCGATGCACGAGCAGATCCGGGCGGGCGCATCGGGTTTCAAGCTTCACGAGGACTGGGGCAGTACGCCCGCGGCCATCGACGCCTGCTTGCGGGTGGCCGACGAGACCGGCGTCCAGGTCGCCTTGCACTCCGACACCCTGAACGAGGCGGGATTCGTGGAGACCACGCTCGGGGCGATCGCGGGCCGGGGCATCCACGCCTACCACACCGAGGGAGCGGGCGGTGGTCACGCGCCGGACATCATCACGGTCGCGGCCTATCCGAATGTGCTTCCGTCCTCGACGAATCCGACTCGCCCGCACACGGTGAACACGCTCGACGAGCATCTCGACATGCTGATGGTGTGCCATCATCTCAACCCGACCGTGCCGGAAGATCTCGCCTTCGCCGAGAGCCGGATCCGTCCGTCCACGATCGCCGCCGAGGACCTCCTGCACGACCTGGGTGCCATCTCGATGATCGGGTCGGATTCGCAGGCGATGGGCCGCATCGGCGAAGTCGTGCTGCGAACCTGGCAGACCGCGCATGTCATGAAACGCAAACGCGGGTCACTTCCCGGTGACGGCCGGGCCGACAACAATCGTGCACGGCGTTACGTCGCGAAGTACACGATCTGCCCGGCGCGCGCGCACGGCTTCGACGACGAGATCGGTTCGGTCGAGGTCGGCAAGCTCGCCGACCTGGTGCTGTGGGATCCCGCGTTCTTCGGGATCCGGCCGGATCTGGTCATCAAGGGCGGCGCCATCGCCTGGGCGGCGATGGGCGACGCCAACGCGTCGATCCCCACGCCGCAGCCCGTTTTCCCGCGGCCGATGTTCGGCGCCGCACCGAAACTCGCGGCCGCGACGTCGGTGAGCTTCGTGGCCCCGGGGGCCGACGCAGACCTCGCGGGCCGGATCGGGGTCGACCGCAGGCTGGTCCCGGTCAAGAACACCCGGGGTGTCGGCAAGGCCGACATGATCAACAACGACGCATGCCCGACGATCGAGGTCGATCCCGACACGTTCACCGTGACGGTCGACGGTGAGGTGTGGGAGTCCGAACCAGTCGCCGAACTCCCCATGGCGCAACGGTATTTCCTGTTCTGATGCGTTCCGACGACACGACCACGGTCACCTCCGCGCCGCTGGCGATGATGCTCGCGCTGGCGGATTCCCGGCTGCCGGTGGGCGGGCACGTGCACTCCGGCGGTGTCGAACAGGCGATCGCCGACGGATTCATCCGCACCGCAGGCGATCTCGCGGCCTTTCTGTACCGCCGGGTGACCACGAGCGGTCTGGTCGCGGCCTCGGTGGCGGCCGCGGTGGCCGACGGCGTACTCGAGGTGCCCCGCGCGCAACGTGAGACCGACGCCCGCACACCGTCATCCGCCGCTCGGAAGGCCTCGCTGGCGCAAGGGCGCGGCATGGTGCGGCTGGCACGCCGGATGTGGCCGGACACCGATTGGTCGGCCCACCGGCCGTCGACGCACCTTCCGGTCATCAGCGGGTCCATCGGCGCGGTGTCCTCCCTGTCGGGATTCCACACCGCGCTGATCCTCGTCTACACCACGATGAGCGGGTCGGCGACCGCCGGTCAGCGGTTGCTCGCACTCGACCCCGCCGACGTGTCGATCATGATCGCCGAGCTCGGCGCCGAATGCGAACGAGTCGCCGCCGAGGCCGCGGTCGGTCTGGCGGACCTGTCCGACCCGGTCCTCGACATATTCGCCGAACGTCATGAGCGGCAACCGATGCCGCTCTTCATGTCCTGATCCCGCGACCTCGCGCAGCCGCACGTCGCGAACCGAGAGGAGTCCTCATGCCCCCGCATCTCATCGACGGGCAGCCGCACACCCACGACCACGACCGGCCGCGCCGCAAGCGCGAACCCGGTGAGGCCCTGCGCATCGGCATCGGCGGCCCGGTCGGGTCCGGCAAGACCGCGCTGGTGGCCGCGTTGTGCCGACAGCTCCGGGACGAGCTGTCGGTGGCCGTGCTGACCAACGACATCTACACGACCGAGGATGCCGACTTCCTGCGCCGCAACGCCGTTCTGCCCGACGAGCGGATCACCGCCGTCCAGACCGGCGGATGCCCCCATACCGCCATCCGCGACGACATCACCGCCAACCTCGACGCCATCGACGATCTCGTCGAGGCCAACCCGCCGCTGGACCTGATCCTCGTGGAGTCCGGCGGCGACAACCTCACCGCCACCTTCTCGACCGGGCTCATCGACGTCCAGATCTTCGTCATCGACGTCGCCGGCGGCGACAAGGTCCCCCGCAAGGGCGGCCCCGGCGTCACGTTCTCGGACCTGTTGGTGATCAACAAGATCGATCTGGCCGAACGCGTCAACGCCGACCTCGAGGTCATGCGCCGCGACGCGGCGAAGGTCCGTGACGGCCGCCAGACCGCGATGATCTCGCTGACGGAGGATCCCGCGGCGACCGACGTGCTGGCGTGGGTCCGGACTCAGCTGGCGGCCCCGGTCGTCGCCGGGTGACCATGCGCACCGAGGTCGACATCGTCGCCACGGTCGACCGCGGCGTGCGTCACCGGGCGGTCGGGGGACTGGGCGTGCGGGTCACCGCTCCCGGCCACGTGCAGCTCATCGGTACGGCCGCGACGCCGCTGGGCGGTGACGAGATCGTCGTCCGCATCGAGGTCGAACCCGGTGCGCATTTGCGGGTGGGCAGCGTCGCGGCGACCATCGCACTACCGGCCCGCGACCGTGTGGACTCGTCGGCCCGGTGGGAGATCCTGGTCGGCGACGGCGGCCGTCTGCGCGTCGATCCGCAGCCGACCGTGGTCGCCGGCGGCTCGGTCCACCACTCCGACATCGCGGTCGGTCTCGCGTCCGGCGCCACCCTCGATCTGCACGAACACGTGCAGATCGGCCGGGCGGCCACGATGACGGACACGACGCTGGCCGACCGTGATCGGGCGGGCACCTGGACAGGGGGACTGCGCGTGGACACCGACGGCGAGGTGGTGCTGGCGCATCGGCTGCGGCTGGGTCACGGCACACCGGCCGCAGCTGCCGGCCACCGCGCGGCGAGCAGCGTCTTCCGCTACCCGGACAATCGGCCGGGGGTGGTGCACGCGACCGAGTTCGCCGCGCGCCTCCAGCTGGCCGGTGGTGCCAGCCTGACCAGTGCGCTAGGGGCGTCGGTCAGCGCTGCGCGCCGGCTGGCCGACGACCTCGAGCTCGACGCACTGGCCGTGGCGCCGTAGCCCTCCGCGGTCAGCAGGCCGCGGAGGGTCAGCTGGCCTCGGCCTCGGATTCGTTGCCGTCGGCGTCTTTACCCTCGGTGGGTACCGACCCGGTGGTCCCGGGGCCGGTCGAACCCGAGTCCACGGTCCCGGCGTCGGTCTTCGCGGGTTCTGACTCCGAGGTCGTGCCGGCCTTCTCCAGGGCGGACAGCTGGCCGATCGCGGTTCGCGCATACACCTGCTGCTCGGTCACCGCGAGCTGCGATCGACCGCGCGTGGTGAACGCGAAGAACCAGTTGATCAGCGTGTTCAACCGGTTGCGGAACCCGACCAGATACACGAGGTGCAGCGCGAGCCAGCCGAGCCAGGCGAAGTAGCCCTCGGTCTCGAACGTCTTCTTGATGCCCGGGATCGGGACCTGCATCACCGCGGAGTACCGCGAGATGGTCGCCATCGAACCCTTGTCGTAGTAGCTGAACGGCTTGCGCTGGTCCGGGGTCTGGCCCTTCAGCTCGGCCTTGATGGCGTCGGCCGCGTAGCGACCGCCCTGGATCGCGCCCTGTGCGACGCCCGGCACGCCGTCGACCGCCATCATGTCGCCGACCACGAACACCTCGGGATGGCCGGGGATCGTGAGATCCGGCAGGACCTTCACCCGTCCGGCGCGGTCGAGTTCGACGCCGGACTGTTCGGCGAGCTGCTGTCCGAGCGGACTGGCCTGCACGCCGGCCGACCAGACCTTGCACTGTGATTCGATGCGGCGGGTGGTGCCGTCCTTCTCCTTGACGACCAGACCGTCGTAGTCGACGTCGACGACCATCGCGTTGAGCTGGATCTCGACACCCATCCGCTCGAGCCGCTCCGCGGCCTTGCCGCCGAGCTTCGGACCGAACGGCGGCAGGACGGCCGGTGCGGCGTCGAGCAGGATCACCCGGGCCTCGGTCGGGTCGATGTTGCGGAACGCGCCCTTGAGCGTCTTGTCGCTCATCTCGGCGATCTGCCCGGCCAGCTCGACCCCGGTGGGGCCGGCGCCGACGACCACGAAGGTCAGCAGCTTGGCGCGCTCGGCGGGGTCGTGGGACAACTCGGCCTGCTCGAAGGCGCCGAGGATGCGGCCGCGCAGCTCGAGGGCGTGGTCGATGGTCTTCATGCCGGGTGCGAACTCGGCGAAGTGGTCGTTGCCGAAGTAGGACTGGTCGGCGCCGGCGGCCACGATCAGGTCGTCGTACGGGGTGACCGTGATCCGTTCGAGCAACCGGGAGGTGACGGTCTTGGCATCCAGGTCGATGTCGTACACGTCGCCCATGAGCACGGCGGTGTTCTTCTGCTTGCGCAGGACGACGCGGGTGGCCGGCGCGATCTCGCCCTCGGCGACGATGCCGGTCGCCACCTGGTAGAGCATCGGCTGGAACAGGTGATGCGTGGTCTTGGCGATCAGCGTCACGTCGACATCGGCCTTGGCCAGTCGCTGGGCGGCGAACAATCCGCCGAAGCCGGACCCGATGATGACGACTTTCCGGCGGGTCGTGGCTGCTCCAGTGGGGGCCTGGACGGCGGGGCTGCTCATCTCCAGACATCTCCTTCTACGTCGTTGGGCGACGGTCGTGCGGGACTTCGGCGGACCGGGTGGGGGCGCTACCCGAGGTGACGGTGCAGCGCCGGGGCCGGAGTACGACCGTGCATGTTCTCAACGGTAGTCAATGATGATCCGATGGGCGCGGCCAGAGGGGTGTTGTGCTCACGCGGTGAGACCGCCGGCCGACGACCAGCGCTGCGATCGCTGCTGCCAGTCGGCGCGAAGGATCTCGTACTCGACCTCGGAGCGGTCCCGGTCCGGGTGGATGGTCAGCAGGTCGGCCGAGTCGGCGGCATCGTCGCAGAGGTGGATCGCGCAGAGCGTCATGCCCAGTTTCTCCATCACCCGCCGCGACGACGCGTTGCGGGCGACGGTGCTGGCGAAGACCCGTTCGGTCCCGAGGTGGTCGAACGCGAAGGCGACGAGGGCGAACGCCGCCTCGGTCGCCAGCCCGCGACCCCACACCGTGCGGCGGAGGCGGTAGCTCAGTTCGAGTTCGGCCCGGCAGCTGTGCCGTGGGGTGCGCAGCGAGATCCAGCCGAGGAAAGCGGTCGTGGCGGGGTCGCAGAGAATCCAGGTGCCGGTGCCGTACTTGCGACGCTCGGTCTCGGCACGGGGGAGCATCCAGTCCTCGATCACGGCGCGCGGGGTGGCCGCACCGCCGCTCACATAGCGCATGACCTCGGGATCACTGTCGAGGTGCACGAGCTCGTCGACATCGACGGCGGACACCGGGCGCAGCCGAGCCCGTACCGTGTCGATGTTCACCCGAGCCCCTCACCGCGCGCCGGGGGTGCGCGCACCGATTCGCCTGTGGTTCTGACCCCCGGCGAGTGAGTCTACGGTCTGGCCGTCGGTGACTCCGGCAGTTCGCCGCACGCGTGTCCCGCACTAAGATCTGCGCCGTGGCCCTCGACCCAGACGCCCTCGATCCCGACGCCCTCGATCCCGACGGGCACGCAGCCGGTTCTGCCGGGCCCGACTATCACCTCGACGTCCCGGTTGCGCTGCGGTGGGGTGACATGGACATCAACAACCACATCAACAACGTGCAGATCTCCCGGATCTTCGAGGAGAGCCGCGTGCGTTCGTTCATCGAATGGATGCCCGACCGCCCGCGGCGGTTCTCGTTCCTCGTCGTCCGCCACGACATCGAGTTCTCCGCTCCCGTCCACTACTCGCCCGACCCCGTGCACGTCCGCACGTGCATCGGACGCGTCGGCCGGTCGTCGTTCGTCATGGCCCTGCGCCTGTTCGACCAGTCCGGGACGTTGTGCGCCACCGCCGAGACCACGATGGTCGTCGTCGACCCGGACACCGGCCGACCGACCCCGATTCCCGACGACGCCCGGGGACTTCTGTCGGCACGGCTCGGGGAACCGGTGCGGTTCCACACACCCCGGCCGGACGTCGCGGGTTGACCGGCCCGCGCCCGACGGGCACACCCTTCCGATGCTGATCCTCCACCGCGCCGAACGCACCGACACGCTGGCCGACGCCCTGGCCGACGTCCTGACGCATCCGCTGGACGATCCGATGCGTCCGGAGATCGTGTCGGTCCCCGCCGCCGGGGTCGAGCGGTGGCTCGCCCAGCATCTGGCACGGCGGTTGGGGACCGGTGCCGGCGGCGACGGTATCGCCGCCAACATCGACTTCACCGGGCCGTCCCGTCTGGCGGACGCGATCGGCGCCGCGGTGCTCGGCGGAACCCGTCTGAACACCGCCGCCTCGCTCACGGCGCCGGACGACCCGTGGCGCGCGACCGAGCTGACGTGGCCGGTGCTGCGCGTCCTCGACGACCGGATCGACGATCCCGCTCTGGACGTCATCGCGCGGCACATCGGAGCCGGCGATGCCTCCTCGCCCCGGATCGGACGCCGCTACGCCACTGCGCGGCATCTGGCCGAACTGTTCGACCGGTACGGGCGGTCGCGGCCGTCCCTGATCGCCGACTGGGCCGCCGGTGACGACCTCGACGGCGCCGGTCGACCACTGCGGGATGACCTCGCCTGGCAGCCGGCGTTCTGGCGTGCGGTCCGCGAGGAGATCGGCCGACCGCATCCCGCGGAGGATCTCGCCGCCGTCTGCGATCGCCTCCGCGCCGACCCCGCGGCCGGCGGGTTGCCGGAACGACTGTCGGTGTTCGGGCCGACGCGGATCACCGAGTCGTTCCGTCAGATCGCCGCCGCCGCGGCCGTCCACCATGATGTCCACCTGTTCGTTCCGCATCCGAGTCCGCGCCTGTGGGACGAACTCGGAGCCCTCGTCGACCGCGATGCCCACGAGGGGGTTCCGCCGAGGCGCGGGGAACGCGAGCTCCCCGAACTGCGAAACCCGTTGCTGGCCGGCCTCTCCCGGGATCTACAGGAACTGCAGTTGCGGCTTGCCCCGATCGTGGATCGGGACGTCCACCATCCGCCGCGGCAGCCGGTGGTCGCGGATTCGGCGCTACACGCGGTCCAGTCGGGGATCCGCGATGACCTCGACCCTGCGCCCGACGTCACCGACTCCTCAGGTGATTCCGGCCCCGTCGGCATCGCGCACGGTGGCCTCGCATCGTCGTCGGCAGTCGCGGACCGGTCGGTCGAGGTGCACGCCTGTCACGGACCCGAGCGCCAGATCGAGGTGCTGCGGGATCGGTTGTTGCATCTGTTCGCCGACGATCCCGAGCTGCAGCCGCGCGACGTCCTCATCATGTGTCCCGATGTCGAGACCTTCGCGCCCCTGATCCGTGGTGCGTTCGGTCAGGCGGGACTGCCGCATCCGGCCTTCGACCTCCGAGTTCGGCTGGCCGACCGCGGAATCCGTCACGTCAACCCGATCCTCGACGTGATCGTCGGGGTCGTCGAGCTGGCCGCGGGACGCGTGACCGCCGGTGATGTCGTCGACCTCCTCGGGGCCCCGCCGGTACGAACACGATTCGCGATGACCGACGACGACCTCGACCTCATCCGGGAATGGTTGGCGCACAGCAATGTCCGCTGGGGTCTGGGCGTCGCCGAACGGGCCCGGTACGGTCTCGAACGCTTCCGTCAGGGCACCTTCGATGCCGGCCTGGATCGCATCTCCCTCGGCGTCGTCGCCGAGGAGTCCGACGATGAATGGCTCGGCACCGCACTCCCGCTGGCCGGCGTCGAGAGCACCGGGATCGACCTCGTCGGCCGGTTCGACGAGTTCCTCTCCCGCCTCGGACGCGTGCTGGCCGAACTGCGGGAAGCCGCGCCCGCGCACCGCTGGGCGGAGACGCTCATCGATGCCGTCTCCTCTCTCACGGCGACCGAGCCCGTCGACGATTGGCAACGCGCGCAGGCCATCCGGATGCTGAGTGAGGCCTTCGGCGACACCCGGCCGGTCGAGCCGGAGGAGGTACTGCGCCTGGCAGACGTGCGGGACCTGTTGGCGGCTCTGGTCGCGGGCCGGCCGACGCGCTCGAACTTCCGCACCGGAGAACTCACCGTCTGCACGATGGTGCCCATGCGCTCGGTGCCGCATCGGGTGATCGTGCTCCTCGGTGTGGACGCGGAGGTCTTCCCGCGTGTGCAGCGCATCGACGGAGACGACGTCCTCGGCGTCGATCCGCTGGTGGGGGAGCGTAACCCGCGGGACGAGGACCGGCAGTGTTTCCTCGACGCGATCTGCGCGGCGCAGGACGCACTCCTGGTTTTCTACAGCGGTGCCGATCCGGTGTCGGGCCGGCGGATCCCGCCCGCCGTGGTCGTCAGCGAACTCACGGACACCCTCACCGGCCTGACCGGCACCAGCGTTCTCCGTCGGCACTCTCTGCACGGGTTCGATGCGCGGAACTTCACTCCCGGTGGGGTGCCGGGCATTCCGGGACCGTTCAGCCACGATGCGTCGATGCTCGCCGGCGCCGAGGCGTTGCGCGAGCCGTCGCAGCGTCCGGTGGTTGCCGCGCACGAGGTACTGCCCGCGCCGGAACGCACTTTCGACACCGAGGACATCGACCTCGCGACGCTCATCGATTTCCACGTGGATCCGATCGTCGCGTTCGTCCGGCAACGACTCGGTGCCCGCATTCCCGACGACGACCGGCCGCACGACGACCAGCTCGACGTCGAACTGGAACCGCTGGACAAGTGGGGAATCGGCGATCGGTTCCTGTCCCGGATGCTGACCGGGGTGTCGATCGCGGACTGCGAAGCGGCCGAACTCCGGCGCGGCACCCTGCCGCCGTTCGCGTTCGGTACCCGCGAGCTCCGCGCGATCTCGCGGGCGGTGACCCGCTTGCACGGCGTCGTCGAGCCGTTGCGGTCGGGGACTCCCAGAACCCTCGACGTCCTGGTCCGCCTGCCCGACGGACGCCGGGTGCATGGCACGGTCGGCGACGTGTTCGGCGACACCGGACCGGCCGCGGTGGTACGGGCGACCTATTCCAAACTCAAGGCCAAACAGCAACTCAGTGGCTGGATCACGCTCCTCGCGGTCGCCGCCGCGGCGACTCAGGGCAACCCCGAAGCCCGACCGGTCGAGTCGGCGGTCCTGGTCGGGCGTGCCGCACGGGGCGGTGGGACCAGCACCGTCAGGCTCCGGCGTCCCGAGGATCCGGTCTCGCTGCTCCACGACCTCGTCCGACTGCGCGACGAGGGTCTGCGTCGCCCGCTGCCGCTGCCGTTGGAACCGGCGTGCACTTTCGTCGAGAACGACGGTCCCGGCCGGCGGAGCACCTTCTCGCTGGCCAATGCCCGCAGGACCTTCGACGACAAGTTCGGTCCCGCCAACGACCCCTACGTGAAGCTAGCCTTCGGAGGAGACGTACTGGCCGATGTCGAGTTCGACGACCTCCTCGACGACCCGGCAGCCGAGCAACGAACCATCGGCGGTGTCGAGTTGGCCATGACCGAGGGAGAGCCGCTGTTCGCCGGCCTGGCTCGAACCGTGTGGGTGCCGCTCAATCAGCACCGGGAGGGCACATGAGACGCCCGGCCACCTTCGACATCACCGCCGACCTGCCGGACCACACCACGGTTCTGGAGGCGAGCGCGGGCACCGGGAAGACCTACGCGATCGTCGGTCTCGCCGCCCGGCACATCGCCGAGGGGGTTCCCATCTCGGAGATGCTGCTCGTGACGTTCAGTCGGGCCGCGACCGCCGAACTGCGCGAACGCATGCGAGACCGCGTGCGGGAGTTGCTCGACGGGCTCGGCCGGACCGGACCGGTGCCCGACCACGACGCGTTGCTGCAGATGCTGGCGCAGGGATCTCCGGCCGAGGTGGCCGCGCGCCGCCACAATCTGGCCCGCGCCCTGAGCGACTTCGACGCGTCGACGATCGCGACCACCCACACGTTCTGCAACCGCATGCTGGAGGCGCTCGGCTTTCTCGGTGAGCGTGAACTGGTCTACTCGATCGTCGAAGAGGTCGACGAGCTCACCGAAGAGGTGGCTCTGGACCTGTACCTGCGAGGATTCTGGGCCAGTGACACACCGGAGTTCGACTTCGCCGAGGCCCGCGCCATCGCCCGCGACGCGGTGCGTCAGGCGTCGGTCGCGCTGGCGCCGGACGAGTCCGAGTCGACCGATGGGCCGGGGGCTGACGCCGTCGCCGCCCGCCGGGTGAGTTTCGCGTCCGCGGTCCGCCGCATCGTCGAGACCCGGAAACGCGATGCGCGCGTGCGGACCTACGACGACCTGCAGGCCATCCTGCACCGGATCGTGACCGACCCGGTGGTCGGCGAGCGCGCGTGCCGCCGAATCCGCGACACCTTCACCGTCGTCCTGGTCGACGAGTTCCAGGACACCGATCCGCTGCAATGGGAGATCGTGCGCCGCTGCTTCCACGGACACCGCCGCCTCATCCTCGTCGGCGATCCCAAACAGTCGATCTACGGATTCCGCGGTGCCGAGGTCCTCAGCTACCTCGCCGCGGTGTCCTCCGCCGACACCCTCCAGGCGCTCGACGTGAACCGCCGATCCGACGGCGCCCTGGTCGACGCCCTCGGTCATCTGTATGGCCAAGCCGCGCTGGGACATCCGGGCATCGTCGTGCATCCCGTCTCCGCTGCGCACGCGGGGAGCCGTCTGGACGACCGGCCACCGTTGCGGATCCGTGCGTTCCTGCGCAACGACTTCTCCACCCGCAATTCCTACAACCTGCCCTCGGTGAAGGACGTCCGCGCCCGGATCGCGGTCGACGTCGCCGACGACATCGCGCACACCTTGGCCCAGAGGGCTCGGCTCGAGGTCGACGGAGTCTCTCGCCTGGTCGACCCTGGCGACATCGCGATCCTCGTGCGGCTCAACAGCACCATCGAGCCGTTGCAGCGCGAACTGGCCGCGCGCGGCATCAACTCGGTCATCGGCTCGGGGGTCAACGTGTTCTCGACGACCGCGGCCCAGCACTGGTTGTGGGTGATGCGCGCCATCGAACAGCCCTCCCGCGCCGACCGGGTGCGGCTGGCCGCACTCACGACACTCCTCGGTTGGTCGACCGAGCAGGTGGCGACCGCGGGTGAACCGGCGATCGCCGAGCTCGGCGCCGAGATGTCCTCGCTTGCAAGAGTGTTTGTCCAAGGCGGGTTCGCCGCGATGGCGCAGCGGCTCCTCGACGCGCATGGGGTCGCGGCTCGGGTGCTGGCCACCGAGAACGGGGAACGCATCCTCACCGATCTGCTGCAGGTGTCCGCGCTGTGCAACAAGCACGTCGTGGAGACCTCGGCGGGACTCAGCGCCCTCGTGGAGTGGCTGGCCGAGCGGATCGCGGACACGTCCGCGCGGCAACGGTACGAGGATCAGAGCCGCCGGCTCGACCGTGACACCCAGGCAGTCCAGATCATGACCGTGCACGCCAGCAAGGGGCTGCAGTTCCCGATCGTCTACGTTCCCTACGGCTGGGACGGGACGTGGATCGGCGACCGCGGCAACATCACCTACCACGACGAATCGGGTACGCGGCGTCTCGATGTCGGCGGTGGGCAGGCCCCCGGACGCGCGGCCCGGCGCAAACGCTATGCGGAAGAGACCGCCGGTGAGGATCTCCGATTGCTCTACGTGGCCCTGACGCGGGCGCAGTCGCAGGTCGTCGCGTGGTGGGCGCCGTCGATGAACACCACGAGCGGGCCGCTGCACCGCCTGATCTTCGGCCGCGGCACCGCGACGCGGATCCCTTCCGAGACCGGCGAATCGGTGTGGTCCGTCGCCTCTGATGTGCCCATTCCGGACGAAGACCCCACCTGCGTGAGCGAGCTTCGCGCCCTGGCCGAACGCGACGCGGCGATCTCTGTCGAGCCCGCCGGCCGGATCGAGGCAGCCGCGGTGGCGGCCCCGCCGCGGTCCGAGGGGGAGGCCGCAACCCTCGGGGTGGCACGGTTTCGGCGTGGCATCGATCAGGAATGGCGTCGGACGTCGTACTCGGCCATCGTCGCCGACGTCGCGCACAGCGCACCCGGTGCGCCCGCCGGCCCGGTCGTCACCACCGGCAGCGAACCGACCGAGGACATTCTGACCGACGAGCCGGTCGCCGATCCGACCGAGGTCGACGAGACGAATCCGGACGCCGACCGGGCCGGAACGCCGTCGCTGATGAACGGGCTGCCCTACGGTGCGGCGTTCGGAACCCTGGTGCACGAGGTCCTCGAGTATGTCGACACCTCGGCGCCCGACATCAACGCCCATGTGCGCGAGCTCTGTTCACGCGCCCTGGGGGTCCTGCCGGCCGACATCGACGCCGATGTGCTGGTCACCGCACTGGTGGGCGTTCTCACCACCCCACTCGGATTCGGCGACCTCTGGGGTGTCGAACCGGGCGATCGGCTCGCCGAGCTCGACTTCGAGCTCCCGCTGGGACCGGCCGACCGCACATCCGGCGGCGGTGGGGCGACCCCCGGGCGGTTCGCCGAGCTCCTGGACCGGTATCTGCCCGGCGGGGATCCGCTGCGGGACTACGCCGATCACCTGCGCGAACTCCCCGCCCGAGAACTCCGCGGGTTCCTCACGGGCAGCATCGACTCGGTGCTGCGCACCCCGGACGGGCGTTACGTCGTCGTCGACTACAAGACCAACCGGATCCGTCCGGGCGACCTCCTCGTCGAGGATTTCGACACCGAGGCGATGGCGGGCGAGATGACCGCGGCCCACTACCCACTGCAGGCGATGCTGTATTCCGTTGCGCTGCACAGATATCTGCGATGGCGCGTACAGGATTACGATCCGGTCCGGCATCTCGGTCCGGTGCAGTACCACTTCGTACGCGGAATGGCCGGTCCGGATACTCCGCCCGGTTGCGGCGTGTTCGAGTGGGACCTGCCCGCAGAGCTGATCATCGCGCTGTCCGACGCGCTGGCGGGAGCATCCTGATGTCCACTTCCGATGTGCAGGTGACTGAGTGGGCCACCGGTGTGCTCGCCGAGTGGAACGAGGCCGGTGTGCTGGCCGCGGCAGACGTGCACATCACCGATCGGCTCGTGGCGATGTGCGCCGAACCGGTCTCCGAGACCGCGCGCCTCGGCGCCGCGCTCGCGGTACGCGCGGTGCGGCTGGGTTCGACGTGCCTGGCACTGGACCGGTTGGGTGACCTGGCCGGCGAGACCAGCCCGGATCTCACGGTCCCGTCGTCGGATGCGATGCTCCACGCGTTGCTGGAGAGTCCGCTCGTGGCCGGCAGCGAGGCGGGTCCGTTGCGTCCGTTGGTCGTACGGCAGTCCGTCGACGGGCCGCTGGTCTATCTCCAGAAGTACTTCCGGCAGGAGCAGACGATCCGGGACACGCTGGCCCGCCGCGCACAGACGTCACCGGCCGTCGACGCCGACGCCCTGCGCGCCGCGATCGCCGCCGTGTACACCTCGCCGGAGGACGGCCGGCTGCAGAAGCTCGCCGCCGCGGTCGCCGCGACCCGGTGGACGACCGTCCTGGCGGGCGGTCCGGGCACCGGCAAGACCTACACCGTCGCACGCATTCTCGCCGTACTCGACGCGCTGCAGGGCCCCGGCCTCCGGATCGGACTGTGTGCGCCCACCGGCCGGGCAGCCGCCCAGTTGCAGGCCTCGGTGGAGGCGGAGTCGACGGTGCCGGTCACGGCGCACGCCATCACCCTGCACTCGCTGCTCGGCTGGCGCCCGGGAGCCAACCCGAGGTATGGCCGCGGGCGTACATTGCCGCACGATGTGATCGTCGTCGACGAGACATCCATGCTGTCGATGACCGCGATGAGCCGGCTGCTCGACGCGGTCCGGCCCGACGCGCGCGTGATCTTCGTCGGTGACCCGCATCAGCTCGCGTCGGTCGAGGCGGGTGCGGTGCTGGCCGACCTCGTCGAACGGACCGATGTCATCGGGGTGCAGGCGGACTCGGACGCTGCGGTGAGGGCGTCGCAGGCCGCGCTGGAAGCGGTGGGTCCGGCCGGCGAAGACCTGGACCCGGCCGACACGGATCGCCTCGCCGACGGCGTCATTACCCTGCGGCGGCAGTTCCGGTTCGGCGGTGGCATCTCTCGGGTCGCCGCCGCCGTGAATTCCGGCGACGCCGACGAGGTGGTGAGACTCGTGACCGCGGATGACGTTCCGAACGTCGAGCTCGTGTCAGCCGATGACCTCGACGACGTGCGTGCTGATGTCGTCGAGTGGGGTAGGGCCCTTCGAACGGCTGCCCGCGACGCCGATGCCGAAGCCGCCCTCGATGCCCTCGACACCCACCGTGTGTTGTGCGCGCACCGTGAAGGGTCGTCGGGCGTCCGCGGATGGTCGGCCAGGATCACCGAGTGGCTCGGTACCGCAGGCGCGGAGCACACCGGATGGTATCCGGGACAGCCGATCCTGGTCACCGCCAATGATCGTCAGACGTCGACGTTCAACGGTGACACCGGTGTCGTGATCGCCGACCCCGACGGCCGAAAGCAGGGAGCCGACGCCGTCCGGGTCGCCTTCCGGCGGGGCGGATCTGTCCGACTGCTGCACCCGACGCAACTCGCCGACGTGGAGTCGGTCCACGCGATGACGATCCACCGTAGCCAGGGGAGTCAGTTCCGGCAGGTCACGGTGATCCTTCCTCCCCCGGGGTCGGAGTTGCTCACCCGGGAGCTGCTCTACACCGCCATCACCCGAGCCCGCGAGCGCGTGCGGATCGTCGGGACGCCAGAGGTCCTCGCCGCGGCGGTCGATCGACGCGTGCAGCGGGCCAGCGGTCTGCGATCAGCGGTGACACCGTTCGGGGATACGGAGTGATTCCGGCAAACCCACCCCTTTTCCGTAAACCCACCCGGTCCGAGCGCGGTGAGAATCTGGAAAAGGGGTGGGTTTGCGGGCGCGGGGTAACTCGTCGACCGTCCTAGAACAGGTCGCACCCACCGGGGACGAGGTCTCGCCGCTGGTAACACTCGACGCCGAGCAGCTTCTCCTGGACGTCGTCGGGCAACGTCATGAAGCCCGAGATGGCCCGGCTGCGAGGGATCTCCGAACGGTGGGCGGTGACCGCGGCCCGCTTCCGGGCCGCGAGATCCGACACGTCGACGACCACGTCGATCTCGGACTCCGGCGTCCCGGGCAACTGCGCCCGCGGGATGTCCGCGAAGAGGCTCTCCGCGAGGATGTCCATCATCCATTCCGGGATCGTGGCGAAGTACAACGAACGGACCCGCCAGGCCGGCCCGGCGCGGTGATAGAGCTTCGTCGACGCCGCGGCATCCGCGGCCGCGCACGCGAGCCGATGGGCATGGACGTGGTCCGGGTGACCGTAGACGCCCAGCGAGTCGTAGGTGATCACGATGTCCGGTTGCAGGGCGCGGATGTGGTGGGTCAGTGCGCGGACCTGTTCGTCGAACGACGCGTCGCACAACCGCTCCGCATCGGGGGCCGACTCCGGTCGCCGGTCGTCGGCATAGCCGAGCATGATCGGCGGGCGGGGCATCCCGAGGATGTTCACCGCGTCGGCGAGTTCGCGGTGCCTGATCGTGCCGTCGGTCCAGGTGCACATGACGAGGTCCGCCTCGCCGCCGGCGTCGGTGTGACGCGCGATCAGGCCGCCGGTCCACAGGGATTCGTCATCAGGGTGCGCGTGCACCAACAGCAGTCGTGGTGTGCCCATCCACCTGGCTTCCTGATCGTTCCCGGCCGGCACGGATGCCGCCCGGGTTAGTCGGTCCCCGACCCAGGGTAGCCACACCACCGCTCGGTAAAGTCGGTGTCCGTCCCCACGTGTCGCACCGGTGCGACAGATCCCCGCCGCCCGGTGCACGAGAACAGAACATGGAGGTCTGCGATGAGCGCTCAGCCCGAAGTCCACGAGTTCCAGGCCGAGACCCGGCAGCTGCTGGATCTCATGGTGCACTCGATCTACTCGAACAAGGACAGCTTCCTGCGCGAGTTGATCTCGAATGCATCCGACGCGCTGGACAAGCTGCGGCTCGAGTCCCTGCTCGACAAGGACCTCGACGTCGACACCTCCGATCTCCACATCACCCTGGACCCGGACGCGGAGGCACGGACGCTGGTCGTCGCCGACAACGGGATCGGCATGACCCGTGACGAGGTCGTCGGATTGATCGGCACGCTGGCCCGTTCGGGCACGGCCGAACTACGCCGATCGCTCACGGAGGCACGTGCGAACGGGGTGTCCGACGCGGCTGCCGAGGAACTGATCGGCCAGTTCGGTATCGGCTTCTACTCGACGTTCATGGTCGCCGACAAGGTCACCCTGGTGACCCGCAAGGCGGGGGAGACCACCGGTACCCGCTGGGAGTCGACCGGTGACGGCACGTACACGATCGACGATGTCCCCGACGCGCCGCAGGGCACCTCGGTCAAGTTGGCGCTCAAGCCCGTCGACACCGAGGACCACCTCTACGACTATTCGGATCAGACCAAGCTCCGTCAGCTCGTGAAGCGGTACTCGGACTTCATCGCGTGGCCGATCCGGATGAACGTCGAGAAGACGGTCCCGGTGGAGACCCCCGACGCCGACACCGAGGACGCGGGCGAGGCGAAGACACCGGAGACGACGACGATCGTCGAGCCGGAGACGATCAACTCGATGAAGGCGCTCTGGGCCAAGTCGCGCTCGGAAGTGACCGACGAGGAGTACCAGGAGTTCTACCGGCACGTCTCCCATGCCTGGGATTCGCCGCTGGAGACCATCACGCTGCAGGCCGAGGGCACCTTCGAGTACCAGGCCCTGCTGTTCATCCCGACGCAGCCGCCGTTCGACCTGTTCATGCGGGACAGCAAGGTCGGCATCCATCTCTACGTCAAGCGCGTCTTCATCATGGACGACTGCGCCGAACTGATGCCGGAGTATCTGCGCTTCGTGAAGGGTGTCGTCGACGCGGCCGACCTCTCGCTGAACGTGTCCCGGGAGATCCTGCAGCAGGATCGTCAGATCCGTGCCATCCGTCGCCGTCTGACGAAGAAGGTCATCTCGACGGTCACCGAGATGCGCGCCGGTCGTCCCGAGGACTACCGCACCTTCTGGGATGCCTTCGGCCGGGTGTTCAAGGAAGGGCTCGTCAACGACCCGGACAACCGCGATGCGCTCCTGAAGGCGTCGTCGTTCGCCACCACCCACTCCGAGGATGAGCTGACCACACTCGCCGACTACATCGGCCGGATGAAGAGCGGTCAGGACACGATCTACTACATGACGGGCGAATCGCGTCAGCAGATCGTGAACTCGCCGCACATGGAAGCGTTCCGCGCCAAGGGGATCGAGGTCCTCGTCCTGTCCGATCCCGTCGACGAGATGTGGGTTTCGGCGGGCGCGGAGTTCGACGGCAAGACGTTCCAGTCGATCGCCAAGGGTGCTGTCGACCTCGAGGGTGACGACGAGGACACCGACGACTCCGCCAAGGAAGAGCAGAACAAGACCTACGCGGATCTGTTGGAGTGGCTCACGAGCACCCTCTCCGACGATGTCAGCGAGACGCGGCTCTCCTCGCGCCTGACCGAATCGCCGGCATGTCTCGTCGGTGACACGTTCTCGATGTCACCGCAGCTGGAGAAGCTGTACCGGGCGTCGGGGCAGGAGTTCCCCAAGTCCAAGCGGGCCCTCGAACTCAACCCCGATCACCCACTCGTCGCCGCTCTGAACAAGGCCTACGGAGCGGGTGATCACGAGCAGCTCGTGCCCACCGCGAAGCTGCTGTACGGCATGGCCGTCATCGCCGAGGGCGGCGAGCTCGACGACCCGGCCGAGTTCGCGAAGATCCTCGCCGGCCGCCTCACCGAGGCGTTCACCGGGAACGGGTCGGCGGCCGGTTCGGAGTCCTGATCGCTCCAGCCGGACCACGGACAGGCCGCCGGTGAGCCGCCGGAGACGGATCATCGTCTTCGGCGGCGTGGCGGTTGTCCTGACGATGGTGCTGGTAGCCGCGCTCGTCGTCGGTCTGGCCCGCGAAGACGAGCGGGCGGCCACCCCGGCCGACGCCGTCCGCACCTATCTCGATGCACTTGCCGACGCCGACGCCGACGCCGCTCTGGGCGTGATCGACCCGCGTCCCGATGCGCGGTTCCTGACCGACAACGTCCTGCGCGCACAACGCGCTGCCGCACCTCTCGGCGACATCGAGGTGCAGCCTGCGGCCGACGGCGAACCGGAGGCGAAGGTCCGGGCGCGGTACCGAATGGGGACGCGGGTGGTCGACACCGAGATCCGGACCACGCGGGTCGCCGACGGGTGGGCGGTCGTCGACGGCGCGGTCGCGGTTCGGATCGTCTCGCTGGCTGTCGTGCAGCCGACGCTCTTCGGTGCGGAGGTCGAGGAGGGCGACACGGTCCATCTGTTCCCCGGACCGCAGCGCTGGGGCTCCCGCGACACCGATTTCGTCGCGCGCGCGTCGGATGACGATCACCCGACCACGCCGCGAGCACCCATGACGGTGCGGGTCGTCGGCGAGCTGAGTGCCGCCGGCACCGGGGCCGTCAGCGACGCGGTGTCGGCCCACCTGACCGCGTGTGCGGCGTCGAGCCGCGCCGATGCGGGCCGGCAGGTCGAGGGCTGCACCCAACGGCTGTATCGCTCCGCGGTCGACGGCAGTGTGCGGTGGACCGCGCCGAGGGACTTGTCCGGTCTGCGATATCTGCTCCGGGATCCGGGTTCGGATGCACCGGGGGACAGGGGCACTCGGAGCGGATCCGGTCTGGGGGTCGTCGATGTGGTCGGACCCGTGCGCTGGCGGGTGTCCTACACCCCCGACTACGACGCCGACGGGCCGCGGGTCGAGACGGTCGACGAGCAGTATCTCGTGGGCCATGTCGATCTCACCGACAGCCGACCGGAGTTCGTCACCGACGGCTGACCGGCATCAGGTCAGTGGCCGCAGCCGGAACACCGGGATACGGCGGTCGGTGCGTTGCTCGTACAGATCGAAGTTGGGCCAGACGGTGCGCAGTGTCTGCCAGGCCGCGTCCCGGTCGGCGCCGAACAGTTCGGTGGGCACGGCTGCGGACACCTCGCCGTGGACGACGATCTCGATCTCGTCGGCAGCTCGGAGATTGAACACCCACGCCGGCATCTTCGGGCCGCCGAAGTACGACCCCGCGATCAGCCAGTCCGACCCGTCCGGGGCGGCGAGGAGCTGCGTCGTCCGGATCGCGCCGCTCTTGCGTCCCGGAACCCGGATCGTGATGTTCGGCAGGTCACCGATGTCGAGCAAGCTGAGCCGGTTGCCCGACACCGATTGGATCACGCTGTCGCACTTGACGATCTGCGGGAGAAACCGAGGCATCCAGGAGATCGAACCGATCTTCACCGCGAGTCCGCGCCGCACACTCATGCGCCCAGTGTGTCATGTGCGTCCCGGCCTCGGCGTCGACTCCCCGCACATCCCGCCGACGCCGTCGAGGTGCTCTCGGCGGTCGACGATGCCGTCGATATGCGCGACCCTCTCGAGGCCGGCGATCACCCGGGTAGCGTGCGATCCATGCCCACCGGTGACAGCGCGACGCGCATCCTGATCGACGGCGGCCAGACCGGTACCCGCGTCCGCATCGAGACGGCCGGCGGTGCCGCCGACCACGAGGCACCGCCGATCCGTACCGACCGGCCGGTCGTGGAGCAGATCGCCACGACGGTGCGGGACATCCTCGACGCGGGGGCCGGCCAGCCGGCGGCCGATGAGTCGGTCGGCCGGTCGGTGATCGCGGCCGGGGTGTCCGGCCTGACCCCCGACGCCTCTCGCCCGGTCGACCTGCTCGAGGCACTTGCCGGCGTCGGCGTCGTTTCCGTTGCGCTCGCCCACGATTCGGTGACCGCCTATCTGGCCGCCAATCGCGACGAGTTCGGTGCGGTCACCGCGGTGGGGACGGGCGTGGTCACACTCGGCGTCGGCCGCGGCGGGGTGTGCCGCGTCGACGGCTGGGGTCACCTGTTCGGTGACGCAGGCAGTGCGTACTGGATCGGGCGCTCGGGGATCGCGGCAGCCCTCCGCGCCTTCGACGGCCGGGGACCCGACACTACGCTGCGCATGGCCGCGGAGGAGGAGTTCGGTCCGCTGCCGGAGTTGTACATGGTGGTGCAGGCCGATCCCGACCGGGTCGCGCGCGTCGCCGGCTTCGCGCGGACGGTCGACGCCGCGTCGGAGGACCGGGATGCGGTGGCACAGCGGATCATCGACGATGCGGCCGACGAACTGGCCACCGCGGCGGTCACCGCCCTGGACCGCAGCGGCCACGGCACTGACGACCCCGCACGCGTGAGTTGGGTGGGAGGCGTGATGTCGGCGAGTGACCGACTCCGAAACCGATTCGTGGACAGCGTGTCTCGCCGATCCCCAGGCGTGACGGTCGCACCGCCGCACGGCAGGCCGTTCGACGGCGTGCGACTCCTGGCCGATCTCGACAACGCGCACCCGCTGTCCGGGGAGGTGTACCGCGCGTGGTGAACCGCCGGCTCAGCGCCCCTTGAACTCGGGTTTGCGCTTCTCGAAGACGGCGGTAATGGCCTCGGAGAGGTCCTCACTGGGCAGGAATGCCGAGTTCCATGCCGCGACGTAGCGGAGGCTGTCGTGGACGGCGGCGCTGCGCGAATGGTCGAGCACGGACTTGATGCCGTGGACGACCAGCGGCGGGTTGTCCGCGATCTCGCGAGCGGTTGTCCGGGCGAGTTCGAGGACGGCGTCCTGATCGTCGGCGACGTCGTTGACGAGACCGATCTTCTCGGCACGAGCGGCGTCGATGTCCTTGCCGGTCAGCGCCAGCTCGCGCAGGTGGCCGTCGCCGATGATGAACGGCAGCCGTGCGAGCGTGCCCACGTCGGCGACCATGCCGACCTTGACCTCGCGCACACTGAACGTGGCGTCGGCGCTGGCGTAGCGCACATCGGCCGCGCAGATCAGGTCCACGCCGCCACCGATGCACCAGCCGGACACGGCCGCGACGACCGGCTTGCGACAGTCGGCGACCGCGGTGATGCCGGCCTGGAGTGTGCGCAGCGAGTCGAGGAATTCGGTGCGCGGCGCGGCTTTGGCGTCCCCGGCGAGGACGGCCGACAGCGTCCCGCCCATCGCGACGAGGTCGAGGCCGTAGGAGAAGTTCTTGCCCGACCCCGTCAGCACCACCGCGCGCACTTCCGGATCGGTGTCGAGGTGCCCGAACAGCTCTGGGAGTTCCTGCCAGAAGTCCGGTCCCATGGCATTGCCCTTGCCCGGGCCGATGAGGGTGACCTCGGCGATGTGGTCGGAGACGGTGATGTCGAACGCGGTCCAGGCGCGGTCGTTCCAGGCGTGGTCTGTCATGCGAGGGAGCCTACTCGGCGGTCAGAACCGGCGGTGTCCGGATCCGCCGACGGCGACCGGTCGGGCCGAGAGCGGTGCGTCGACCCTGTTAGATGGGTACATGAGCGGATACATCCAGGAGGACATCGACCCGGAGGAACTCGCGCACCGGACCGAACTCGCGTCCGCGATCGCGGGCAGCGTCCGGGACTTGATCGATGCGACGGTGCGCACCGAGGTCGGTGAGACAGACATCGCGGAGGCGAGGCGGCTCATCGCCGCCGCCACCGAGATCCTCCGGAAGGACCAGCTGCCGGGCCCGTTCGGCATCCGATTCAACTCCGACGGCACCAAACGGTCCTGGGGCAATGCCGTTCTGGGGCGGCGGAACCCGATCGCACCGCCGGTCGAGCTCCATCACGAATCCGAGTACAGCTGGCTCGAGGTCGCACTCGGTCCCCAGTACGAGGGTCCGGCCGGACTCGTCCACGGCGGCGTGCTCGCGCTCGTCTTCGACCAGCTGCTGGGTTCGACCGCGGAGTTCCAGGGTGTGCCCGGGATGACCGGCACCCTCACCGTCCGGTATCGGCGCGGTACGCCGCTCGGGGTGATCCGCGGCGAGGCGCGCGTCGATCGGGTCGAGGGTGTGAAGACGTTCGTCACAGGGACGATCTCGGTCGACGGCCAGCTCACGGCCGAGTCCGAGGGCATCTTCATCCTGCCGCGGTGGGCTCGCGGTGAGGTGCCCGACGCCATGCGGAACTCGGTCGGCGAGGGCTGAACGCCGCGGGCCGGCCCGTCGCCCGACGACCGGTCAGACCTCCGCGGGAGTCGATCGCGGCCCTACGGGTGAGTAGCGCGCACACAGGAACGCGCCGTTGCGTGCGAAGTCCTGCAACTCGAAGTCGTAGGCGCGCGGGAAGAGTGGTCGGCCCGACCCCAAGGTGACGGGCGCGATCGACACGATGACGTCGTCGAGCATTCCGGCTTCGGCGAACTGCGCGGCGAGGTCGCCGCCGCCCACGACCCAGACGTGGCGGTCGCCCGCTGCGTCGACCAGACGGTCACGGAGGTCTGCGGGGCTCCCGGCGACCACCGAGATGGTGTCCGACACCGGCGTCAGTGACTGATGGGTGAAGACGAACGTCGGTATGTCGTATGGCCACGGCTTCCCGTCGGAGACCTCGTGGTCGAGGATCCACCGGTAGGTCGTCGCGCCCATCACGGCGACACCGACCTGCCGGAAGAAGTCGTCGTAGTTCATCGGCCCGCCCTCCTCGAGCGGCTGGCTGAGCAGCCAGTCGAGGTTGTCCCGGTCGTCGGCGAGGAAGCCGTCGAGGGTCGTTGCCGTGTAGTAGCGGAATGCCATCAGAATCCTCCGGAGTGTTTGCGGTGCCACATGATCGGGTCGGGATCGAGAGTCGGGGCGGTGACGTCGACGCCGGAGTCCCGCAGCATCCAGCGGGCGACGAGCCGACGATGTGCGGAGAACGTCAACACGTGCGCGACGATCTGGGAGAGCAGGAACGATTCGGGTGGGTCGCACAAGGCGTCGATCACGCGGTCCTGCCACGCGCCGCGTCGGTCGATGTCACGGATCAGGGCGAGCCAGCGCGGTGCGATGTCGCGATGCAACTCGATGAGGTCGGTCAGTTGGGTCAGTGCGGCCGGCGGCAGGTCGGCTCCCTCGATCGTCGACAACCAGGGGAGTTTGTCGCCGACGAGATGGGAAATGACCTCTGCGAGAGACTCTTCCGGTCCACTCCAGGACAGCAGCTGGTTACCCGCGAAACGCGGCGCGGTCCACGACGCGGCGTCGAGCCCCTTCGCGGCGTCGAGGAGCGCCTCGATGTCGTCGAGGTCGTGGCGAATCATGAGCATCACCACGTTGCCCGCATCCTCGGTCGTGGGTGAGCCGCTGTCGACGTACAGCGCAGTGGGCGAGTGGAAGTGGATGCCGTTCGGCGCCGGCAGCCAGTGGCTGTGCTCTCCCACCGCACCCATGCGGCCGGGACTGTGTCCGAAGGCGCGGCTGAAGGCACGCGAGAAGCCGTCGACGGACGAGTACCCGGACTCGAAGGCCACGTCGGTCACCGACTGTCCCCGCTGGAGGAGCCACGCCGCACGTTCGAGGAGGACGCGGCGCCGCAGGGCCACCGGTGCCTCGCCGGCACCGCGCCGGACCTGCCGGGTGAAGTGGAACGGCGACGCGTAGGCGCCCGAGGCCATGTCGTCGAGCGAGGTGTTGTCCTCGGACAGCACCGCGTCGAGAAGCTGCCGGAGACGGTCACGGTCGGTAGAGGTCACCCTCTGAGTATGGAACCGCGAAAGCCGTTCCCGCCCGACCGAAATTGCTCCACCGGGCGGCGGTGCCGATCAGTCCCTCGTCAGCAGGGGGATCAGACGTTCGGTCTTGGCCTCGGTCCAGCCCGGCGGCTGCAGGATCTTGGCCCAGGCTGCCGGGATCGCGGACATGTAGTTGTGTCCGTGGCCGTCGGGGACTCCGACCGACACCGCCATGTCGGCGCTGACCTGCAAGAAGGTCACGAACGGGATCCACCGCATCGCCGACAGCACGTCGCGTCCGGGTTCCTCCTCGAGCCAGTCCGGCTCGCGGAGGATCAGTCGCGGGTTCCACCACGAGATCGGATCGGAGGCGTGCTGCAGATAAACCGCGCGACCCGACGGCGACGTCCACTCGGTGGTCGGCTTGTCGAGGTCCGGTGCGTCGGCGATGAATCGGACCTGTCGACCGTCGTCGTAAGTGGGCAACACTTCCGGCGTCCCGTCGTCGCGTGACCCGGTCGTGTCCACCCACAATTTGTTGTTGAAGGTCGGTCCGCTGAACAGGGCACCGTCAGTGCGCGCGCTCAGCGCCGGGATGGTCCCGAACGCCGACTCGGCCGCGAAGGAGCCGAGGCTCTCGCCGAAGACGACGAGCTTGGGGCGTTGGGCCTCAGGTACCTCGCGCACCCGTTCCGAGACCGCCTCGAAGAGCGCCTGCCCGGCCTGCCGCGCGCGTTCCTTGTCGACGAGGAACGACAACCAGCTCGGCAGGTACGAGTACTGCATGCTCACCGTCGCCGTGTCGCCGTTGTACATGTACTCGAGCGAGTCCACCGTCGCCTGGTTGATCCATCCGGTGCCGGTGGTGGAGGCGACCGCGATGAGTTTGCGCTGCAACCCGCCGGCGCGCACGAGTTCCTCTGCGGCGAGTTCGGCATTGGCACGCAGATCTGTACCCGAGCCGAGCCCGACGTAGGCGCGGATCGGTTCCATGGCGGGGGACCCGTTGAACGCGCTCAGCTCTTCCACGGTGGGCGACACCGAGATGAAGATCCGGCCTTGACGCCCGAGCGAATCCCAGGTCACCAGCGAACCCGGACCGCCCGAACGCTGCGGGGTGGTCGGCGGACTGGAGTCCGCCGTCGTTTCGTCGTTGACCGCCGCGAACGACGAGTTCAGCGCCTGCATACCGTAGTTGGCGACGACGCCGTTGAGGACCAGCACCGTGATGATGATCGCGATGGTCGCCGCGGCGAAGGCCGAGATACGCGGCGGCGCCACGCGATTGAGTTTCCGGACGAGCCACTTCACCCCGTCGCCCCACGCCTGCCCGATGGTCATCAGCAGGGCGAAGACCACCACGGCGATGAGCAGGATCTGCGGGTAGGCCGTCCAGGACAGGAGGTCGACCCCCATCATCGTCCGGACCTGGTCCTGCCACCGCTGGAACGCGACCAGCATGACGACGGTGCCCGCGATCGCGGCCAGGCCCAGCGCCGCCCAGAGCCGGCGCATCGGCGCGGGCCAGGGTTCCTCCCGGGAGATCATGTAACGGATCAGCCAGGACACCAGCACACCGAGGCCGTACCCGACCGCGGCCGAGGCCCCGCTCACGATGCCTTGGAACAGCGGCCCGCGCGGCAGGAGCGACGGCGTCACCGACAGCCACAGAAAGACGAGCGCGACCGTCAACCCGACGCAGGAATACCGGTGGAGCCGCCGCCGCCACCACGACGGCGTCTTCTCTTCTGCCGGGCCGGTGGCGCCGGACTGCTCCGGAACCGGTGCGTCGTCCGGTTCCGGAGCGGCAGGTGGTTGCGAGGTGGGCGTGGTCGACGACACGTGGGTTCCTCTTTTCTCGAGAACCCGAAAACCGTAACACCGATCGCGGTGTGGCAGCGGCGCTTACGGCGACCGTGACCGTCGTGCCATCCAGCGGCGTCCGTTACTTGACCTCAGACCGCAGAATCCGTAGCACCCCGAACGCCAGGGGCAGTCCGATCCAGATCACTGCCGAGACGAGCATCCTCGCCCATTCGCCCCCGGTCGCCCAGTCGCCCTCTTGAAAGGGCACGTTCGTCAAGCCGGTGTCCACCCACTGGCCGAGATTGTCCTTGAACCACGGGACCAGCTGGCTGACCACGGTCAGAGCGGTGGGCAGCGCGAAGTAGGCGACAATCGCGCCCGGGGTGTTCAGGATCAGGGCGGCGAAGCCGAAACCGAGCAGCAAGCCGAAGGTCTGCGAGACAAACGAATTCACGAACCCGGCGAGCGTGAGGTCCCAGGAGCCGGCGGGATCGGGGAACGCCAGACCGGCGATCCCGTTGCCGATGACGCCGAGGATGAGCGCGACCGCGACCGCCGCGACGGCGGTGAGGAGCGCCGCCACCAGCTTCGCTCCGACGACGCGCTGCCGTCGGGGTTCGAGGGTGAATGTCGTCAGCGCGGTGCGTTGGCTCCACTCCCCGGTCACGAGCAGGATCGCGAGGATGGGCAGAATGATGGCGGTCGGGATGTTCATCATCCCGAAGAACTGTCCGAGGTTGAGGTTCTCGGGGCTGTTGCGGTTCGCGATGAGCATCGCGATCACGACGATCGCCGCGATGACTCCGATCGAGGCGGTCAGCCAGAAACCCGCACGCGTGTCGACGAGCTTGCGCAGTTCGACGCGGACGAGTCGGGAGAACGGGATTCCGGGGCGCTCGACGTCGATCACGTCGGTGTGGGGCACGGGGGTGCCGAAGTCGGCGAGGGTCATCGGGCTGCTCCTTCGAGTGTGGTGTGTTCACGCTGGGTGTCCGCGGTCAGCTGCAGGAACATCGCCTCGAGCTGGGCGCCGTCCGCGGGCCGCAGCTCGGTGAGGACGACGCCGACGGCGGCCGCGGCGCGGCCCACGTCGATGGGGTCGGCGTCGACATCGAGTCCGCCGGAGGCGTTGCGCTGCACGGTGATCCCGGCTGCGTTCAGCGCCTCGCCGAGGGTCGCGTCGTCGAGTGATCGGACGCGTGTCCCGGCGCCGGCGAGCAGTTCGTCTTTGGTGCCCTGGGCCACGATCCGGCCGTTGCCGATCACGACGATGTCGTCGGCGACGATCTCGATCTCGTGCAACAGGTGCGACGACAGCAGCA
Organism: Gordonia sp. HS-NH1; assembly: GCF_001418765.1. NCBI lineage: Bacteria > Bacillati > Actinomycetota > Actinomycetes > Mycobacteriales > Gordoniaceae > Gordonia > Gordonia sp. HS-NH1. Next base: position 87,937 of record NZ_LIYC01000009.1, read on the forward strand.
CCGTGCCGCCGCGATCGGCGTACCCGCGCAGCAGGGTTCGCATCCAGTGGATGCCCGCCGGGTCCAGTCCGTTGGCCGGTTCGTCGAGGATCAGGATCTTCGGGTCCCCGAGCAGGGCTGCGGCGATACCGAGACGCTGGCGCATGCCGAGGGAGTAGTTGCGCACTCGTCGCCCGGCCTCCTCCGGGGTGAGGCTGACCAGCTCGAGCATCTCGTCGACGCGGTCGTGGCCGATGCCCATGGTCATCGCCGACAGTCGCAGGACCTCCGCGCCCGTCCGGCCGGCGTGCTGAGCCGAGGCGTCCAGGAGGATGCCGACCTGCGTGCCGGGATTCGGGATGGACCGGTAGTCGACGCCGTAGAGTTGCGCCACCCCCGACGTCGGCGGCGTCAGCCCGGCGATGATCCGCATCGTCGTCGACTTCCCGGCGCCGTTGGGGCCCAGGAATCCGGTCACCTGCCCGGGGCGGCAGGTGAACGACACGTCGTCGACTGCGACGTAGTCGCCGTAGCGCTTCGTCAGATTCTTCACTGTGATCATGTCGTCCATCGTGTCGTTTCCGCACGGCGTGCACATCGGACCTCCGGACAGCGTCGTATCGACCGAAAGTCGTAGGGGTCGACACCCATCGGGAGGACGCGGGCACCACCGGCGCCCGACTACGGTGACGGTTGTGCGTCCTGAGCAGTACCAACCACCGATGACGTGGGCCAGCCGATTGTGGCGGCTCGCGGTGATGCTCTGCGTCTCGGCCGGCACCTTCGCCACCCGTGCGTCGTACCTGTGGGACCAGGCCCGGTGGTGGTTCGTCGCCGACCTCGCACTCGGGGTGCTCTCCTACATCGTCATCTGGTGGCGCCGAAGCCATCCCGTACCGGTCACGACGTTCACGAACATCGTGACCATCGTGTCGTCGTCGTCTCTCGGACCGGGCATTCTCGCCATGGTGTCCCTGTCGACCCGGCGTCGGTGGCGCGAGATCATCCCGCAGGCGGTGTTGTCCGTTGTCGCGGGGATCATCGCCCTCGCCTTCTTCGCCACTCCGACCGAGGCGAACGATCCCGTCATCGTCAGTTACTCGGTCACGGTGGTCGCGACGGCGGCGATGGTCGCGTGGGGTCTCTACATCGGTTCGCGGCGTGAGCTTCTCGCCAGCTGGCAGGCGCGCGCGCTGGCCTCCGAGGCCGAACAGCAGGCGAAGGTGATGCAGGCGCGTTCGCTCGAACGGGCGCGGATCGCACGCGAGATGCACGACATCCTCGCGCATCGGATCTCGGCGATGAGCATGTACGCGGGCGCATTGGCCTACCGTTCGGACCTGTCCGGAGAGCAGATCCGCGAGACGGCGCAGACCATCCAGGAGACCTCGCACCTGGCGTTGACCGAGCTGCGGGAGGTGCTCGGGGTTCTGCGGGAGGGGCCCGGCGACGCCGCGCCCGAGGAACCGCAAGGGGTTCCGGACCTGGCCGCGCTGATCGAGGAGGCGCGCCGGCTGGGGATGCGTGTGGACAGCCGATGCGACATCGATGTGAATTCGCTGGGCCCGGCGATCTCACGCACGCTGTATCGGTGTGTGCAGGAGGCCTTGACCAATGCGCGGCGTCATGCGCCGAGCGCGCCGGTGACCATGCACATCCGGGGCGGACCCGAGCACGGTGTGGATCTGCTCGTCGAGAATCCGCTACCGCTGACGGCGGGTTCAGGTGGTCCCACACCAGGATTCGGCCTCGTCGGCCTGGCCGAGCGGGTCGGGTTGCACGGCGGCAGGCAGTCGGTGACCGTGAGCGAGGACAAACGGTTCCTGTTGCACGTCTGGTTACCGTGGCAGTCATGACCGCCCGCATCATGATCGTCGACGACGACCCCCTCGTCCGTTCCGGACTCCGGCTCCTCCTCGGCGGTGATGCCGGCCTCGACATCGTCGCCGAGGCGGGCAACGGGCAGGAGGCCCTCGACACCCATGCCACGGCGCCCGTGGATCTCGTCCTCATGGATCTGCGGATGCCGGTGCTCGACGGGATCGCGGCCACCGGCCGCTTCAAGGCACTGGCCTCGCCACCCGCGATCATCGTGCTCACGACCTTCGACGCCGACGACTACGTCGTCCGCGCACTCGCGATGGGTGCCGACGGATTCCTGCTCAAGGACACGCCACCCGACGACATCGTCGCGGCCATCCACCAAGTGCTCGACGGTCGACCTGCCCTGAGTCCCTCGGTGACCGCCGCGTTGATCAAGCAGGTCGTCACCAGCGGCGGTCACCGAACCTCGTCCGCGGTCGAACGTGTCGACCGACTCACCGCACGCGAGCGTGATGTGGCCGTCGAGCTCGCCCGCGGGGCGTCGAACGCCGAGATCGCTGAACGGCTCTACATGAGTCTTGCGACGGTCAAGGCGCACATCTCGCACATCTTCACCAAACTCGACGCGGGCAACCGGGTCCAGGTCGCGATCCTGATGCACGACGCCGGGATGGTGTGACGTCGACACACCCACCCCTTTTTCGTGAACCCACCCGGTCCGAGCGTGGTGCGTTTACGGAAAAGGGGTGGGTTTGCGAATTCCGTGGGCGCGGAGCCGCCTACCCGCCGGTTGAGCCTGTCGAAACCCCCGGGCCCGTCACCAGCGGAAGGTCGAGTGTGGTGCGAAGTCCCGCGGGCCCGTCGACCACCGCGGGGATGGCGTTCACGATCCGGCCGGCCGCGGCGACGATGGCGGCGTGGTTGTGGTCACCCTTGCGGCTCGTCGGCATGATGTCGACGGTGTACGACGGTTCGCCGGTGATCTCGACGCGGTAGCACCCGCCGGGCTGAGCCGGCTGCGCCCAGTCCGGCCGCAGGTCACCTCGAAGCCGCGTCACGTGCTCGATGACGATCACGGGTTCGCCGGCCACCTTGCCGATGATCTCGAAACGCACGGCCGCGCGGGTGCCCGCAGCGATGTGACCGGCCGCGATGTCGAAATCCTCCGGCGCAGGCTCGCTTTCGGAGATCTCCTCGATGTCGTCGACGGTGACGCCGAGACCGGCGGCCAGTTGCCGGATCGTCGTGCCCCATGCCAACCCCAGTACCCCCGGCAGGAACAGCATGGGGGTCTCGTCGAGCGGTTTGCCGAAGCCCATGACGTCGAACATGACGGTCGCCCCGTCATAGGTCGCGTAGTCGGCGATCTCCATGCAGCGCACCTGCTCGATGTGCTGGCAGGTGCCTGCGAAGACGAACGGGATGAGGTCGTTGGCGAAACCGGGATCGACCCCGGTCACGAACAGGCTGGCGCCGCTGCCCGCGGTGGTCTCGTCGATCTTGGCGATCGCCTTCGCGGGCATCACGTCCCAGGGGTACTGGAGCGTGTTCGGGGAGGACCCGACGACGTCGATCCCGGCGGCGAGGATGCGCACCACATCGTCGAAGGCCTCGACGGGACGTGTGTCACCCATGGCGCAGTACACGACACAATCCGGCTTCGTCGCGATCACCTCGTCGAGGTCGCCCACCGCCAGGACTCCGGTGGGTGTCTCCAGCCCGGCGAGCGTCGCGGCGTCGACACCGACTTTTTCAGGGGTGGACACGCAGACGGCCACGAGTTCGAACCGCGGGTCCTCGATCAGCTGGGTGAGGCACAACCGGCCGACGTTGCCGGTTCCGACGAGAGCTACCCGGAAGGACATGGCGTGGAACTCCTTGTGTTCGATCGGCGCCGGTGGGGCGTGGTGTACACCTGTCCGGACGTTTGTCTGTTCAGTAGACCATTTTTCGGTGGAACCTGTTCTATTTTCGCGCTCGTCGCGGTAGCGTTGCCGCCCATGGGACGCGTAGACGACAAGGTTGCAGTGATCACCGGTGGTTCGCGGGGCATGGGCGCCGAGCACGCCCGGGCCCTCGTGGCCGAGGGGGCGAAGGTGGTGATCGGCGACATCCTCGACGATGAGGGCAAGGCGCTGGCCGCCGAACTGGGGGACGCGGCGCGCTACGTCCACCTCGATGTCACCTCGCCCGAGGACTGGCAGACGACGGTGTCCACCGCGGTAGACGAGTTCGGCAAGGTCAACGTCCTGGTGAACAATGCCGGCATCGTGAACGGTTCGACGATCCAGAAGTTCCGGCTGGACAAGTGGAAGCAGATCCTGGACGTGAACCTGACGGGCACGTTCCTCGGAATCCAGGCGGTCGCGGACCTGATGATCGACGCCGGCGGTGGCTCGATCATCAACGTCTCGTCGGTGGAGGGCCTGCGCGGAAGTCCCTGGGCGCACGGCTATGTCGCGAGCAAGTGGGGCGTGCGTGGTCTGGCGAAATCGGTTGCGCTCGAACTGGCTCCGCACAACGTGCGGGTGAACTCCATCCACCCGGGTCTCATCCGGACGCCGATGACCGAGGGGATCCCCGACGACATGGTGACCGTGCCGATGGGTCGGGCCGCGGAGTCACGCGAGGTGTCGACCTTCGTGGTGTTCCTGGCCAGCGACGAGTCCTCGTACGCGACCGGTGCCGAGTTCGTGATGGACGGCGGCCTCAGCGCCGACGTGCCACACAAGTGAACGCCCACACCAGGACGACCATCCCGATCAGTTCGACGAGTGTCTGCGTGATCACCGTCGCCGCGGCCAGTTCCGCCCCGACCGGCAGCGCCAGCGCGAGTGGCAGGACGACGAGCGAGTTGCGGGTGGCTCCGGAGAAGACGACCGCGGTCGAGGGTTCCGGGGCGAGCCGGAACGAGCGCGTCACCCCGAACCCGATCGCGACCATGATCACCAGGAACGCGGCGAAGACCGGGATGACGCCGGCGATCTCGGCGAAGCGTGAACCGACAAGGGGCACCTGAGAACTCACCGCGACGAAGAGAACGGCCATCATCAGGGGGACCATGGTGGTGGCGGCTCCGGCCGAGGTTCGGCGGCCCGCTTCGGACCGGTCCGCCCACGCCTGGGTGGCCCACGCCAGCGCGAGCGGGCACATGATGAGGATCAGGAACGCCCAGAGGAAGGGCTCCGGCTCGATCACCGACCGCCCGTCGCCGAGCAGTACCAGCAGGTAGAGCGGTGTCATCAGCATCTGGGCGAGGAGCAGCAGTGGCGTGGCCGCGAGCAGTCGACGGGCGTCACCGCCGCCGAGTCCGGCGAACACGACGACGTAGTCGACGCACGGGCACAGCAGCACCAACAGAGCACCGAGCCGTATCGCGTCGTCGGCGGGCAGGGCGAGGGACAGTACCGCGATCAGCAGCGGGGCGAGGACGAAGTTCAGGAGCAACACCGCCGCCATGAACCGGCGGTCGCGCCACGAAGCCAGCAGGTCCGACAGGCGGATCTGCAAGAAGGTGACGTAGAGCAGCGCTGCGAGCAGTGGCGTGATCGCCGCCTCGAGCAACTCGGCAGGACCGGGAACCACCACACCGGCGACCAGCCCGGTGAGGATCGCGCCGAGATACAGCACCACCTGATGGCGTTCGAGGCGGTCGACGACGGTCGCGGATCCGGGCACCGCATCATTCTGCGACACCGCGGTCTCGTTCACCGGCACCGCAGGGACGCGGTGGGGCAGACTCGACGGGTGATCACCCCCTCCCGGCGCACCGACGTCGCGCTGTTGATCGTGGTGGTCGCGCTTCTCGTCGCGGTGAACGTGGGCGCGCATCTCACCGAAGATGCGGTGTCGGTGGCGATCGTCCCCGTGGCCGCCGTCGTGGCCGTGGTCATCGCTCGTCTCGCCGGCCTCGGCTGGCGGGACCTCGGCCTGAGCCGCGCGGAGCTGCGCGCCGGGATCCCGGTTGCCGTGGCAGCGGTCCTCGTGGTCGCCGCCGTGGTGTCCACGGCGGTCGCGATCCCGGCCACGCGTGAGTTCTTCCTGTCCGACCGGTACGACGACACCTCCGAGGCCCTTCTCGCGGCATTTGTGATCATTCCGCTGCAGACGGTTCTCCCGGAGGAGGTCTTGTTCCGCGGTGTGCTGCAAGGGGTTCTGGGCCGGCTGTTCGCCCCGTTGACGACGCTGGTCGTCGGCGCGATCGCCTTCGGCCTCTGGCACATCCTGTCCTCGACGGGGCTCACCGCGGGCAACGAAGGACTGAGCGGCATCTTGGGCGCCGGGACGGTGGCGCAGATCGTCGGCATCGCCGGAGCCGTGCTCGCGACCGCGGTCGCGGGTTTCGTGCTGGGCTGGCTCCGGCAGCGCACCACGAGCCTGCTCGCGCCCATCGCGCTCCACTGGGCCCTGAACGCGACCGGGGCGATCGGTGCCGCCGTGGCCTGGCAGGTGTCCTAGACGGGCATCACCCGCGGATCGCCGGCCTCACGCGGTCCCGAAGATGCGGTCGCCCGCATCGCCGAGCCCGGGGCGGATGAAGCCGTTGTCGTCGAGTTCCCGATCGACCGCTGCGGTGTAGATCGGCACGTCGGGGTGCGAGTGGTGCAGTACCTCGATGCCCTCCGGGCAGGCGAGCAGGCAGACGAACTTGATGGATTTCGGACCGTACTCCTTGATGCGGTCGATGGCGGCGACGGCCGAATGGCCGGTCGCCAGCAGTGGATCGACGATCACGACGTCACGTTCGGACAGCTCCGACGGCATCTTGAAGTAGTACTCGACGACGACCATGGTCTTCGGGTCACGGTAGAGACCGATGTGGCCGACGCGCGCGCCCGGGACCACCGTCAGCATGCCGTCGGCGATGCCCGCACCGGCACGCAGGACGGCGGCGAACACCAGCTTCTTGCCGTCGATGACTCGCGCGGTGGTGGTCTCGAGTGGCGTGTCGATGGTGATCTCGTGCATCGGGATGTCGCGCAGGACGTCGTACGCCATCAGGATCGAGATCTCGTCGAGGAGGCGGCGGAAGTCGTTGGTCGACGTTTCCTTGCGACGCATCAGCGTCAGCTTGTGTTGCACCAGCGGATGGTCGATGACGGCGACGCTGCCCATGAATACCTCTCGGTCGAGTGTGTGAAGCGATGTGTGGATCGGGTCGTGGTCTGGACGCCGGTGCTCAGAACACGGTGCCGGTGCTGCGTATCGACAAGGGCGGCAGACCATCTCGAATCCGGTTCGCCAGAACACGACCGGCCGCCCATGTCCCGCCCTCGAGCACGCAGGCCAGCGGCATGGTGGTCGTATCCGCGCCGAGCCGCTTGCGCACGAGGTCGGCGATCTCGTCGATCAGGGCGACGGTGAGCGCACGCCATTCGACGACGAGCTCGTCGCCGACCTCCCACTCGCGATCCGCCCAGCCCTCGTCGCGGAGCTCGAGTACCCCGGAGTCGATCAGAAGTCCGCCGTTGCGATACTCGGGGAGACCGGTCAGCTCGTCGAGTCCGGTCACCCGGACACCGGACCACCGGAACGGCTCCAGCAGTGAGTAGGTCAGCCACTGCGACAGTTTGTGGAACGGCACCCAGCCTGCTGTCAGACCCGGACCGACGACGGCGTCGTGATGCCAGCAGTCACCCAGTGGATTGGCGTCGATCGCGTTGTCCGACGGCCAGATCGGGCCCAGGTATTCGAGGATGCCACTCAGGATGTCCACCGCGGACACCTCCGAGCGCCCACCGCGGGTGAGGTGGTCGAACAGGCCGCCGGGCCGCGCGTCCGGACCGAAGATCTCGGGCCGGCGGGACAGGGTCTCACCCAGTCGGCGCAGCAGATCGACTCGTCCGGAGAGGCCGGTGAGCGGATTGTCGGGACCTGTCTGGAAGGCGGCGCCGAGAGTGTCGGCACTGATCCGGCTCAGACCGCCGGCGTCGACTCGCAGGGGATCGGTCGGGTCACTCGAGAACAGCCCGTCGCAGAAGGCCACCCAGCTCGCGACGCCGAGTCCCTCCGAACGCGTGAGGACGAGATCGCTCGACTGCTCGCGGTAGGACCACTCGGGTCCGGCCCCGGCGTCGAGCAGGACACTGACGAGCACGACGTCGACGAGGGCGCGGGTCCGCTCGGCCGAACCGGCCGCGGGCAAGGCGGCATCGATCGCGCCGAGGCGGTCGACGCCGCCGGCCTCGAAGTGTCGCCATCGACTGTGAAAAGGTATGTCCCCGTCGGGATATCGTGACAGTGTCGTCTCCGCGACGAGGTCGGCCGCCGCGTCCAGTGCCTCGTCGCGAACCACGAACCACGACGACTCGCCGGACCGCGCTCGTTCCAGGAGCTGCCGCGATCGGCTCCGGATGGTGGCGGTGGACCGAAGCATCCGACCGGCCTGGGAAGCCGACAACTCCACGTCCGGCGCACCGGCCATCAGAGCGCCCGACCCTTGACCTGTCGCAACTGTTCGGCGTCCGGGACAGGTCCGGGGGTGAAGTAGCCGGCAGCCATTTTCGCGTCGATCTCGACCCGGGCGTCGGCGGGGATCAGTTCGTCGGGGATGTTCACGCGTTCGCCGACCTCGATGCCCGAGCCGGTGATGGCGTCGTATTTCATGTTCGACATCGACACCAGGTGGTGGATCCTGGTGATGCCGAACCAGTGCAGGACGTCGGGCATGAGCTCTTGGAACCGCATGTCCTGAACGCCCGCAACGCATTCGGTGCGTGCGAAGTACTGATCGGCGGTGTCGCCGCCGAGCTGACGTTTGCGGGCGTTGTAGACGAGGAACTTGGTGACCTCGCCGAGCGCGCGTCCCTCCTTGCGGGAGTAGGCGACCAGGCCGACGCCGCCGCGCTGGGTCCCGCGGATGCACTCCTCGATCGCGTGCGTCAGATACGGACGGCACGTGCAGATGTCGGAGCCGAAGACGTCGGAACCGTTGCACTCGTCGTGGACGCGTGCGGTGAGTTCCACCGACGAATCGGCGAGGTCGCGGGGGTCGCCGAAGATGTAGACCGTCTGGCCGCCGATGGGTGGCAGGAACACCTCCAGGTCCGAGCGGGTCACGAGTTCGGGGTACATGCCGCCGGTCTCCTCGAACAACACCCGACGCAGCTCGGCTTCCGAGCATCCGAAGCGATCGGCGACGCCGGGCAGATGCCACACCGGCTCCACGGCCGCCTTCGTGACCAGCGCGGCGCCACTGGGCAGCAGGACCTCGCCGTCGGGGATGAGACGACCTTTCTCGATCGCCTCGGCGATCTCTGGGAGGATGACGTGCGCCTTGGTCACCGCGATGGTGGGCCGGATGTCGTAACCGCGCCCGATCTCGTCGGGGAAACTCTCGGCGACCGTGGCACCCCAGGGATCCATCGAGACGATGGCGCGCGGGTCACCCCACTGTGGATACGGTCCGATGTGGTCGGTGGGCGAGGTGTTGGTGAGGTCGGCCCGGTGCTCGCGCGCCAGGGCGCCGGCGGCGACGGCCAGGGCGCGGTACACGCTGTAGGAGCCGCTGTGGGTGCCGATGACATTGCGATGCCCACGCGTGCCCGTGGTCCCGATGACGGGACCGCGCTCGGCCGCGGTGGCGGCCCCCCAGTGGATGGACGGCGCGTCGATCCCGCCGCTGTGGGAGGTCAGTCGGATGTGGCCCAGGGACCTGTGTTCGCCGGACATCGTCATCGTCCTCACTTCTGTCGAGACGGTCACCCGCCACTTCAGGGAAAGCGCCAGCATAGTTGCGGATGCCCGTGTGTGCCGGGTGATGCCGAACGCCGTGGCGGCGGCACCCGCCAAGGGTGCCGCCGCCACGTTCTGACCGTCGTGGTGACGAGGTGCGCCGCCTCGATCAGAGGTCGAACCGGTCCAGGTTCATCACCTTGTCCCAGGCCGCGACGAAGTCGTTCACGAACTTCTCGGCGGCGTCGTCGGTCGCGTAGACCTCGGCGAGAGCGCGCAGCTGGGAGTTCGACGTGAACGCCAGATCGGCGCGGGTACCGGTCCAGACCTGCTCACCGGTGGCGCGATCCCGACCGATGTAGACGTTCTCCTCATCCGAGGCCGACCAGGCCGTCGACATGTCGAGCAGGTTGACGAAGAAATCGTTCGTGAGGATGCCGGGGCGATCGGTCAGAACACCCGCAGATGAGCCGCCGAAGTTGTTGCCCAGCACTCGGAGTCCGCCCACCAGCACCGTCATCTCGGGTGCGCTGAGGGTCAACAGCGCTGCCTTGTCGACGAGGGTGAACTCGGCCGGGAGATCACTGCCCTCGGCCATGTAGTTGCGGAACCCGTCGGCCTTGGGCTCGAGGTACGCGAAGGACTCGACGTCGGTCTCCTCCTGGGAGGCGTCGGTGCGACCCGGGGTGAACGGCACGGTGATGTCCACGCCCGCGTCCCGCGCGGCCTTCTCGACGGCCGCCGCACCGCCGAGCACCACCAGGTCGGCGAAGGAGATCGTCGCGCCGGCCTCACCGATGAACGAGTCCCGGATCCCTTCGAGGGTGTCGATCACGGCCGCCAGCTCGGTGGGCTCGTTCACCTCCCACTCCGACTGCGGTTGCAACCGGATGCGGCCGCCGTTGGCGCCGCCGCGCTTGTCGCTGCCGCGGAAACTCGACGCCGCCGCCCAGGCGGTCTTGACGAGTTGCGCGACAGTCAATCCCGAGTCGAGCAGCATCCCCTTCAGGATCGCCACGTCGGCTTCGGACACGACCGGTCCCTCATGCGCCGGGACATTGTCCTGCCAGAGGTAGGTCTCGGTCGGGACCAGCGGCCCGCGATAACGGACGGCGGGCCCCATGTCGCGGTGCAGGAGCTTGAACCAGGCCTTGGCGAACTCATCGGCCAGTTCCTCGGGGTGGTCCAGCCAGCGCCGGGTGATCTGCTCGAAACCGGGGTCGTACCGCATCGCGAGGTCCGTGGTCAGCATCGACGGATGAGTCCTGTCGTCGCCGAACGCCTTCGGGACGGTGCCTGCTCCGGCTCCGTCTTTCGGGCGCCACTGGTTGGCCCCGGCCGGACTCTTGTAGAGCTCCCACTCATAGCCATAGAGAGTTTCGAGAAATGCGTTGTCCCAGGTGGTCGGAGTGGGATTCCAGATCACCTCGAGTCCGCTGGTGATCGCATCCGCACCCTTGCCGGAGCCGTGTGAGCTGGCCCAGCCGAGGCCGGCGTCCTCGACGGCGGCGGCCTCCGGTTCGGGACCCACCAGCCCGGCGTCACCGGCACCGTGGGTCTTGCCGAAGGTGTGGCCGCCGACGATCAGTGCGGCGGTCTCGACGTCGTTCATCGCCATACGCGCAAACGTCTCGCGGATGTCCACCGCGGATGCGAGGATGTCCGGATTGCCGTTCGGCCCTTCCGGATTCACATAGATCAAGCCCATCTGCACTGCGGCAAGGGGTTTCTCGAGTTCGCGGTTGCCCGAGTACCGGTGATCGGCGAGCCACTCGAGTTCGGGTCCCCAGTACACCTCGTCGGGCTCCCACTCGTCGACGCGACCGAATGCGAAGCCCGCGGTGGCGAATCCCATCGACTCCAGCGCGACATTTCCGGCGAAGACCAGCAGGTCGGCCCAGGACAGGGCCTTGCCGTACTTCTTCTTGATCGGCCACAGCAGGCGGCGCGCCTTGTCCAGGTTGGCGTTGTCCGGCCAGCTGTTGAGCGGGGCGAATCGTTGCATTCCGGCGCCGGCGCCACCGCGTCCGTCCTCCACGCGGTAGGTGCCCGCGGCGTGCCAGGACATGCGGACGAACAGACCGCCGTAGTGTCCGAAGTCGGCGGGCCACCAGTCCTGGGAATCGGTCATGAGCGCTGTCAGATCCGCGCGCAGAGCCTCGACGTCGAGGGTCTCGAGGGCCGAGTCGTAGTCGAAGTCGGCGTCCATCGGATTCGCGACATCCGGATTGTGCTGGAGGACTTTCAGATTCAATTGATTCGGCCACCAGTCGCGGTTGCCGCCGCCCTGGGTCGGCGGCTTGAGCCTACCGTGTGCGACCGGGCATCCGCCGGTCGCGGGCTCGGTGTTCGCCTCGGCGATCGGGGGGTGTTCCCGCGCGTCGGAGACGGACGTGGGGTCGTGCTGGGCCATCTGGGGTTTCCTTTCGGGCACGGAGAGAACTGTGATCGCCGGGTCGGCGATCACAGAGTCGGTGCGATGTCGGTCGTCGGGGTTATCGGTCGGGGATGCAGTCGGAGCAGTAGCCCCAGTAGATGACCTCGGCTTCGTCGATGACGAAACCTCGGTCGTCGGACGGGGTCAGGCACGGGGCTTCGCCGATTGCGCAGTCGACGTCACCGATGGACCCGCATGTACGGCATATCACGTGGTGGTGGTTGTCCCCGACCCGTGACTCATATCGAGACACGTGGCCCGACGGTTGGATACGTCGGATCAGGCCGGCCGAAGTCAACACGCCCAGAACGTCATACACCGTCTGTTGCGAGACCTCGGGCAGCCGTGCGCGAGTCGAACGCAGCACCTCGTCGGTGTCGGCGTGGGGGTGGGCCCGGACGGCCTGCATCACCGCGATGCGCGGACGAGTGACCCGCAGTCCGGCCGCCCGCAGGTGCCGGGTGCAGTCGTCGTCGGTGAGCATGACGCCCATCGTGCCCACTTTTCTGGAACCATTCAAGTTTATGTGGGGAAGTGAGGTGCCGATCACCCCCGAAGTCGTAGGATCGGCTCATGCCGACAGCGACGCCGACTCGTTCGCGGGTGAGCTGATGACCCGTTACGACGAGATCGTCGACGAGCTCTACGGTCTCGCGCCCGGCGCGTTCGTGACCCGCCGGAATGAACTGGCTCGTGAGGTGAAGGCGGATGGCGACCGCGAACTCGCCGGTCGGATCGAAAAGCTGCGGCGACCAACGCAATCGGCCTGGGCGATCAACCAGTGGGTGCGCGCGTACCCCGACGACAGTGCGCTCATCGCCGAGTTGGCGTCGGAATTGACTGCGGCGCAGCGCCGCTCGGCGGTCGACAAGATTCGGGCACTGTCCCGGCGCCGCCAGGAGCTGATCAGCTCGTCGGTGACCGCGGTCGCGAGGGCAGCGGCTGACCGTCAGGTGAGGCTGGCGGACGGTGCCGTTCGAGAGGTCACGCAGACACTGCGCGCCGCGGTGGCCGACCAGGAGGTACTCGAGCAGGTGTTGCGGGGCAATCTCACCGCGTCTGCCGAGTACAGCGGCTTCGGACCCGCCGGCGTGTTCGTGGTGCCGGAGCCGTCACCGGAACGGGGCGAGGACGAGCCGGAGGTCGACGATGCGGGAGGTACGGCCGACGACCCAGATGAGCCGACCCCGTCGGACGACTCCGACAGCGAACGCGAACGCCGTGAGCTCGAGGCCCGGCTGGCCGACGCGGAGGCGGGGGAGCGGGCTGCGCGATCCGACCTCGACGATGCCTCGAAGGCGGTCGACGGTGTGTCGTCGGAAGTGGACGAGGTCGTCGGCCGGGCTCAGGAACTAAGGGCTGAGCTGGCGCGCTGCGAGGAGTCGCTGCGCTTTGCGCGCCAACGTCTGTCGACCGCCGAGCATGGCAGGGCCGAGGCCCGGATCGCGCTCCGCGAGGCGGTCGCGGCGACCAACGAGATCCGCGCGGCGCTGGCCGAACTCTGAGGGCACCGCGCGCCACGCGGATGGTCGGCGCCTGAGGGTCAGCGCGTCAAGTGGAAGCGCAGCAACTCGGAGGTGCCGTTGAGCGCACGGCCCCAGTAGCCGCCGCGGCCGTCGGCGCGGAGCTCGTCACGCACGAATCCGACGGGGGTTCCCGAGTAGTCCACGACGATGACGGGCGCGCCGTCCTGCACCGAGCGGCCCGGGTACACCGCACCGGGGAACGCCCATCCGATGGCTGTGTCGTTGACGACCCGCGAGCCCGTGAAGTTCTTGCCGAACCACACCGTGTCGGCGATGGGGGCACTGGTGACATCGCCGCGGTAGTACCCGGTCGGCATGGGCGGGGCGGCCAGCGCGGTGCCGGGCGCGACGAGCGTGATCACCCCAGCGATCAGAACCGCGGCGGCCGGCGCGGCACAGTGACGGAGATGGGATGTGAGTGCGGTGTCCATCTGTCGATTGAACGCCCGTGCAATCCCGTTGACCTGGGATCGGCCACGCCGATGCGGAACCGATAGCGAGGGTCAGTGGCCGACGAGGCGCAGTGAGTCGTCGCGCCGGAGCACGAAGAAGTACGGTTTCGGCGAACCCTTGAGATCCATGGCGCCCAGGACGGCGTCGTCGGAGATCCGGCGGAAGACGTCGTTGATCGGCAGCTGGTCGTAGACCATCGTGGCCGTGTCCGTGCCGCGGTACCGGGTGGTGCGCAGACGGGCACGCGCTCGTCGGGTGCCACTGAGGAGACGGGTCGCCGCGATCGGCGTCGCGAACGACAGCGATCTGACCCCGGGTGCCTTCTCGGCGATCCCGAGTCCGCCGAACGCGATCGCCGGGTTGCCGCAGGCATGACCGACTCTGCGTACGACCCTCGTGACCTTCTCGCCGAAGGCGGGCTCGGTGTCCTGGCCACGATCAAGGCATCGGGACTTCCTCAGCTGTCGCCCGTGACGCCCTTCTACGACCGCGACGCCGAGACCATCTATGTCTCGATGACCGAGGGGCGGGCCAAGACGGCGAACCTCCGGCGCGATCCACGCGCAGCCCTCGAGATCACCGGCCCCGATCGCTACACCTGGGCGACGGCGGAGGGCACCGTGACACTGATAGGTCCGGGTACCGAACCGGACGGGCCCGAGGTCGAGACCCTCGTGGACTACTACCGCCGAGCTGCCGGCGAGCACCCGGACTGGGATGAGTACCGCAGGGTGATGGTCGCCGACCGTCGTGTCCTGATGGTCATGGCGGTGGACCGGGTGTACGGCGAACGTCTTCGCTGAGATGTCGGGCGCCGCGTTGTCGAATGAGGACGCGCGCTGTCCTCATGGTGGCGCACAGTGGAGGCATGGCAACTGAATTTCAGGTGACGTTCGATTGTGGTGATCCGGCATCGCTGTCGGAGTTCTGGGCCGAGGTGCTCGGCTATCGGCTCCAGGACCCACCACCCGGTTTCGACAGCTGGGATGCCGCGCTCGATGCGTTCGGTGTCCCGCCGGAACGCCGGAACGACGCGTCGGGGGTGATCGATCCGGGCGGACGCGGGCCCCGGCTGTTCTTCCAGCGCGTCCCCGAGGGCAAGGCGGCCAAGAACCGGGTCCACCTCGACGTCCGTGCCGCACCCGGTCTGCGCGGGGACGAGCGGATGAACGCTCTCGAGGCTGAGGCGGACCGTCTCGTCGGACTCGGCGCGACCCGGGTCGAACGGCACGATCCGGCTCCACCGCTCGGCGAGGGGCACATCGTCCTGCAGGACCCCGAGGGCAACGAGTTCTGCCTGGACTAGGGATTTCGTAGCGACACTGCGCGCTATGTGCGTTCTCTTGCTACGAGATCCGGGGTCAGGGAGATGTTTCCGGCCCTACCCAGCGTCCCGTCGAGGTCGGGTTGCTCGAAGGTGACCTCGGCGGAACGCCCCTCCACCGAGAGCGTCGCGATGGTGTTGCCGAACAGCGGGCCGAGAGAGTTGCGCCAGGCGACCGGCAGATCGGGCGACCCACCGCGACGGGCCCAGCGTCGGACGATCGAGGCGAGCCGATTGGACCATCCCAGCCGGAACACCACCTTGATGTACGGCGGGATCGCGTTGTGCACGGGCGAGCACACCAGCTGGTGGACGTCGGCGGTGGTCGCGTCCGAGAAGGTCGCACGCGCGGCGTAGCTGTGGTGGACGTCGCCGGACAGTACGCTGACCGTCGCCGGCCCCGGATCGCGGGTCGCGACCCGCCGGATCATGTCACTGAGCCGGACGAAGGAGTCGAAGAAGGCAGGCCAGTGCTCGAGGTCCGCGCCCTGCCGGATCTTCTCGGCGAGTTGCCCTCGACGCCCCGACCGCCGGGCGCCGATCTCGTTGAGGGTCTCCGCATCGCCGACGACGGGCGGCAGCAACCACGGCAGCGATGAACCGAGGACGAGGTGGTCGAGCCCGTCCAGATCGTCGTCGACCTGGCTCTCGACCCAATCGAATTCGACGTCGCTCAACATCTTTCGCGTCCCCCCGGAGAGGATGCGGCCGTTGCGGGAGTCGATCATGACGAGCCGCGTGTTGCCCAGGTCCCATCGGAAGCTGAACCGGATGCCCTTGGTTCCGTCGGTTTCGTGGTCGGCGCGATCCGCGACACCGATCAGGTGGGGCCAACAGTCACCGTCGATCTCGCGCACGCGGCGGTAGTCCTCGGACTCGGCCAGTTCGGCGGGGGAGAGGTTGCCGAGGTGCTGATACACCCAGTACGACGCCAGGCCGGCGCGGATACGGTCCTGCCACCACGGCTTCTCCTGCATCTGACGACGCCAGGTGTCGGAGGTGTTCCAGTCATCACGGATGTCGTGATCGTCGAAGATCATGGCCGTGGGCACGGTGGAGAGGATCCATCGGATCTCGGGGTCACCCCAGGTGTGCCGATAGAGGCCCTCGTATTCCTCGAAGTCGACGACTTCGTCCGACGGTCCGGCGGTGGACGTCCGATTCGATTCCAGCGACTCCTTCACCTGCGGGGTCAGTTCGTCGGCGTACACCTGGTCGCCGAGCAAGATGAGCGTGTCGGGCCACTCGTCGACAGGGAGATGACGCATCCGGATGGCGTAGCAGTCCAACGCGTCGAGTCCGAGTTTCTGGTCGAGCTTCGGGTCCTCGGCACGTGGATACCGGCAGGACCCGAACACGAATCGGTGCCGGTCCGCGGTGTCCGGTCCCCGGGTTCGGATGACGCTGGGCGGGAACTCCATGTCGGGAAGCGGCCACTCGAGGGCGCCGTTGACGCGGACCTGGTACTCGGTGATCGTGTCGGGCACCAGGCCGGTGACCTCGACCAACGCGTAGTGATGACCGGACACCTCGAATGTCCGGGTGCCGCAACCGAGCACCTCGACCTCGCCCGGTTCGTCGGTTTGCACCCAGACCAGCGCGGAGGTCTCGTCGACGTGCCGGAGGATCGGACCCAGAACCAAAGCCATTCGATCAGAGTAGGCCGTCGCGCGCGCTCGTGCGCCCGCGTCGATCGGCGCGATGAGTTCGTCCGGAAGAGCCGGTCTGTACTCGTGTTGCCGCTGCACGCGGGGGACACGGTCACGCCGGCAGGACGGCGCACCGAGAATCGACGGAGGAGGAACCCATGGTGATCGTCGCCGGCAGTCTTCGAGTGGACCCGCGCGGGCGGGCCGACTACCTCGCCGGATGCGAGGAGTGATCGGTGCGGCCCGTCGGGCTCCGGGGTGTCGCGACTTCGCGATCAGCGCCGACACGACGGACCCGGGCCGTGTCAACATCTTCGAGCGATGGGACTCGCAGTCGGCAGTCGACGCCTTCCGGGGTGACGGGGTCGGCGACGAGCAGGCGCAGGCGATCCTCTCGGCGGCGGTCGCCGAATACGATGTCGCCGACATCCGGATCCTCGCCGGCGCTCCGGACTGACGACCGTGCGCCGGTCGTCGTCGTACGCTGTGTGCGCGCCGCGCGAGGGGAGAGAGATGACCGGCAGTACCGACGTCCACCAGAGTCTCGCCGAGGTCCTCGATGAGCTACGGGCACTCGATGACCCGAAGATCCGGGCGGTGAACGAGAGGCACGGGGACGATCACGGGGTCAATCTCACGAAGCTCAGGGCCCTCGCGAAACGACTTCGGATACAGCCCGACCTCTCCGCGGCGCTGTGGGCGACCGAGGACACGGCGGCGCGGTTGCTCGCTCTGCTGATCTGCCGCCCGAAGTCGTTCGACGCCGCAGCGCTCGACACGATGGTCCGCGAGGCCGACCGGCCGAAGGTGCACGATTGGTTCGTCAACTATGTCGTCAAGAAGAATGCGCATGCCGAGGAACTGCGGACGGCGTGGCTGGGCGACCCCGAGCCCGGTGTCGCGGCAGCGGGCTGGGCCCTGACCTCCGATCGGGTGGCCAAGCGCCCCGGTGATCTCGACCTCGCGGTCCTGCTCGACGTCATCGAGTCGGAGATGACACAGGCGCCGCCTCGTCTGCAGTGGGCGATGAACACGTGCCTGGCGACCATCGGCATCGAGAATCCCGAGTTCCGTACCCGTGCAATCGACATCGGTGAGCGGTTGAAGGTGCTGGAGGACTATCCGACGTCACCTGGATGCACGTCGCCGTATGCGCCGGTGTGGATAGCCGAGATGGTCCGACGCCGCGAGGTCTGATCGGAGATCATCCGGCTTCGACCTACTTGAAGGTCAAGTGTCCGTGGATCTCCGGCGTCGCGGCTTCGGGTCAGATGAGACCCAGTGCGAGCATCGCATCGGCGACCTGGGTGAACGCCGCGATGTTGGCGCCGGTCGCGTAGTTGCCGGGCACCCCGTACAAGTCCGCCGTGTGCAGGCAGTGATCGTGGATCGACGTCATGATCTCCGACAGCCGCTCCTCGGGTGTGGCTGAACGACCACGAATCCCGGGAAGCGTTCTGCTGCATCTCGAGTGCGCTCGTGGCCACTCCGCCCGCATTCGCGGCCTTGCCCGGCGCGAAGCCGACGCCCGCCTCGGCGAAGATGCGCACCGCCTCGGGCGTGCTGGGCATGTTCGCGCCCTCGGCCACGATGCGGCACCCGTTCTTCGCCAGTTCGGTGGCGTCGACCCCGTTCAGTTCGTTCTGCGTCGCGCAGGGAATGGCGATGTCGGTGGGCACACTCCACAACGAGCCGGAGCCGATGTACCGGGCGGACCCGCGGCGAGCGTCGACATAATCCGAGATCCGCCCACGCCGAACGTTTTTGATGTCCTTGAGCAGTTCCAGGTCGACACCGGCCTCGTCGACGACATGACCTCCCGAGTCCGAGCAGGCGATCACGCGGCCACCGAGTTGCTGCACCTTCTCGATGGCGTGGATCGCGACATTGCCCGAGCCCGAGACGACCACGGTCTTGCCGGCGAGATCGTCGCCGACGGCGGCCAGCATGTCACGGACGAAGAACACGACGCCGTACCCGGTCGCCTCGGTGCGGACCTGCGAGCCACCCCACGCGAGTCCTTTGCCGGTGAGGACGCCGGACTCGTAACGGTTGGTGATGCGCTTGTACTGGCCGAAGAGATAACCGATCTCACGACCACCGACGCCCGTGTCGCCGGCGGGCACGTCGGTGTACTCGCCGATGTGGCGGTACAGCTCGGTCATGAACGACTGGCAGAAGCGCATGACCTCCCCGTCGGAGCGCCCCTTGGGATCGAAGTCGGCGCCGCCTTTGCCGCCGCCGATCGGGAGTCCCGTCAGAGCGTTCTTGAAGATCTGCTCGAACCCGAGGAACTTGACGACGCCCAGGTAGACGCTCGGGTGAAAACGCAAGCCCCCCTTGTACGGTCCCAGAGCGGAGTTGAACTCGACACGGAAACCGCGGTTGATCTGCACCTGGCCCTGGTCGTCGACCCACGGTACCCGGAAGATGATCTGGCGCTCGGGCTCGGTCAGCCTCTTGATGATCCCCGCGTCCGCGTAATGAGGGTGCTTCGCCAAGACCGGACCCAGACTGTCGAAGACCTCCCGGACGGCCTGGTGGAACTCGGCTTCCCCGGGGTTTCGCGCAACGACCTGCGCGTACAGATCACTGATCTTCTCGTCGAGCACGGCCACGATGGCGACCACTTCCTTATCGATACGTGTGGGACGGCGACGTGCCCAGGTGAGCACGTCGCCACCCGCACCCTATCGAGCGACAGAAATTCGACCACAGACCGGTCCGTCTGACGAACGTCGCGGGTGCATCCGCGACGGGAGATCAGGGTGGACTCGCCCTGACGACGGGGGGATCACGCTCACCGCGACGCACGCATCACGATGACGCGAGAACAGGTCGCCGTATATCGAGCGTCGGGTGCCGAGTCGCGATCTCACGCCGGGACGTCGGGTCGGCGCCGGTGGTGAGCGTCAGAATCCAGGGCACCGATTCGGTGTCGTCGGTCACCCATGGATCCAACTCGAGGTGGGCGAGGACGTCGCGTGACAGGCTCTCGAGTTTCGCGACGGTCAGGCGACCGGACGAGTCCGCGAATCCGAAGCACACATCTCGACCCTCCGGGACCCCGAACACGTCCACGTCGTTCTCGCGGTGCCACTGCCTGCGCAGCAGCAACGAGTCCGACTCTTCGACGACAACCGAGCATCTGGCGGGGCGAGAAAAAGCGTCCAGGGCGCGTGTCGACGCGCGATCCACGAATTCTCTCACCCGACTCGGAGACCCGCATACACGTATCCGGCACTCCATCACAACCGCCTTCACGGCCACTCTTCCTTTCACTGCTGCCGGTCATCTCCGACCGGTGCCATGGACTCTAGCCGAGAAAAAAATAAAAGCCAGTTCGACGGTTCCGGTTTGTCTGATAGCGACGAAATCGCTTGTACGCCAGTAGGTGACGGTCACGGCAAAGGTGAACGCGCGGCGAGGCTGGACTTTTGTTTTTTCCGGGCTATGGTCACGGAGGTGGTAGGTCAGAGCCGTCGTGGTCGACAACCGATGGAGGAAAAGTGGCAGAAAAGAATTCGAGTTCCAAGAAACGCCGCCAAGAACTCAAGGAGCGCCGTGAGCGGAAACGCGCACTCGAGGACACCTCAATTGTTCGGAGGAGGAAAAGTGCCCGCTGACGCGGTTGCTCCCTGAGGAGCGAGCAGTTCCTTCGAGGAGCGGTGAACGGCCGATCGCGGCGTCAGCGCGGGCCGTTCAGTGCCCGCGCGATGGTCGGCCAGGCACGGTGCAGGTCCTGGTTCCAATAACCCCATGAGTGCAGTCCGGCGCGGAAGTCATACGTGATGTCGACTCCCGCGCGGTCCGCGCGACGTTTGAAGCTCTCGGTGCATCGGGCGACGATACCCTCGAGGACGCCGCCGACGGGCGACGCGAGACCGGCAATTCCGAGTGCCGGGTCGGGGAGCCCGTTGCCGACCGCCACGTACACGGGCTTGCCGCGCAGCGCGGACACGTGATCGGCAGGATTGTGGGCATCCCAGGTGTCGTGGTCGAGCGGCCCCCACATGTTCTCCGGATTTCCGCCCCTCGTGCTGACCGATGTGGCGGTCGCCTGCCGGAACTCGGGTGATCCCTGATCGAGGCACCCGCTGAACGCGACGGCGCCCCGGTAGAGATCGGGGTTGCACACCGCGATGGACATCGCGCCCAGCGCTCCCATCGACAGCCCGCCGATCACGTTGCGTCCGTCGCCCCGAAAGCGCCGATCGACCAGTGGCGGAAGTTCGTCGGTGAGAAAGGTCTCCCACATGTTCCGCCCCAGCACCGGGTCGAGCCGGCGCCAGTCGGTGTAGTACGAGCCCGTACCCCCGATCGGCAGAACCACGTTGACCTTCTTGTCGGCGACGAAGCGCGCAATGTCGGTCTGGAACGTCCATCCACTCTGGGTGTAGTTGGTGTAGACCCCACCGTCGATTCCGTCGAGTAGATACAGCGTCGGGCGCGGTCCGGTCCGGTCGCGGGGAACCAGCACGCTCACTCGGACCGGCCGCTTCATCGCTGCCGAGTACACGGTCATCGTCGTGCGTGTCGCAGTCTCCGGGGAGACCGCGAGGATGCGCGCCGAATCGCCGAGCTTCGGTGGAGTCGCCGCGGCCGGCTGCCCTGTCGAGAGGCTTGCGACGATCGCGATCAGGAAAGCACAACCGAGCCCCGCGGCTCGCCGCCAGTGTGACACTCTTCGATCCCCCTCGGACGCTGCCCGATCACGAGTCGCGACCCACCCCCAGGTCGACGTCCGGCATCCGCCGCGTGTCGGTCGATCACGGGTCCGAACACGGACCGCCGCCATAGTAGAACAGGTTCGTGATCGTCGTGGGACCAGAGCGCGCCGACGGTCGGGGTTTTGGGCCGTGGGACGCGGGTACCCGACTGGTCCCGGGCTGTGGACAGTCGGGATGCAACGACAGAGGAAGGTAGATGCTCCGTGAGCACATATGTCACCGCGAATCCGACCACGGGTGTGACCGACCGGGAATTCCCCGGACTGAAGGACGACGAGGTGGCCGGCGTTGCCGAACGGTCGCTGGCTGCCTACCAGGACTGGCGTTCGACCGAGGCGTCCGAGCGTGCCGCGATGCTGTCGCGAACCGCGGATCTGTACGAGAAGCGAGCCGATGAACTGGCGGCCGTCATCACGACCGAGATGGGCAAACCGGCCAAGGAAGCTGCCGGTGAGGTTCAGCTGGCCGCCGACATCTATCGCTGGTACGCCGAGCACGGACCCGATCTCCTGGAGACCGAGGCCCTCGATCCACAGGGTGCGGACGCGTCGATCGTGCAGGTGACGCCGATCGGGCCGCTCGTCGGCGTCATGCCATGGAACTATCCGTACTATCAGGTCGCTCGATTCGTCGCGCCGAACCTGTTGGCGGGCAACACCGTCATCCTCAAGCACGCATCGATCTGCGCCGCGTCGTCGGCTCTGATGGCGGAGATCCTGCACGACGCGGGTGTGCCCGGCGACGCGTACATCAACGTGTACGCGAACAGTGATCAGATCGCAGAATTGCTGGCCCACAACGCGATACGCGGTGTGTCTCTCACCGGAAGCGAAAAGGCCGGCGCCGCCGTGGCGAAGGTGGCGGCGGAGAACCTGAAGAAGTCCGTGCTCGAGCTCGGGGGGTCGGACCCGTACATCCTCCTCGATTCCGCCGACATGGAACGCACGACGAAGATCGCGGCTCGGGCACGATTGTCGAATGCCGGTCAGGCGTGCAACTCACCGAAGCGCTTCATCGTGCTCGAGGAGTTGTACGACGATTTCGTCGACGGGGTGGTGAAGCAGTTCGAGTCGACCGCGGTCGGTGATCCGGCGGACGAATCCACCCAGATGGGGCCGTTGTCATCTCTCTCGGCGCGCGACACCGTGGCCGAGCAGGTCGAGACCGCGGTGAAACAAGGTGCCACGCTGCGCACGGGTGGGAAGCCCGTGCAGCGGGACGGCGCCTTCTTCGAGCCCACCGTCCTGACCGACATCACCCCGGACATGGATGCGTACTCCGAGGAGATCTTCGGTCCGGTCGCCATGATCTACAAGGTCGCCTCCGCCGAGGACGCCGTGGCGCTCGCCAACGATGTCGAGTTCGGCCTGAGCGGTTCGGTGTGGAGCGGCGACATCGGCAAGGCCGAACAGGTGGCCGACCGGCTCGAGGTCGGGATGGCCTATGTCAACGAGCACGGCACCACCTTGCCCGGGCTCCCGTTCGGCGGGGTCAAGCGGTCGGGATACGGCCGCGAACTCGGACGCTGGGGCATGGGCGAATTCGTCAACACGAAGCTCCGTCGGACAGCCTCCGCATAGATCGGATCACCCGACGACGAGCGGGTCTCCACGACGTGGAGGGCGGGCCGACGCGAGAAGCGTCGGCCCGCCCTGCTGTCGTCGGCTGGGTCAGCCGCTGGTCTCACGCGCGCGGGCGACGGCGACGGCCACCCCGTGGTGCCACGGGACGCCATGGCCGGGCAGGAGCGATTTCGCCTCTGTTGCCGCCAGCGCGTCGAGCGATGCGCGATTGCGATCGAGGTCGGCAGTTGCGGACCCGGCGATCATGCGCGGGCCGGTCGCTGCGGTGTACGGATCGAGCGTCACCAGGGCGTCGCCGGCGATGACCGCGTCGCGGGACGGAAAGTGGAGTGACACATGGCCGTAGGTGTGCCCTGGGGTGGGGACCACCTGCGCGCCGCCGGGGAGCACCGCGTCGTCGCCGAAGGTCGTCACGTCCATGTGGTCGACGCCGCGCACGGTGAGCGCGCCCGCCGTTGCCATGCGCCCGAGCAGCGGGAGGGCACGCGGATGACGAAGGGGCACCCCGAATCTGGTGGCGTTCTGGTGTGCGTAGCGGTAGGGATGCGATGCCAGCCACGCGTCGTCACGATGGACGTGGACAGGGATCCGCCACTCACGCGCCAGGCGTCGCGCGGTGCCGACATGGTCGAAATGGCCATGGGTGATGATCAGATCGGAGACCGCGTCGGTGTCCCGGCCGAGTTCGCGGACGGCTTTGCGGAGCGGCTCGTACGACCGGGGGAGTCCGCAGTCGACGAGCACCAGCCGGTCACCGTCCTCGACCAGATACTGATTCGTGTGCGCGTGTTCGAGCCAATGGATGCCGGGGACGACGTCGCGATGCAAGGTCATGCTCGGGCGCATACCCTGCGGGGGCAGCGGCAAACCGTGGTACGACCTCGGAGGTTTGGACAAGACCGGGGGTTTTCTGTAATCACCCCGGCCTCTGGCTCGACATGCGGGTTACAGCACCGCGCGAGCGTGAGTCCGACACTATCAGGCCTACCGCGGCGGAAGCCAATCGTGGACCGCGGTGCCGAAATCAGCCGTCGGTGAACACCGACCAGCACAGGTCATTTCGTGCGCGCTGGTCGGCGAGCACCAGGTCGCGCAGCCGGTCCGGGAGTTGTGCACGCTGCCAGGCGCATTCGCGCCTGCCGGCGTCATCGCTGCCGTGTTCGGTGCGTACCGCCTTGATCGCATACGCCGCGGCGCCCAGATCATGCGAGGCAACGTGTGCGGTCACCGCTGCCTGTCCGGCGGCGTATGCGGCGAATCGTGGAGCGCCACGGAGGTCACGAGCGGCACCCATGGCGTGTCCGCCCGCGGCTCGCGACTCCATCATCGCCAGCTCACCCCTGGTCCACGCGCGGACCGCGGCGATGGCGTCGCGTGGTCGCGTGTCCTCGGGTCGCGCCGACTCGAACAGGGGGAGGACGTGCTCGGCGCACGCCGCGGCCCAGAGTGCCAGCAAGTGATGGTCGGCGTCGGTGAGTGTCCCGCCACGGCGGATGGTGACCAAGCGGGGATCGAACACCTTGGGGAGAATCATCCCGACCGTTCCTGTCTGCGCGAGTCAGCGCGTGCGCCGGGCGACGCGCAGCTCGACATCCTCGGGTGCGAGCACCGCGGTGGGATCGGCGACGACCCCGACACGCACGGGGACATGCTCCTTGTCGGTCACGGTGAGCGGCGCGCCGTCGGGCTGCAGATGGTCGTTGCCCCATTGCATCAACGACATCACCACGGGAAACAGGTCGCGGCCCTTGTCGGTGAGTTGATACTCGAACCGTTCACGCTGGCCGGCTTCGCGGTAGGGCACCTTGGTGAAGATCCCCGCCTCGGTGAGTTCTCTCAGGCGGGCCGACGCAACCGCATCGGTGATCCCGACCCGGCGACTGAACTGATCGAACCTGGTGGCGCCGTAGAAGGCCTCCCTCAGGATGAGGATCGCCGACCGGGTCCCCACCAGGTCGATCGCCTTCGCGATCGAGCAACCGGTGGCCTCCCAGCTGTCGCGCTCGGCCAGCGGTCCCTTCAGGTGCATCATGACTCCACCCTACCCTGACTTGACAGAACCATAGCCAGGGCGTAGATCTGACTATGGCAGACAAAAGTCAGCCGGATATCCGGGTCGGCTGGAGTTTCCGACCCGCGAACTGATGGAGGATCAGTCATGAGATCTGCGGTCATCGTCGACGCTGTTCGCACGCCCATCGGCAAGGGCAAGCCCACCGGCGCCCTCCATGACGTCCATCCCGTCGACCTGCTGGCGCACAGCCTGCGCGCGGTCGTGGATCGCTCGGGCGTCGACCCCGAACTCGTCGACGACGTGATCACCGGGGTGGTCAGCCAGGTGGGCGAGCAGAGTTTCAACCTCGCGCGCCGCGCCCTCCTGGCCGCGGGCTATCCCGAGTCGGTGCCCGGCGTGTCCGTCGATCGCCAATGCGGCAGCGGCCAGCAGGCCATCGCATTCGCTGCACAGGGCATCATCGCGGGTACCTACGACGTCGCGGTCGCCGCGGGAGTCGAGTCGATGTCCCGGGTTCCGATGGGTTCGGCCGCGGCCGGTACCGGCGATCTGAACGGGCGGGCATTCGACGAGCGATACCCGGAGGGGCTCGTGGGTCAGGGGATCTCGGCCGAACTGATCGCTGCCCGCTGGGACATCTCGCGGCACGAGATCGACGAATTCTCCCTGCGGTCCCATGATCTGGCCGCCACGGCCACCAAGAACGGACTCTTCGACAACGAACTCGCGGCTCTTGCCGGACTGACGTCGGACGAGGGGATCCGGCTTGGGGGCAGTCTCGACGATCTGGCGCGACTGCGGCCCGCCTATTACGACGAGGCGATCGCACGCCGATTCCCGGAGATCGACTGGAAGATCACCGCGGCGAGCGCGAGTCAGATCAGCGACGGGTCGTCCGCGGTACTACTCATGAGCGAGGAGAAGGCCGCCGAGCTCGGCGTGCGTGCCCGAGCCCGGGTACACACCATCGCGGTCGCGGGTGACGATCCGCTGCTGATGTTGACCGGCATCATCCCGGCAACCCGAAAGGCATTGTCGCGCAGCGGGCTGCGCATCGAGGACATCGACCTGTTCGAGGTCAACGAGGCGTTCGCGCCGGTGGTGCTGGCATGGTCGAGGGAGTTCGGCGTGGACTTGGACAAGGTCAATGTCAACGGCGGCGCGATCGCCGTCGGTCATCCGCTGGGCGCCAGTGGCGCGCGCCTCGCGACCACCGGGCTCAATGCCCTCGAGCAGCGTGGGGGTCGCTACCTCCTCCAGACGATGTGTGAGGCGGGCGGACTGGCGAACGCCACGATCTACGAACGACTCGCCTCCTAGGTCGCGATGTCCGGACCCCACCGTGGCTGGGGGCGGCCCTGTTCGAGGGTTGCCCCTGTCGTTTGGGTGCTGCGACGGTGGGGTACCGGAGTGCACCGACGAGGTGTCGCTCGAATGCGTCGACGCCCGTAGGGCAGGACGGGTAGCGGACGAGCCCGCCAGGCCGAGGATGGGACGCCGATGATGGGTGAGAGTACGCAGTCGCCGCCGGACGGTGGGCACGACGACGCTGCCGGCGTCGACGACGCGGCTGATGTACGGGACAGCGAGGACAGCAGCGGTGCGGGCCAGCGGGCCCCGCTCGTCGAACCCCCACGGTTGCGCGTGGAGGAGGACCGGGCGGCCACCAGGCTCGAGCTGTTCTTCGATCTCGCCTATGTCCTCGTCATCCACCAGTTGGCGATGGCGCTCACCGTCAGCATTGGCTGGCGGGGCGTGGGTGTGTTCGCCGGGTTGTTCGTGGTCACGTGGTGGTCGTGGGTGACCACCACGCTGTACGCCAACCGCTTCGACACCAACGATGTGTTCTACCGGGTCCTGAAACTGGCCGCGACATTCGCGGTCGCGGTGATGGCCGCGGGTGCCGCGACCGCGGTCGGCGGCGACGGTACCGTGGCGTTCGGGGTGGGTTACATCACGACCCGGGTCATCCTGGCAGCGTTGTATTTCCGGGCTTGGCGACACATCGTCGAGGTGCGCGTCACGGTCGACATCTATCTCGCGGCCACCGTCGTGAGTGGGCTGATCTGGACGGTCTCGCTGTCCATGCCGTCACCGGTCACCTACATCCTGTGGGCGGTGGGCATTCTCGTAGAGGCGGTGGCGCCCTTCGCCGCGACGCGCTGGGGCCCGGACGTACCGCTGCACCTCGAACACCTTCCCGAACGCTTCGGGCTGTTCGTCATCCTCGTTCTCGGCGAGTCGATCTCGGCCATCGTGCTCGGCATGGAGGACAGCCACTGGGCATGGTCGTCGACCGCGGTGGCAGCCCTGGGGTTCACGATCGCCGCCTCCGTCTGGTGGATGTACTTCGACATCGGCGGGGCCGAGGCCAAGGTCGAGATCCAAGAGGACGACAGTGCGGTGGGCAGCGGACGGGCCGACGGGTACATCTACGGTCATCTGCCGCTCACCCTGGGTGCCGCTCTCGTAGGGGTGGGTATCGAACAGTATGTGCTCCACCCGATCGGTGAGTTGGAGTCTGCCGGGCGATGGATCCTGTGCGGCGGTATCGCTCTCTTCACCGTGGGGGTCTGCTCGATCCTCGGGTGGAGCTCGGGCAACTGGAAGACCGTGGTCCCCTGGCCCGCGTTGGTCATCCCGGTGGTGCTCGTCGTGGGCGCCGTCGACAACGCTCTTCCGTATGCGTCGGCGGTTGTCCTCGCCGTCGGTGCCGTCATCGCCGTGGCGACCGGGGTCGTCCGGCGGCGGCGGAGCCCCGTCGAGACGACCGAGACCTGACCCCCGGCCGACCGCGGGACGGCGCCCAGGTCCCTGGGTCGGCCGGGCTCGACATCAGTGACGCGCTGCCGCGTCGAAGTGGTCTGTGTCGGGGCGCCGGTGATCGTCTGTGGTGGAGTCGCTGTCGGCGTGAAGGACCTCGACGATGCCGAGGTCGGCGAGCCGGGCGTACTCCTCGACCGACAGCGTCTGGATGCTACCGATGCGGCGCGCCACATCGGGGCGTGCGCGGCGCAGGTACAGGTACCAGCCGACCGCGACGGCCAGGATGGCCGCATACACCAGCGGCAGGACATTGAACGGCCACTCGGGCTGCGGGTAGACGTTGTTGAGGATGACGTAGCCGAGACCGAGCGCGGCGAGACCGGAGACGATGGCGCGCACCGGTGTGAGGGCCTTGATCCGATACAGCCAGATCGGCGTCGCGATGACCACGAGAAGGTAGCTGATCAGAAAGCCCCAGTTGGCCACGTAGGCGCCGTAGACATCGAAGACCAGCCGCCCGGCCGAGCTGAACGTCGCGACGACGGCGAACACCAGCGCCACCGCGCCGACGAGGAGAATGCCGACCCACGGCGTGCGATAGCGCGGGTGCGCCTGCGCGAGCACCTTCGGGATAGCTCCCTCGTGGGCGAGGGTGAACAGTGACCGGGCGGCCGAGGTGGTGACAGCCGTGACGAAGACGATGAACGCGATGGCCACCGCCGCACTCACGACCGGGTTGATCCACGCCACCCCGGTGTCGTCGGCGAGCTGGGGCAGGACGGCCTTGTCCCCGTCGAAACCGTCGAAGTGCAGCACCTGGGGGTAGGTGGCCAGCAGGTAGAGCACCCCGATGATGAGCACGACGCGCAACAGTGCCCGGGCGATCGTGCGGTGCGCATCGCGTGCCTCGGCGCCGAGCGATGCCACGCTCTCGAATCCCGCATAGGCACCCACGGCGGTGACTGCCGCGACGAATGTCGAACTGTCACCCAGATTGGAGAGGCTCAATTGCTCGGCGTCGAACCGGAACCCGTAGGCCACATACGACGCGATGATGATGACGGCGATGGACACCAGTGCCAGCACCTCGAAGGCGAGTTCGTACCTCGCCGCGAGGGTCGCTCCGCGAAGTGGCAGGTAGATGCCGACTCCGACGACGATGACGACGAGGAGCAGCTTGAACCACGTTGCCTCGCTGCCCAATCCGATCTCGAACAGGAACGCATCGACGTACAGGACGCCGCCGAGGGTGCCGGTGGTGGCGAAACCGATGTACCCCAGCAACAGACTGGTGCCCGCGACGAACGCGAATCCCGGGCCGAGGCCGTTACCGGTGTAGGTGCCCAGGGAACCGCTCGACACCGTGCGGCGGGCCTGGAAACCGATCGTGCCGGCGATCAGCAGAGCGATCACCAGCCCGACGATCGCCGCCCAGGCCGCCCCTTTACCGGCCGCCGTGTACAGCGCGAACGGTACGACGGCAATAGCGACGCTCGGTGCCGCCGCGGCGAGCCCCTGGGCGAACACGCCCCAGGTGCCCAGCGCGTCCTTCTCCAGTCCTGTGGTTTCCGCGGACGTCAGGTTGCGTCCACCGAGGGACAGCGTCGTCGGCGATGGTGCCGGCGAATCCGGGCCCGTCGGAGAAGGCCGGGACGTGCCGGCATCGGTGGTCGGTGGGGTCTCCGCGGATGCGGTCATGACTCCCTGCTTTCTCGAATCGCGATGCCGTCGGAACACGCTGGCGCGCAGCTGTTTCGATGATTGTCGCGAGGTGATAACGGTCGGGACCGAGTATGCGCGGATTCGGTCGCCGAGAAACTCGTTGCGCTCGCTGCGGTTCTTTCTCTCCGATTTCGGCGAGAAGTCAGAGGGCCCAGGCAGGAGTGGGTGACGCCGCCCGTAGGTGGTCCCGCAGCGTGTGCGTGTCGTATTCGCGTCGAAACAGTCCGCGGCGACGGAGAATTGGCACGAGCTCGTCGACGATCACGTCCAGGCCGTCGACGAGAACATCCGGTTGGAGATTGAAGCCGTCGATCGCACCGGAATGGAACCAGTCTTCGATGTGATCGGCCAGCTGCTCCGGCGTCCCGACGAAACCGGCATGTCCGGAACCGGTGTAGCGTGTCTGTGTGAGGTATTCCCGAACCGTCGGGTTGGTCTTTCTGATCTGGGCGACGATCGATTCGCGGAAACCCACACTGCCGGCGAAGGTCTGGAGGTCCGCCGGGGCGGCCAGCACGGCCTCGGGGAACGGCTCGTCGAGTTCGAGCTTGGTGGCGTCATAACCGATGGCCTGCGACAGCCATCCGAGGGAGTACGACGCCGGGCCGCGGTCGTGCAGGTCATCGCTCCGCCGCCGGGCCTCTTCCTCTGTACTGCCCAGGGACAACAGCAATCCCGGGAGGATCTTGACGTCGTCGGGGGAGCGGCCCGCGGCGCGGGCGAGCCCCTTGACCAGGCGATAGTGTTCGATGGCCTTGTCCTGCGTCAGTTCGGCGGCGAACACACCTTCGGCAACCCGTCCCGCCAGTGCGCGGCCCTTGGCCGAACCGCCCGCCTGGAAGAGCACCGGATGGCCCTGCCGGGAGGGTGGCACGCGAAGCTGCGCATCCACCGAGAAGAAGTCGCCCCGATGGTGCACCTCCTGTCCGGTCACAGCCGAATCCCACAGCGCGCGAACGACGCCGACGAACTCGGCGGCACGTTCGTACCGGTCGTCGCGGAGCGGGACGTCGGGCAGGCCGAAGTTGCGGGCCGGCGCCGTGCCACGGCTGGTGACGATGTTCCATGCGGCGCGGCCACCCGACGCGTGGTCGAGGGACAACAGCCGTTCGGCGAGTTCGACGGGGTCGTTGAACGTCGTCGAGGCCGTCGACACCAGTCCCACGTTCTCGGTGATTCCGGCGACATAACCCCAGTTCACCGTCGGCTCGAGGTGTGCGGGGTTGGCGTCGTGGGCGGGATCGCCGAGGGCCGGGACGTCGGCCAGGAACAAGGCGTCGAGGGTGCCGCGCTCGGCGGCCGCCCCGATCCGCCGCCAGTACGCGGGGTCGACGAAGGACAAGGCGTCGAGTTCCGGCGACTGCCACGCGGCGGGTAGGTAGCCGAGGACCAGCACGTTGATCCCGAGGATGACGTGTCCGTCGCGGCGCTCGGTCATGGGTACTCCTGAAGATTGTGTCGGGGTGCCGGCGTCGGACCGGGCTCGTCGGTGGCGACTACAGCCACGGATGGGGCTGGGGTACAGCGAAAGCCGGCCGACCGCGGTCGCGCGGGGGTGCCGGCAGGGAGAGGGCTGCGCGCAGGGGCTGCGACCGTTCGGTGGCACGAGCACCGTCGGCCAACCATCGACGCGCGGTGGACAGCAACTCGGCGAGGTCTGTGTCGGTGCGGGACGCGAGGACGACGCCCGTCGCGTCGCCGGGGAGTGGCTCACCTGGTTCCACGACGGGGACCGGGCCGTTTCCGCCGATCACGAGGTCGACCGCGTCGTCCGCCTCGGGGTCGTCGTGCTCTCCGGCGGCGTACCACCCGATGACGGACGGGCCGTGCGGCGGCTCTGGGACCGTCAGTGGGCCGGCGATCCGGAAGACGCCCTCGACGTCGACGTGTTCGATCTCGTCCGAGCGTACGAAGATCCCCGACTCGCGGTCGCCCACCACCGAGTCCAGTGGCCAGCTACGTTCCAAGGCCCGCACCGCTCGGGCCGCGGCGACCGCGCGACCCGCTGGGGACGTGTCTGCGGCTACCCCGCCGGTAGACCAGGGGTCCCCGGACGCGCCCGCGTGATCTTCGGGTCCGAAGACCACCCCGCTCCGTCCGGTCGACAGGTGACCGAGGGATGCAACGCGACGGGCGAGGTTGTACGGGTGATCGCGACGAGGCGGTGCGGGAACGAGGACTCGCGCAGCCACGGTGCGCGCCAGAAGGACTGCCGCGGCAGCACTCCCGTCGACGATGACCTCAGTGGGACCGGAACGGCCGTCGAGCCGGTCGATCCCGAGGATGGAGAACGCCAGCGGAAGGTCGTCCCACTCGGCCCTCAGCTGCGGATCGTCGAGCAGCCGCAGAACCGCCGTGCCGGTCAGCCCGAGTGCGAGGTAGGGCTCGGCCATCGTCAGTTGCCCTGTCCACCGCGACCGGCGGCGAAGAGGTCGGGCACCGGATCGGTGCCGTTCACCACCCAGTCCCCGAGGATGCGTGCCTTGTATACACGCGGATTGTGCGATGCGAGGGTCCGCGCATTGCGCCAATGTCGGTCGAGCAACGTGGTGGTCGAGACGCCGGATGCCCCGAGTGCGTCGAACACGGTGGTCGTGGCGTCCAGCGCGGCGTCGATGATCACCAGCTGAGCCTGGTCGGTGGCCACCTGGGAAGTCCGGACTCGCAGCGCGCGCTCGTCGGCGTCGCCGGCAGCGTGAGCGATGGCGAGGCGATCCAACTCGCGTGCGGTCTGCCGCAGAGCCGCCTCCGCGGCGAATGCATGCGCCGACACGCTGCCGATGACCTGCAGCAGCTGGGGATCCGAGGCAGGCACCGGGTCGAGACCATGGGGGTAATTGCGCCCGCGCGAGCGCAGGGCGATCACGCCGTCGCGCAAGGCCGCACGGATGATCCCGGTCAGGACTGCGAGTATCGCGACCTGGTAGAAGTGCCCCTGGTACACGAACCGCTCGGCGACCGGGAAGACGTTCCCGTCCTCGGCCGGCACGTCGATGTAGTTCGCGCTGCCGCTCGCGGTGGTCTGTTGCCCGAAACCGGTCCAGTCGTCGACGAGTTCGACGCCGGGGTGGTCGCGGCGGACGAGGGCGGTGAGCAGTGCTCCGTCGTCGGTCCGGCCGATGACGTCGAGCCAGTCGGCGAACAGGCTGCCGGTCGCGTAGAACTTCGCCCCGGTCACGCGGTACTGATCGCCGTCGGGCCGGATGGTCGTGGCCATCGCGGCGAGGGTGCCGTTGTTGGCCTCCGTCCAACCGCCGCCCACGAACTCGCCGGCCAGGAATCTGTCGATCCACCGGTCGTTGGCGGCCGATTGCGGTGCGTTGAGCCGGTCCTCGACGAACGCGAGGTGGTTGCGCCAGACGTGGGCCACGTTGGCGTCGGCCTCGGCCAGTGAGGCGAGGAGGGCGAAGGTCTGCTCGAGCGATGCGCCCAGTCCGCCCTGCTCGACGGGGATACGGATCCGGCCCAGGCCCGCGGCCTTGAGCCACGACACCTGGTCGTGGGCGAATTCGCGGTGGCGCTCGCGGTCGATGTTGCCCGCGGCGATGCGTTCGAAGATCGGGGTGAAACGTTCGTCCAGTTCGGTGTCGGTTGCCGTTGCGGGCTGCAGGTACACCGGCGCGGTCGGCGCCACGGTGTCGGTCATGTGCTCACTGCTTTCTTGTCGGGAGTCTGTCGGGGAACGGGTTCCGGTATCGGCATCGGCCTCAGAACGAGGTTCCGGAGAAGGGCAGCCGGTCGGTGCCGAACAGCACGTCGAGACGACGGATCGCGTCGTCTCGGTGCACGGTGACCCGGCCGACCGCGGCGAGTTGACGCCAGCGGGTGCCGCCGAGGTAGGTGGCGCCGAGCGCGGACACGTCGACCGTGACATCTGGCCGGGCGTCGGTGCGCCGCACAGATTTCGAGCCGATCTCGTAGATGCCGGAGTTGGACGGCAGTTGCGGATCGACGACGGCGACGCTCACCGGGTCCTCCTCGGCGTATGCCCGTGCACCGAGCGCCGCCTCGACGTCGATGAGTCGAAGCCAGGTCTCGTCGCGTTCCGGCCCGAGCGTGAGGGACCGGCGGTCGTCGACCGCGACCACGATCGGATCGTCAAGTGGGACAGCCGCGATGTCGATGACGTCCACGAGGTCGAGCGAGAGCAGGTGCCGCCACAGGCCGGCCCGTGCCGAGTCGTTCGCGGCGACGAAGTCGGTGACCGTGATCGTCCGTTCGCTGCTCTCGAACCAGTGGTCGGAGCCCTCGGGGCGGTAGATGACGAAGCCGTCGTCCACGTCTCCGGTGCGGTGCACCGCCACGTGGACGGAGGCCGGATCACCCGCACGACGCAGACGCTGGAGTTCCCACCACGGCTCGGGGAGACCGATCGAGCCCGGCGACTCGACGAGCCCGGCGATATCTCGCAGCCGGCTGGTGGTCACCGCGTCGTCGACGAGGACGTTCCGGCCTCCCTCCGGATGTGTGGGTCGGAGACGGGCACGCCGGGCATCCACCCGCACCGAGCGGGCGCTGCTCGCCACTCCGTAGCCGAAGCGCTCGTAGATGACCGCCTCCGACGCGCGCAGCGTCGCGACGATCTCTCCACGGCGTGCGAGGTCGTCGAACTGCGCTGCGAGCAGTCGTCTGAGCGCGCCGCGGCGCCGGTGCGTCGGCAGCACGCCGACGTGCGTCACGGCGGCGTGGGGTACCCGGGTGCCGCCGGGGACCACGAGATACCCGCTGTAGGAGTCGGTTCCGCCGATCACCCGGCCCTCGTCGAGCGCGCCGATGTACCGCCCGGGGTCGGTGATCGTGGCGGCGTCGAGAGTCGACGGCGGTAGTCCCACCATGGAGCGGAAGAAGGCGCCGAGCGCCGACCGCACTTCCTCTGGCGTCGACAAGTTCCGGATCTCGAGGGTCACTGCCCGAGTATCGGCGTGCGGGCGATGGAAATCGACTGTTTCGCGCGCCGAGATTCGATTGTCCAGATTGGGAATCATAGTGTGTGGCAACCGAATATGAGACGCCTACCAGGCCGATATTCCTTCTGTCCGACATCGGATCGCGTTGAATCGAAGACATGCCGAAGAACGCGCCCGCCCCGTAGCGTCGTCCCCCGACGTGCGCTGGCGATCGCGGCGCACCCCTTCGAGGAACGGCCACAGCACCATGCTCATCGAACGGATCCGTCGTCGCGGCGTCATCGTTGCCGCCCTGACACTGTCGGTCGCCGTCATCGCGACCGCCTGCGGAGGAGGAGGTGATTCGATCTCCTCGAAGAATCCCACCGACACCTTGGTGGTCGGTCTCTACACGGAACCGACGGCGATCGACCCGCAGCGCGAGTACTTCTGGGAGACCTTCCGCGCGTCACGGAACATCTACGAGCCGCTGGTGCAGGAGGTGCTGTCGAGCGACCAGGGCGTCACGGAGTTGGCGCCGGGGCTCGCGACCGCGTGGCGACACACTCCCGACGCCACCACCTGGACATTCGACCTCCGACGCGGAGTGAAGTTCCACGACGGAACGGACTTCGACGCTGCCGCACTCGACTTCAATGTCAAGCGGTTCACCGACCCCGGCTTCGAGTTCTACGACGA
Source organism: Gordonia sp. HS-NH1 (assembly GCF_001418765.1). Classification (NCBI taxonomy): domain Bacteria; kingdom Bacillati; phylum Actinomycetota; class Actinomycetes; order Mycobacteriales; family Gordoniaceae; genus Gordonia; species Gordonia sp. HS-NH1. Next base: position 123,203 of record NZ_LIYC01000009.1, read on the forward strand.
GAAGAGTGCCGCGATGCTCAAGGCGCGCTTCAACGACCTCGAGAGCACCCGCATCGTCGACGATCACACCTACGAGTTCACGTTCAACCGCCCGTACCTGGGCTTTCCCCGTCTGCTCGCCCAGTCCATCGGTTCGCCGCTGATCTTCAGTCCCGCGGCCCTGCGGGAGTACGGCAACGACGGCCTGTCCGAGCATCCGACCGGCACGGGGCCGTATCGATTCGTCGAGCGCAAGATCAACGACCACATCACTCTCGATCGCTTCGACGGCTACTGGGGTGAGTCTCCCGCGCTCAAGCGCCTGGTGTTCCGCACCATCCCCAACAACCAGAGCAGGCTCGCCGCGTTCCAGAGTGGCGAGATCGACATCCTCACCCGAGTGCAGCCGACCGATGTCGAGTTGCTCGAACGGCAGGGCGCGGTGGTGCCGAAGGGGACCGGGGCGCAACTGGACTACGTGTCGTTCCTGTTCGGCAACAAGTGGGCGCAGAATCCCTCGGTGCGCGAGGCGGTCTCGCTCGCCATCGACCGGCAGGGTCTCGCCGACAACATCTACTCCGGTCACGCCCAGCCGTTGTGGTCGTTCCTCAATCCCGGCAACGAGGCATACGACGCGAACCTCCGGAACTACTCCTACGATCCCGAGCGTGCGCGAGCGGTGCTCACCGAGGCCGGCGTCGGGAACGGTCAGGTGTCGTTCAACATCATCGCCGACCTCGCGGGTCAGCCCGAGGCAGAGGCAATCTCGGCGAACTTGAAGGCCGTCGGGATCAACGCGCCGGTAGTCGCGCTCGAGCGCGGCAACTACTCGTCGCGCATCTCCAACCCGCAGCCCGACGACGGCTTCCATCTCGGCGAGTACGGCGGCACCTACCCGGAGTGGGCCCTCGAGGGATTCAACTCGACCGTTGTCGCCAATGGCGGTGAGCGCTACGTCGACTACCCGGCGATCACCCGTGCTCTCGGCGCCGCGCGGTACACAGCCGATCCTGCTGTCCGGATCGCGAACTGGCAGAACGCCGACAAGGTCATCGCCGCCGATCACGCGGTGATCCCCACGGTGAACTTCACCCGCTACTACGCGATCTCGCCGCAGGTCCGCGGATTCGTCTGGCCGAACACGAACTGGTACGACCTCGGTCCGGTGTCGAAGGAGGGCTGATGTCGACGACCCTGTTCACGAACGAGACCGTCGCCCGGCCCGGACCGCCTCCGCCGCAGCCCGGAGAGCCGGTGGAGGAGCGGCCGGTCCGGTTGGCCACGATCCGTCGCGCGGCCCGAAGACACCGTCTCGCGCTCCGGATCTCGGGCCGCGTCCTCCTCCTCGTGCCGGTGCTGTTCGTCATCTCGATCCTGGTCTTCGTCCTCGGGAAGGCCAGTCCGGGTGATCCCGTCAAAGCGAGCCTGCACGGCGTGCTCTCGCCCGACGCGGTGGCCGACCTCCAGAAGGCCTTCGGACTGAACGACCCCGTGGTGGTCCAGTACCTCACGTGGCTGTCGAGTCTGTTCACCGACGGCGGTGGACGCTCGATCATCAACGGCTCGACAGTGTTCGACACCTTGGGTACGGCGTTCGGCAACACCCTCGTCCTCACCGCGGCCGCGGCGCTCGTGTTCGTGGTCTTCGGCGTGTTCATCGGGACGGTGGCTGCACTCAACCACAACCGGTTCGTCGACCGGGCGATCATGCTGCTCGTGCAGGTCGGCTCCAACCTGTCGGTGTACTGGTTCGGGCTGCTGCTGATCTGGCTGTTCGCCCTGGAGTGGAAGGTGCTGCCCGCCACCGGCATGCGTGACGCCTCGGGCGACGGGGGAGCCGGCGACCTGTTCCATCACCTCATCCTCCCGGCGTTCTCCGCCGCGCTCATCTCCATGCTGATCCTGGCGCGCTTCGCCCGTGCCGGGGTCATCGAGAGCATGGAGTCGGACTACATCCGGACACTGCGCAGCCAGGGCATGCCGCGACGGCGGATCCTCGTCAAGCACGTGGGGCGCAATGTCGCGCCGATCATCGTCACCACCACCGGTCTCGAGGTCGGGACACTCCTCAGCGGTGCGGTGTTCGTCGAGTTCGTCTTCAGCTGGCCCGGTGTCGGCACCGACCTGATGAACGCCATCAGTGCGCACGACTATCCCGTCATCCAGGGCGGCGTCATGTTGGTCACCGTGGTGTTCGTCCTCGTCAACCTCGTCACCGATGTCGTCGGCGACCTACTCGATCCGCGCCTGAGGAGCTGACGTGTCCCTGTCCGAGGAATCAGTCGACCGCACGGTCGACGCCGGCGTCCCGGTCCCTCGACGTCGGCCGCGGCGCCCGGCGTGGACCCATCACCGGCAACTCGTCGTCGCGGTGTCGGTGCTGGCGGCGGTCATCGTCGTATCGGTGCTGGCGCCGTGGATCGTGCCCCATGACCCCACCGTCGGCGATCCGGCGTCGCGGTACCTGACACCGGGCACCGAGGGTCATCTGTTCGGTACCGACGAGCAGGGTCGCGACATCTTGAGCCGCCTCATCTGGGGTGGTCGGGCGACGATCGGGCCGACCGCGATCGCCACCTCGGTCGCGGTCCTGATCGGGTCGGTGATCGGCCTGCTCACCGGATGGTCGCGGTCGTGGCTGTCCTCGGCGGTCATGCGCATCACCGACATCCTGTTCGCCTTCCCCGTCGTCATCGTCGCGTTCGCACTGGCCGAGGTGATCGGCATGGGGGTCTGGGTGGTGGCCTCGGCGGTCGTCTTCGCAGCCGTCCCGTACGTCACGCGTATCGTGCACGCCGAGACGCGTCGGCAGCGTGAACTCGAATACGTCGACGCCGCAGTCGGTCTGGGAGCGTCGTCGTGGACGGTCCTGCGGTCGGAGATCCTGCCGAACGTCGGCGCGACCATCATCGTCTACTGGACCAGTCTGATCGGGATCCTGATCGTGTTGGCTTCGAGTCTCAGTGCACTCGGCATCGGCGTGCAGCCGCCGACCCCGGACTGGGGCCGGATGGTGGCCGAAGGCGCCAAGGTCCTGATCTCGGGGAGCCCGTTCGTGGCGATCGTCCCGGGTATCGCGATCCTCGTCGTCGGTCTGGCGTTCAACTGGCTCGGCGACGGATTACGTGACGTACTCGACCCGCGATGGAGTCCTCGACCATGACCGCCACCCACCACGATGTCGCCGCCCGCGCCACGGAGCCCGGTGCTTCGCTACTGCGCATCGATCACCTGTCAGTTCGCTTTCCCCACCGCGACGGCGGTGTGGACGCGGTCACCGACCTGAGTCTCGACTTGCCCGCCGACCATGTCCTGGCCCTCGTCGGGGAGTCGGGTTCGGGTAAGAGCGTCACCGCGTCCGCGATAGCCGGTCTGCTGCCGGCGAGTGCTCGGCCCGAGGTGACCGGATCGATCTCACTGGACGGGCGGCAGATCGTCGGTGCGCCGGAACGTGAACTGAACACACTGCGAGGCAAGAGAATCGGGACGATCTTCCAGAATCCGGCGACCTCGTTCGACCCGTCGTTCACGATCGGCAACCAGCTGATCGAGTTGATCAGACTGCACCGTCGGTCGAGTAGGGCGGACGCCCGCGAGCTGGCCGCGGAGTGGCTGGCGCGCGTGGGTATCCACGACGCAGCACGTGTCCTGGGCAGTTATCCGCACCAGCTCAGCGGTGGGATGCGGCAGCGGGTCATGATCGCCACAGCCTGCCTGCCCGAGCCCGATCTGCTGATCGCGGATGAGCCGACGACCGCACTCGACCCGACCCTGTCGGTCCACATCCTGGACCTCATCGACGGCCTGCGCCGGGAGCTCGGCATGGCGGTACTGCTGGTGACCCACGACTTCGGCGTCGTCGCACGCCTGAGTGACTCGGTCGCGGTTCTCCGGCACGGCCGTCTCGTGGAGTACGGCGCCACGGCCGAGTTGCTCACAGATCCGCGACACCAGTACACGCGGCGGCTCATCTCGGCGGTTCCCGAACTCTCCGCCGACGCGCACCTCGGCGAGCGTGAGACATCCAGGCCCGCCACCGCCCCGGCCGCGGTGATCTCCGGGGTGTCGAAGGTGTTCCCCGCGACCGGCGGGCGAAGCGAGGATTTCGCGGCGCTGGACGACGTGTCGATTCGGGTGGACCGCGGACGCACACTCGGGCTGATCGGCGAATCCGGGTCCGGGAAGTCCACGCTCGCCCGCATTCTCGCCGGGATCGAACCGGCCTCCCGGGGATCGGCGACCATCCACCGCGACGGAGTCGAGATCGAGATCTCGCGACTGCGGGATGCCGAACGCGCACGGCACGCGCAGCTGGTGTTCCAGGATCACGGGAGTGCGCTGAATCCGCGGATCCGGGTGAGCGGACAGATCTCGCGGCCCATCAGCCGGCTCGGGGTGGCTTCTGGTCCGGCAGCGCGTCGGCGTGCCGACGAACTCCTCGATCTCGTCGGACTCGATCCCTCGGTCATCGGCGACCGATACCCTCACCAGCTGTCCGGCGGGCAACGCCAGCGGGTCGGCATCGCCCGGGCGCTCGGGGTCGAGCCGGCCCTGGTGATCCTGGACGAACCGACGTCGGCTCTGGACGTCACGACTCAGGACGAGATCCTCGAACTCCTCGCGGACCTGCGGTCGACGACATCGGTCGACTACGTGCTCATCGCTCACGACCTCGCCGTCGTACAGGCTTTTGCCGACGATGTCGTGGTTCTGGACGGGGGACGGGTTGTCGACCGGTTCGAGGCGCGTGACTTCCGTGCTCCGGACCGCGATCCCGTCACACGACGTCTCGTCGACGCGGTGCTGTCTCCGAGACCGCGGTCGCTGCGGCCGGCTGTTCGTGTGGACAAGGTGCTGCCGGTCCGCTGATCGCTGGACCGGCAGCACCGACCGCCGACGGGAACTCGCGCCGCTGTCGTGGTGTCCCTACGGGCCCACCAGCTCCTTGTCTTCCGGCACGTCCTCTTTCTTGGCCAGCGCACTCGGCCACCACACCGGTCGGCCGATGTCGTAGACGAGCGCGGGGACCAGGAGCGTCCGCACGATCAGTGCGTCGAGGAGAACGCCGAAGGCGACGATGAACGCGATCTGCGCCAGGAAGATCAGCGGAATGACTGCCAGCGCCGAGAACGTCGCGGCGAGGACCACACCTGCGGAGGTGATGACTCCGCCGGTCACGGTGAGTCCACGGAGAACACCTCGGCGCGTGCCGATCTGGAGTGCCTCCTCACGGACGCGGGTCATCAGGAAGATGTTGTAGTCGATGCCCAGCGCCACCAGGAACACGAACGCGAACAGCGGTACGACCGGATCTGCGCCGGGGAACCCGAGGATGTGGTTGAACACGATCGACGAGATTCCCAACGTCGCGGCGAAGCTCAGGATCACGGTGGCCATCAGGAGGATCGGGGCCACGATCGCGCGGAGGAGCGCACACAGGATGAGCAGCACCACGATGCTGACGATCGGGATGATCAGATTCCGGTCGTGGATGGCCGTCGTCTTGGTGTCGAGGTCGACCGCCGTCGGGCCACCGACGAGCGCGTCGGCGCCGTTCACGTTCCCGACCGCGTCGCGAAGTTGCTCGATGGTCTCCTCGGCGGCCAATGAATCCGCCGGGTCGGTCAAGGTCGCCTGAAGTGCGACCCGTCCGTCGACGGTCTTGGGTGCGCCCCCCGGGTCGGTGACCGGAACGACCTCGGCCACGCCCTCGACGTTCGCTGCGGCGGTCTGAACCTGTTGCCACGAGGCGCCGTTGGCGATGATGACCGCGGGCGAACCGTCCCCGGCGTCGAAGTGGGCGGTGAGTACCTCTTGGCCCTCTTGTGACTCCACCGGCACGAGGAAGGTGTCGGACTGCGCGACGCCGTCGGCCTTGAATTGGGGGAGGAACAACGCGAAGAGGACCAGAAGCAGCGTGGTGGCCACCCAGAAGCGGCGGGGGTGTCGCCCGATCCGATTCGCCAGGGCGCCCCAGAAACGATGGTTGCTGCTGTCGTCTCGCTGCGCCGAGTCGGGATCGAGGACCGGACGCTTCGGCCAGAATGCGGTGCGTCCCAGCAGGGTCAGAGCCGCGGGAAGGAATGTCATCGAGGCCAGGAAGGATGCCGCGATACCGATGGCCGCTACCGGGCCGAGTCCGCGGTTGGAATTCAGGTCCGACAGCAGCAGGCACAGGACGCCGGCGATGACCGTGCCCGCGGAGGCCGCGACCGGCTCGAGAGTGGCGCGCCACGCGGCCTTCATCGCGTCGTACTTGTCGTCGGTCACGCGTAGTTCTTCTCGATAGCGGGACACCAGTAGCAGGGCGTAGTCCGTTGCCGCACCGAACACCAGGATGAAGAGGATGCCCTGGCTCTGACCGTTGAGGGTCAGCACGTCGTTCGAGGCGAGCACGTAGACCAGCAGGCTCGCCAGTCCGAGCGCGAACACGGCGGACACGATGACGACGAACGGCAGAATGGGACTGCGGTACACCACGATCAGGATCAGGATCACGACCGCACCGGCAACCAGGAGCAGCAGCCCGTCGATTCCGCCGAATGCGATGGTGAGATCGCCGGCGGTGCCCGCGGGCCCGGTCACGTACACCGACAGCCCCTCGGGCGGGCCGTTCGCGAGTTCCGCACGCAGCGCCTCGATGCTCTCCGATACCTCGCCCGAGGAGTCCACGGGCACGATCATCTGGATGGCCTGACCGTCCTGCGAGCGGATCGGCGGCGACGTTCGTTCAGAGATCCCGTCGGTGCCGGCCACCGTGGCCACGGCGTCGGACACGAACGCGAGGTCGGCGTCGGTGATGCCGCTTGTACGTTCGGCGACGACCACCGCCGGGATCTCAGAGGAGTCGACGAAGTCGGCTTCGAGTCGGGAGACCTCGGTGGCCTCGGCGGATGCGGGTAGGAACGAGGTGTTGTCGTTGGCCTGCACGTCGCCGAGTTTCCCGGCGAACGGCCCGCCGACGGAGCCCAGGGCCAGCCATCCGATGACCAACAGGGCTGGCAGAATCCATCGCAGGCGACTGACTCGCTGAGAAGGGGTGGGTGGGTTCACGGGGCTTCCGTTCGTTGGTTGCGGCGGGCCGGGGACAGCACCATGATGTTCAGCAGGCTGAACAATTGCAAGTCTGTGCGGTGTGACAACGAGAATCGGCAGGACACGATGGACGACGGGATGGACGGGTGGCCGACCGGCCGGCTGCTGTCGGCGGCGGCGAGACTTGTCGAGCATGCCTGGGAGGCCGTGCTGCGGGAGTATCACATCTCCAGCGCCGGACTCGTCGTACTGCACGTGGTGAGCACCGGGCCGGCCACCCAGCGCGAGATCGCCAAGAAGGCGAGGGTGACCGACCAGACGGCGAGCCGCACCATCGAACGACTGGAACGCATGGGTTATGTGCAACGCCAGATCGACCCCGACGACGAGCGCCGCAAGCACGTGAGCTCGACGCCGGCCGGGACCGAGGTCTATCACGCCCTGCTCGAGCGCGAGCGAACCGATCCGGCACTGATCGCGTCCATCGGTGAATCCGAACCGGAGCTCCGCCGGTTGCTACTCGAATTGATTCGCGTGCAACAGGATCGGGGCGCGGGTTCACCATGACGCGGGCTGGGCTCAGCCGGCGTCGCGGGCGGCTTCGAGTCCGGCGACGAGCGCGTCGACCTTGGCGCGGTTGTCGGCAGACGTCATCAGGCCGACGAACGGCGGACGCGAGAAGGTGAGGGTGACCTGGAGGAGTTGTTCGCGTTCGCCGCCGAACAGCTTTTTCCGTCGGTCGGTCTCCGTGATCTCCGCGGAGACGAACGAGGCCGCCGGCAACCGGGTCTTCGACGTTCCGCCCCGGAGTTTTTCGAACCAGTCCCCGTCGAGCACGACCGTTTCATTCGACAGACCATGGATCTCGAGCACCTGTTACCCCTCGTCCCTGCGGATGTGTCGTCATCACGATATCCGGCGCGACCGTCGACGCCGAGGTTTGCGGGAGATCGTATTACGTTGTCCTGCGACGGCGGTGCCCGCTACAGTGCCGACCGTGCTTCATCGGCCTCTTTCGGCGACCCTTGGCTCACCGGCAGAAACGCGTTCGGGGACATCGTGGCTGAGGTGAGACTACGACCGTGCGAGCCGGCCGACACCGACCGTCTCGTGGCCGTGTGGCGTTCGGCGGTCGAGGCGACGCATCATTTTCTGACTCCCGCGGACATCGACGGTTTTGCCGATCGGCTCGCGCGTGATTTCTTTCCGGCGGTCGAGATCGTTGTGGCGGAGGTTGATGGAGTGGTCGTCGGCTTCAGTGGAAACGCCGACAACCGGCTGGAGATGCTGTTCGTCGACGCGGCCGCCCACGGGCGGGGCGTCGGCACGGCGCTGCTCGATCATGCGGTCGAACACGCGGGCGTCGACGAGCTCGACGTCAACGAACAGAATCCGGGTGCGGTGGAGTTCTATCGCCGCAGAGGGTTCGAACAGGTGGGACGCTCGCCTCTCGATTCCGACGGCCGGCCGTTCCCCCTGCTGCACCTTCGGCGGCCCGGGATTTCGTAGCAATAGTCGGCGCCATATCCCCACTGTCACTACAAGATCGGGCGGCTCACCATCGGATGTGACGGACGGCAACGGTTGCTCGGCGCAGCTGATACCGCGCCGAAGTCAGTCGCGGACGAACGAGCTCGAGTCCGGCAGCGTCGGCGATGTGTTCGACCACGTCGTCGACGCTGCGTCCGTCCGTGGGTACGTGGGTTGCGAATCGGTCCTCGCGTAGCGCAGCAACGCATCTCTCCGTCTGGCGCATCGCCCAGGTCTCGTCGACGCCGACGATGGAGCCGAGCCGGTGAGCGAGGCGTGCTCTGAGCCGTCGATGGATCACCTCGACGGAAGCCGTCAGACTGTAATGCCTGAGATCGACATCGTGGTCGACGAGTCCGCCGATGATCTCGTCGAAATAGTCGGTGTCGACGAGCGTCATGGGAACGATCACAGGGCAGCCGCTCGACCGATCAGCGTCGGCGAGGATCTGTGTGACACTCGTTCGCCACTGCGGTAGATCCTGGAAATCGTCGCGCCGAGCAGCCGGCAGCATCTTGTGCATCGCGAATCCGATGAGTTCGGGATCTGCCACATGCGACGCGGACAGCCAGCGGTGGAGTTCGTGGGCGGTCTGTGTCTTGCCGACGCCAAAGGCGCCGTTGATCCAGATCAGCATGCGCCGAGGCTACCGGCGGGTGGGCACGTCGCAGACCGAGGCGACCGTCAACGCCCGCCGGCGTCAGGAGTCGTGACGCCGGTCCTTCTTGGTCTGACGGCGCGCACCGGCCGCGATGGTCGACGCCTCGTACTTCTTCCGGCCCGGCGAATCGCGCGTGTCGTCCGTACGGATTCGTCCCGACGAGTTCACCTTGCCCTTACCGTCCCTCGCGTTCTTGTCCGGTTTGCCGCCCTTGCCCGACGCTGGTTCATCGTTACGCGCGCGTGCCAGTCTTTCCGCCTTCAACTCGAGCGCGGCGTCGCGGGAGACCCGAGCCAGTCGCCGACTCACTCGACTCAGCGCGTCCTCGAACACCTCGGCTTTCGCGGCGTTCCGGACATTCGCCGCTTTGGCGCTGCCACGGCCGCCCTTGGCCTTGACCTTCTCCGCTCCTGCTCGGCGATACAAGGTGACGTATTTGTTGCGTGCGCGGCGGATGCGGGAGTGGAGGTCGATCAGCCCGTCCTCGTCGAGCCCGGCCATCTGGGACTTCTTGGTCTCACGGACGAGAAGATAGTCGCTCTCGGACAGAGAATTCAGAGTCTTCTTCATGCCGGTCCTCGCTCACCACATCGTCCGATTGTGCACTGATGGTAGATCTCGGCGTCCGTTTCGACGTCGGTTTCCACCTGATCCACGCGAGATGGTTGCCGGGGTCAGCTACCCGAGGGTGCTGGTGGATCCCCCATCGGCCGGTCGTAGGCCTTCTCGACCTCTGGGCGAAGTCGGGCGTCCTCGACCGCCTTTCGGGCGGCGGTTGTCCACATCTGCGTGACCATCGGCAGGTAGTAGGTGGCCGGCGACCCGAGGATGTAGGTGACGTTGCCTTCGACGAAGGTCTTGTTGGCCGGATCGTCGAGCCCGATCATGCTGTAGTCGTTGTGGACGGGTCGGCCTTCGCCCTGTCCGCCAACAGAGTTCGACGCGCTGTGGTTGCGACGAGCAGCGTCGGTCATCAGATCACGATTGGGTGCGTCGGCCCAGTAGTCGTACTGTCTCGCAACGACCTTGACGGTGTACCGGGTGTCATCGGGGAAGTTGTTCCCGCCATAGTCGGCCCGGCATCCGCCTTGATTGGCGCAGCCGTTGTACTTCGATTCGAGATCACCGGTCAGCACGAACATCACTGTGGCGGGGTCGATGTCGCTGGTCGGTCCGTAAGTGCGTAGCCAGTCGTCTTGAACTTGCGCACCCTGACTGTGGCCCACCACGATCTTCCGCCCTGGGATCTCGTGCAGCATCTCGTTGAGCTTGTCTCGTCCGCGGTGGGTGTTCGTCGCGCCCGGGAAGTTGTTGTACGGCACATTCACAACGTGATTCGGTGCTGCGAACAGCTCCCCGCGGAGCCAGTTCATCGGTAGCGACCGAAACGCCGGGTCCAGTGTCAGGACCGTGGCACCTCCAGGGCCCGGTGCCGCGCCGGCGACGACCGGCGACCATTGTCCGATCCCAATTGCCAGTATCGAGACCAGAAGTACCCGCATATGTCGTTTCATCGTCTATTCGCCGCCTTGAGGTCTCACCACTGTCTATCACACCGAGAATTGACACCGGAACAAATGAAAATAGGGACGGCGGTCCGTATGAGCGCAATTCGCTGTCGTCGTGATTCCAATAGGCCTGATCGGTCCACGATGACTCTTCCGGCTTCATGCCGGGCAACAGCTCGGTTGCCGCAGAAGCGGATGAGAGGCTGTCCGCAGGCCGTCAGGTGATAGACGCGATCGCCTTGTCGGCGGCCGTCGGTGCGAAATAATCGATGACCGGCAGCAGTGTACGTACGGCAGCCGGCGCCACGGAGGTCGGACGGTGGGTGATCGCGCGGACGATCCACCGGCCGGCCTCGTCAACGCTGAGCGCCGGAGTGTTGTCGTATTCCGCTGTAGGCGAGATCATCTCGGTTCGTACTAGTGGAAAGTAGACGTTCGTCGCCCGAACGTGTGGATGAGGGTTCTCCGCGTTGAGGCTCCGGCCGAAGATGGCCAGTGCGCTCTTCGACGCAGCGTAGGCCGAGAACCTGGGAAAGGTGTTCGCCATGATTCCCCACGTGCACACGTTGACGATGTGTCCTGACCGACGGTCGATCATGTCCGGCAGCAGGCCGAGAGACAGTTGGACGGGGGCGAGGTAGTTGAGACGGATGGTGCGCGGTAGTCGTGCAACCGGTCGGCGGAGACGAGGATGGTTCGTCGGATCGAATGGCCCGCGTTGTTGACCAGTACGTCGACCGGATCCTGTCGGAGTTCGTCGATCAATTCAGCGGTCGAGGCCTCGTCGGAAAGGTCGCAGAGTCTGTAGTCGCAGCCGGTCTCGTCGGACAGCTCGCTCAGTTCTTGCCGACGTCGTGCCACGGCCACCACATGCGCGCCGCGTGCGGTGAGCTGTCGTACGGATTCCCGTCCGATCCCCGCCGAGGCGCCGGTCACGACGACGGTGAGTCCACGGACACTGCGTCCTTCGCCGGCGATGGCCTCGGAAACTGCCCGAGGTAGCAGCGTGCGGCGCTGCAGTGCCATACCGACGCTCCTGCCGAGAACCGCCGTCAGATCAGTTCTGATCCTGCTCACCGGGTCTCCTCTTCTGATCACGTCAATGCCGCCAACCGGGGGATCGTGTCGACGACCTGACAGCGGCCCCGACCGGTCGCTGAGCCGCCTCTGGCCGCTCAGTCTCCTCCGCCACCCGAGCTTCCGCCGGAGGAATCAGAACCGCCGTCGCCCGACCAGCCGCCATCGAATCCGAACCACCCCGAGGACGAATCCGAGCTCTGGGCATGTCGACGCCACTGCGTCGGCGTCGGACGCGGACCCGCCGGATTCCCGAGCCCCGACCGGCCGACCGACGTCGGTTGATCCCGTCCGAACTCGCGGATCGCCGTCGGCAGCACGAGAGCAAAGACGGAGAGCACGGTGAGTACGACGATGATCAACCAGTCCGGTGCCCCGAGCAGCGCGGCAACCATGGTGCTCCCGATCGCGACGAAGACCAGAATCGCTCCCAACGTGATACGCGGCAATGTGCCCTCCTCGGTGACGGCGCACACGTAGCGTGGCGCCTCTGATCCCGACAGGTTAAGCGGTCCTTCGACCCTCCTGTTGCCGACTCCACAGGTGGCAGGCGCCGCCGTGTAGTCATCACCCAGCCCCGACCTCGTGGGCATTCTGGGGCGCGCTCGTCGAGTTGACGCGTCCGGGATCATGGGGGCATGGAGACGCAATACGAGGCATGGCCCGCGCTACCGGTGGATTCGTGGATCGATACCAGGGACACAGTGCAGTTGTGGACCCAGATCGTCGGCAAGACGCGCCTGGCCCTCGGTCCGGAGGTCAATCACTGGTGGGGAGTGCCGTTATATGTCGACGCGCGAGGACTCACCACATCGCTGATGGCCGTCGGAGGCCGCGGTCTCGAGATCCGCTTCGACTTCCTGGACCACGAATTGCTCCTCTTGGTGACCGACGGAACCACTCGTCGAATGAACCTCGAACCTCGGACGGTGGCCGACTTCTACACCGAGTACACGTCGCACCTCACCGATCTGGATTTCGACATCGACATCGTCGCGACCCCCGTCGAATTGCCCGAGGCGACCCCGTTCGCCGAGGACACCGCCCACTCGTCGTACGACGCAGAGGCCGTGTCGAGGTTCTGGCGGTCGCTCGTCAGTGCTCATCGTGTGTTGTCGACGTTCCGCGGCGAGTTCCGGGGAAAGTCGTCACCAGTGCACTTCTTCTGGGGCGCTTTCGATCTGGCTGTCACGCGATTCTCGGGACGCAGTGCGCCGCAACATCCCGGTGGGGTGCCGAATTGTCCCGACTGGGTGATGCACGAGGCTTACAGCGACGAGGTGTCGAGCGCGGGATATTGGCCAGGCGGCGCCGTGGAGGGCGCCTTCTACGCATACGCGTACCCGCATCCCGAGGGCTACGACACCCACCCTGCGGTCGAGGCCCCGGCCCGCTGGGATGCCGCGCTGGGGGAATACGTTCTGCCGTATCACCTCGTGCGCCAAGCCGAGGACCCAGACGCCATGGTTCTGAACTTCCTTCGGCAAACCCATCAGGCGGCGGCGGAGACCGCGGGCTGGGAGTAGGCGCGGGCCAGGCCATCGACAGTCGGGACCGGACACCCGGACTTCGTTTCGTCGACGCGACTTCGGTCGGGGTCGCGTCGACGAAACGAAGTCTGCCAGTCCGATGCCCGCAGCCCGCAGCCTCGGGTCAGGATCGAGACACCGGCGGGTCGGTCAGTCGGCCAGTAGCGAGTCCAGCGTCTCGAACGCCGCGCGCCAGCCGGCGGCGGCGTAGTCGTATTGCTCGTCCGTGAGGTTCCCGCCGGTCTGGCTGAACCGGAGTTCGGTACCGGCATCGACGGCGATGAAGTCCGCGGTGAGAAGTTCGCGCTCGTCACCGGGCTCGTCCGTCATCGTCAGCACGAGCTTGTTCGGTCGCGCAACCTCCACGTACTCACCACGCCAATGGAATTCGGGCATTTCTTCCGCGACGATCATCGTTGCGGCCCAAGTGCCGCCGGATCGGGCGTCGAGCGCGACCGACTCGACGGGCACCTCGTTTGTGCTGCCGCCGAACCAGGTCGCGAAGAGCGCCGGTGTCGTCCACGCGTCGAACACCGCGTCAGGGGAAGCTCCGAAGATATAGGTGAGGGTCGCCCCGGTCGCGTCGGTCATCGTGAGCCTGCCTTCTGGTCGTCGATGTCTGTGGACATCGGTCTGCCTCGGTGCGGACGACGTTGTCCACACCGAGGCAGACCCTCGCGACTGTCAGAATTCATCGGCGCGCGCGGTTGTAAGGCCGGGCGACGGCCGAGTGGAGGGCTTTGGTCGGGATTTATTGTCCTGCCGGTGTCCTACTATCGGACCATCGACGTTTCGGGTGGCTCCGAGATCGACTCTGTGTCTGTCTGATTCGCGGGGGTCGCGTTGCCGCGTAGACGATCGAGAATGGACTGCGCGGTCAGCTTGCCCGGGCCGATGACGACCAGGATCAGAAGCGCCCAGCAGAAGAGCGCCGAGGACTCACCGTCGTTCTGAATCGGCACCAGCCCGTCGCCCTGGTGCTTCCAGAAGTAGGCCACCGCCATGCTTCCCGCACTGACGAACGCCGCAACCCGGGTTCCGACGCCGGTCATGATGAGCAGTCCGCCGACCACCTGGATCGCGGCGGCCCACCACGACGGCCACGCGCCGAACTCTGCTGTCGAGCCACCGTACGGTTCGATCGGCCACGCGAACAGCGTCGTCGTCCCGTGACAGAAGAAAAGGAAACCGACGACGATGCGGTAGACGCCGATCAGCCACGGACGAGCACTCTCAGTTAAGGCAAGCATTGCCTAACTATTGCACGGTGGTCTCGTTTCACGACTGCTTTAGCGACCCACATCACATGCGCTCTTCTACGCCTCCCGGGGTGTCACCTGCGGCGTGTCGGCTCCTGGGCTCCCGTCGTGTCGAGATTCCCGCAGGATGGCGAAGGTGCTGGTAGCCTACGAATCCGATGGACGAAAGCGCCCGTCGCGGAACGAACTTCGACGGTGTATTAGGTTCATTCGGCTCGGCGATTCAATCGAGACAAAGAGAAGCTGTCGTGAACGACAATCAGCGCGCCGGTGGCAGAGCGCCGGCTATGGTTCCGTCCGCGACAGCGGTCGAAGAGGCGCTGGACCGAGCGGGCGGTCCCCGTCGTCGCGAGGCTGACGAACTTATCGCACTCTTCGAAGACATCACCGGGCAGACACCGGTGGTGTGGGCCGGGCGCATGGTCGGCTTCGGCGAGTATGAGTACCGCTACAACAGCGGACACGGTGGTCGGGCACCCGAACTCGCCTTCGCGACAGGTCCGAAAACCCACACCATCTATCTGGTCAGCGATTTTGCCTCACGATGGCCAGACCTCATCGACAGACTCGGTAAGACCCGCGCCGGCAAATCGTGCTTGCACCTCACGCGATTGAAAGACGTTGACCGTGAGGTGTTGAGGACACTTCTCGAGCGCTCGCTGGCGGAGACCCGCGCTTCTCACGACAGTTGAGGTGTGCGTACGCGTGCGCTGTCAGCGCTGCCGTCGCCCCAGATCACGAGTTCATGCGCACCCTCTGCGATCACAGCTCCTGGTCGCCGCCGCGCAGCACGACGCAGCGGGCGATGATCGTCGGTCGCAGCGATCGTCGTACGTGACTGATCTATGCCGCTGACCGGCGACACGGACCGGAACGCCGACACGGGTAGTGCGAGAGTTGTGCGAGTATCGGCCGGGTGACCCGAATCAGACGCTGGACGCGGTGTGCGGTCTTGGGGCCCCCGCTGCTTCTGGTGGTCGGGTTCGCGTCCATGGCAGTGCTCAACGAGGTCGCCAATCCTTCGTCGGCGCTGGATGTGACCGCCACCTGGGCGTTGCTGATGACACTCGGTGCGCTGTTCTATCTGCCGGCTCTCGTGGCTGCCGGGCTGGCCGTTTCAGTACTCACCGCCCTGCCGTTGGCCGGAAGAATCATCGCGACCACGGGGTTGCTGTGGACCACCGTGGTGTGGACCGTCGCGGTGGCCGACATCGCACGCATGACATTCGATCCGCAGCCCTACGACGAATTCGCCTGGGTCCCAACCCTTACGGCCGCCGAGCTGCTCGTGTTCACCGCACCGTACGTCGCCATGTCGGTGATCAACGCCATCACGGTCTGGGTGTTGTGGTGGCCAGTCCGCGGCCGGTCGGTCGTCGCGCGGGGCTGAGGTCGAGTCCGCTCGCCGTCGGGCGGTGTCCCCGCATCGCTACTCCCGGAGATAGCCGGTCAGCGGGTCGATGTCAGAGAGGAACTCAGTGATCGACTCGCGATGTTCGGCAATGGTCGGAAGGGGGAGTGGAAGCGGCGCGGGCGGGAGCCCGTCCCCGCTGTTCCATGCGACGCACGGTGCGCTGGAGTCGAAGCCGTACCCGGGATTCGGACCTGACACCCACCTGCTCGAATACCCTCCGTCAGCCCGGATACTCACCTGGAACAGCTCGCCGTTGACGACGAGATCGACCGGGCCGTCGGCTTGCGCCGGACGCCAGTCATCGGGATAGGTGTCGGCTTGCATCGGACGAGTCTCCTCTCAGTGGTCGGTCTCACCGGGTAGGCCGGAGGTCGGGGTTGTCTTTCGGTTGCAGGCGTGCGAGATCGCGGAACCACTCGTTCCCGTGCTCGTTCATCACTCGAACGCTAGAGACTCGATGTGCTCAACGCATCGCAATACTTCGCAGCAGGCGTCCGGGCGTAGGCGGCGTCAAGAGTGCTGGGCCGACCCGTGCAATCGGCCCACCCGCAGACGACGGGAGGGCGTTGTCGGTGATCCGTGGCGGGGCAGGTGACTCTGCTCGATGGTCATTCGCGGCCAGGGCGGTTGCCGGAGGACTGCAGCCGATCCCAGTGTGGCCGCGACGAGGCCGGTGATCACTCCGATGAGTGCCACTCGACCGCTGTCGACGGCCGGGGTCCAGGTCGTGACGCCGCCGGTCACCGTATAGGCGCCGACGGCGACCGGCCGGCCGCGGAACCCGCGGCGCGACACCGGGATCATCGTGGTCTGCTCATCGATCGTGATCGGGTCGTCGAAATACGTGCCGCGACCGGCGGCGGGCTCGCTGACCGACATCAGGTCTCCTCGAGTTCGGTGCGGGTGATCAGGTGCAACCAGTATCGGATGCCGAGACCTCGAACGGGCGGGAATGCCAACGCCGGCGGGGGAGCGCACCACCCGCGTGATGCGAGGCGCCGGCTGGGCCGAGAAGTCAGCGCGCGGTACAGCTCGCTCTGCGACGATGGTCTGATGCTGCATCACATCCTCGGCGAGCTGGACCCCTCATGAACCACCTAGCTTCACCCACGTGGCTGAAGTCGGCTCTGCGCGTTCGCAGTACATGGCGTCGCGGGATGCCTACGGCCCAACTTCGGATGAACCTGGCCCCAGAGGCGGTGTGGGCAACGCTCGTCGATGTGCAGGACTGGCCGCGATGGGGTCCCACCGTCTCGGGTGCGCAGGTGGAAGGTGCCGGCGGGTTGACGCTTGGGACCACAGGGACCGTCACGACCATCGCGGGAGTTCCACTGCCGTTCGAGATCACCGAGTTCGTGGAACATCGATCCTGGGCGTGGAAGGTGGCAGGAGTGAACGCGACCCGTCACGAGGTGATCGCGGTGCCGGGTGGCTGCGTCCTCAGTTTCGGTGCGCCGGTGTGGGCGATCGGGTATCTGCCGGTGCTGGCTGTTGCCTTGCCACGCATCGAACGGATCGCCTCTGAAAAACTGAACAAACCGTGACATGAATCGACACGGGGCACGAGTGATGGTTCGCGGCAGAATTCGCCCAGCGAAATCGCTCGATTCATCATCGTTCGCGGGACACTGGTGAGCGAGTAGCCGCGACATGACGCTCACAGGTGCGTCGTTGGGCCGTTCCGGCGACGAGAACCTCTCTTACTCAGCATGATCACCGATACACTCACGTCCAGCCGGCGCCTGCTCATGGCCGCCGAACGGTGGTGACGACGGAGGCCGGCGTATGGCGGAGAGCGGTAGACGATCGGGTTGGGTCAAGGGTCTGGCGATTGTCGTCGGAGTAGTGATTATGTATGTCGCGGTGCTGGTGGCGTACGCCGCAGGCGGTGCCGGTGGCGACCCGGATACGAACGAACCCGCTGCCAACGAGGTCCTGGTCTATCTGGACATCGACTCGGTCGATGGTGCGGCGTTCGAGGTCGGGGGCAACGTCTCGGTCTATGCCGGCAGCGATCTGCTCGACGAGCGCGGAGAGCTCAGGGAAGATCTCACCGTCGATGTCTCACCGAGAGTCTCGGCCGCTGAATTGCAGTTCCCCGCTGGTACACGCCCGGGCGCCCTGCCGGTGACCTTGTACAGCAACGGCGACATCCGACACTGGCCGTTCGACAGCTATGTGTCCGACTCCGTGACGGTTCAGGCCTTCGGGCCGAACGACGTGGAGTTGCCGACGGACGTCGTGCTCACCGATTCGCTCATCGGCTGGAACATCGAAGCCGGAGACACGCCCTCCTCCGGCGGAAAGGCCTTCACGATCTCCTCGTCGAGAACGGCCGGATCGTTGACCTTCGATCTCGCGTTGTGCGTGATGCTGGTTGTCCTGCCGATCTGCACGCTGTTCGTCTCGATCCAAACGGTTCGCCGTCGCAAGGCATTTCAGCCCCCGATGGTCACCTGGTTCGCGGTGATGCTGTTTGCTGTGCTGCCGTTGCGCAACATCTTTCCCGGTACGCCCCCATTCGGGTCGTGGGTCGATTACTCGGTGGTGCTGTGGGTCCTCGGCGGTCTGGTCGCATCGTTGTCGCTGTACGTGATCGCCTGGTGGAAGCAGGCTCCCTGATCGGACCCGGCGGCCGGACCGCGAGTTGTGGGACCGCGGGTCCTGCTGCTGTCAGTCGGTCGGTGGAGTGGTGCTGAAGATCGGCCAGTAGATCTCGGTCGTGGTGATCGATGTCGGGTTTGACGGCGTACCGCCGACGTAATGTTCGCGGATCGGCCCCGGGCCGCTGATCAGATGCTCGTTCACGTAGACCCCCAGGGCCCCGTAGCTGCGGTCGATGCCCTCATGGCCACCGGAGTGGGTGAGCACTGCGAATTCGGCCCGGGGCAAGACCTCGGCACGGATGCCCTCTGGGGGAGTCGCGGACTCCGGTGCGGGTACGAAGAGGGTTGCCTCACCTCGTGATTCGACGAACAGCGCTCGATCGTAGAGGCCGCCCGGCACGATTGCGGACGTGGCGCCTCCCACCGTGGCGACGGCGT
Source organism: Gordonia sp. HS-NH1 (assembly GCF_001418765.1). Taxonomy (NCBI): domain Bacteria; kingdom Bacillati; phylum Actinomycetota; class Actinomycetes; order Mycobacteriales; family Gordoniaceae; genus Gordonia; species Gordonia sp. HS-NH1. Next base: position 142,239 of record NZ_LIYC01000009.1, read on the forward strand.
TCCGCAGCGTCCTCAGCGTCGCCGCGAACCACCCGTCGAGTTCGGAGACCTCGAGGGTGGCACCAATGGACCATACGGCGAGCGCGGGTTCATGCCGGACCGCCACCACGGTGGGGGTGTGCACGGGAGAAAGTAGTTCGCGCAGTGCGCCGACGGTGTCACGAGTCTGCTGCAGCTGGACCTCCATCTGCTCGAGATGAGTTGCGATGATCTCGGTGCGGGCCGCTGCGTCGTCGGTGCTCAGTAGCGCCTTGACGTCGGGTATGGACATTCCGAGAGATCGGAACCGGCGGATGATATGCGCATGATCGACCTGGCTGGTGTCGTAGAACCGGTAGCCCGTGCGGGAATCGATGTGGGTCGGTTGGAGAATGCCGATGTCGTGGTAATGCCTCAGGGCCTTCCGGCTCAGGCTCGTCATCACTGCGAAGTCGCCGATCGAAACCTGTGCGCCCATCGCGTCCTCCTGTGATCCGTCGCGCGTGTTACCACTCGAGGGACATCCTGCAGTCTGCCCCTGGGGGAAGGTCAACATGTCGGTGCAGTCCGACGAACTGCGGCGTTCACAGTTGACTTTCCCGTAAGGGGAGACTCCATCGTTGGGTCATGACCACAGAATGGCATGCTCTCCCGGACACCATAAAGACGTTCATGACCGCGCTCGACGCCCGAGAGGACGACCGTGCGTCCGCCACGTTCGCCGCCGATGCCGTCGTGACCGACGACGGCCGCGACTACCGGGGCCGGGATGAGATCGAAGCATGGCTGGCCGACTCGGTCAGCGAGTACACCTATACGTCCGAGTTCACCGGCGCAACCACGACCGCTGAGATCGTCGACGTCGGGCAGCACCTGCACGGTGACTTCCCGGGCGGCGTCGTCGACCTGCACTACCGCTTCACGTTGCGCGACGCGCTGATCAGCCGGTTGGTGATCGAGCCATGACGCGGCGATGGTTCATCACCGGGGGCACGCCGGGTGGCTTCGGGGTTGCGTTCGCCGAAGCTGCACTCGAGGCGGGGGGCCGCGTTGTGCTCACGTCCCGGCGTCCGCACAAGTTGGTGACGTGGGCCGAGCAGTACGGAGACCGCGTGCTCGTCGTACCGCTCGACGTCACCGATCCCGCGCAGGTGCAGCGAGCGGTGGGTGCAGCCGAGGAGCACTTCGGCGGTATCGACGTGCTGATCAACAGCGCCGGCCGCGGCTGGTTCGGATCGATCGAGGGTATGGACGAATCGTCGGTGCGGGCGATGTTCGAGCTGAACTTCTTCGCAGTGCTCTCCGTGACGCGCGCCGTACTGCCGGGCATGCGTGCCCGCGGCGACGGATGGATCGTCAACGTGAGCTCGGTGGCGGGGCTTGTCGCGGCGACCGGCTTCGGCTACTACAGCGCGACGAAGTTCGCGATCGAAGCCGTCACCGAGGCGCTCCGTGAGGAGGTCATGGCGCAGGGGATCTCGGTGCTGGCAGTCGAACCAGGAGCATTCCGCACGAACGCCTACGCCGGCTTCGCCGACGAGCCGGTGTCGGAGCCGATTCCGAAGTACCACGAGATGCTCGAGCAGATCCGCGCAGCGTTCGTGGACATGGACGGTAGACAACCCGGCGACCCGCGACGCGGCGCCCGTGCGGTGATCGCTGCCATCGACCAGGACCAGCCTCCCCGGGTCAAGCCCCTGGTAG
>NZ_LIYC01000090.1:0-2584 GCF_001418765.1 Gordonia sp. HS-NH1
GGCCAGATCCCCCCGACCGAGTTCGAAACGCTCCACTACTCTGGCCTCGGCCCGAGGACCAGCCCACAATGGAGGCGGCACAAAACCTCGGGTCGTTCAGTCCCTGTGCGTGAGGCTCCGGCCCGCAACCCCCAACACATCGCCGTGGAGTCACCCATACCGTCTAGCGTTGTACGGACGCAATTCGTCTATCACGAGCGACCGTGCCGCGTCATGCCCTATGCCGATCCTTACCTGTTGACGGGATGGTCGGGAAGTTCAGGGACCGACGCTTGTCAGATCCCCATGGGTCCGTCCGCGTGTCTTTTGCGATGGTCCCAGGGCGCGCCGGAAGCGGTCGATGTCACCCGGCCACCAGCTTGCAGTGCCCAGCAGCACCGCTAGTGCCGGGACTACTAAGGTCCGCACCAGGAACGTGTCGAGCAGCAAACCGACACCGATGATGAACCCGATTTGCACCATCACATCGATGGAGCCGACCATCAGCCCGAACATGCTGGCTGCGAAGATCAACCCGGCCGAGGTGATCACCGAACCGGTGTAGGCGACGGTACGCATTACTCCGACCCGCACGCTCGCTCTCGTCTCCTCTCTCAGGCGTGAGACCAGCAGCATGTTGTAGTCAGCGCCCACCGCCACCAAGACGATGAACGACACCAGTGGAGCTGGCCAGGCGATCCCGGCACCGAGGATGTGTTGAAGTACGAGCACACCGATACCAAGAGCCGCCATATAGTTCAAGACGACGGTTGCAAGGAGATAGACCGGTGCAACGACGGCCCGCAACAACAGCATCAGGATCAGACCCACGATGAGAAGTGTGGCTATGCCAAGCAGTTTGAAATCGTACGACAACAACCGCTGGACGTCGGCATTGATCGCAGGAAAGCCCGCGACCGAAGCACGTCCGCCCTCCAGAGTGGTGTTCGGCATCGCGTTCTCGGCGACGCTAGACAGCTCGTTCGCCAGCGTCATTGCATCGGCAGAGTATGGGTCGTAGGAGGTCTGTACCGCATAGCGCACGGTTTTCCCGTCGGGCGAGATGAACTGTCGAGCGACCTGACTGAACTGCTGGTCCTTGAACGCATCCGCGGGGAGATAGAAGCCGGTTGCCGAATCAGAATCGCCGATCTCGCGGGCGGGAGCCCGAAGCTGTGCGGCGACCTGTGCTAGTCCACCGAGTAGCTGAACGTTGCTGTCCACCAAAGCCCCGACTCCGTTCGACAACTGACGTGCGCCGTCGGCGAGTGCGCCGACGCCGGACTCGAGTTGCGAGACCCTGTTCCCGAGGTCCTGTCCACCGATGGTCTGTAGTGCAGAATTCAGCGTTTGAAGAGAACGCTGCAGCTGTGCCATGTCGGTAGAGCCTGGCGCACTCACGCGGCCGAGTTGCGCGGCAAAGTTAGCCACCCTCGCGAGCGACTGATCATCCGCGAGTGCCCGGATGTCGGCCGTTTGCGCGCGCAGTGCCGAGCACTGCGCGATCTGCTGACACCACGGAGCTTCCAATGCGGACAACGCTGGCGCGACCGCGTCTGCCGCAGACTGGGCCCGACGTGCGAGTTGAGACAGCTCAGGCGCTCGCTGGGAGAACTGTCGAAGCGTTGGGGCGGCGCTCGCGAGTTGGTTCACCAACGGCCGGTACTCATCGAGTTGTGGGCCAAATGACGACACCTCGTCTAGCAACCCCGACAGCGGAGCGAGATTGGATGAGATCTGGTCTTCTAGCAGTGCCAGGCCTCCGGCGAGCTGCTCTGATCCGGTCTTCAGGACGGCCAGATCACCCTTGCGGGCCTGTACATCTCCGGTCTCCTCGGTGATCTTGGTACCGATCTGATCGTTCTGCCAAGACAATTGCGCCTGCTGCAGCTTCTCACCGGTTGGCCGCGTCACGCCAATGACCCTGGTCACGCCGGGAATCTGCGCGACGCGGGATGCCAACTGGTCGAGGTCGGCAAGGCCTTGAGCCGTGCGCATGTCGTTCTCGGACTCCACCACCAAGAATTCCGAGATAATGATGTCTTTCGGAAAGTGGCGGTTGAGCAGCGCGTAGCCTTCGTTGCTCCCTGTGTCAGTTGGCTGCCCCTCTCGATCGTCGTAGGTGATCTGGATTGTTGCGGCGACCAGGGCGAGGCCAATCAACGCGACTACACTGATCGCGAGCAGAGGGACCGGCCGCCGGATAACCATGACTCCGACTCTTCTCCAGTAATCCCGCGTCAGGTCACGGCGGGGAAGGCCGGCCCCTCTCTTGGCAGCGAAGGAGAGCACGGGGGGCAACAATGTCACCGTCGCCAAGAATGCGAATGCTATGGCGATTGCGCAGGCCGGCCCCAAAGTGTTGAACACACTGAGCTTGGCGAAGGCCATAGCCAGGAAGGCTAGGGCCACAGTGCCCGCCGATGCGAGAACCACGCGGCCGATAGTTGCATTCGCGTGGGCAATAGCGGCATCAGGAGAGTTGCCTGCTCGAATACCCTCATGATAGCGGCTGATGAGGAACACCGAATAGTCAACTCCGGCACCGAAGATGATGACGGTCATGAACATCGAGGTGAACTGGGTGATCCCTCCCGGGATTTCC
>NZ_LIYC01000091.1:0-2549 GCF_001418765.1 Gordonia sp. HS-NH1
ACCACTACCAGGGGCTTGACCGAGAGTTGTCGCACCACGGCCCCGACGTCGGCGAGCGGTGGCGAACACGCATCGGCGGGGACTACCTGTGGGGTGTCGCCACACGGCAATAATGAGGTCGACGTGACCGCTCGGCGGTCGCCCACCACGAAGACGTTTCGAACCTTCTCTCGCGCTGTGCAGCGGGTAGAGGAGCGCACAGCATTCAACTACTATCGTGGATAGTAAACCTAGTCCAGGCGCCGAGTGAGAGGGTTCGCCACAATCGATGGGCCGCGTAAGAAGGACTCGAGCTATCGAAGAGCCACGTGATCTCTTGGCGGCTTACGGTGCGCAGCCGCAGTGCTCGAGCGCTCGTGGATGCCGCGGGTCGGTCCGGGCAGGTATTCCGCGACTGCTGATGCTCGCAGCCCTGACGGCTGTGGTGATGTTATTGACCTCGTGCAGCTCAACCGGAGGCGCCGCCTACAGCAACGAGATTCAGGCCGTTGACAGCTTCGCCGACATCGCACAGCCTTCCATTGCTGTGGCCACCGAAGGTGGCGGTCGACTCGCGCCCAACGCGGTTGTCGAACCTGGGCTTCCTATTGTTGTCACGGCCAGCCGCGGCGCGTTGACAAACGTCCGTATCCCCACAGCCAGCGGCCGTCCCTTGGCGGGCTCACTGAGCGAGGACGGCTCAACGTGGACAAGCACCCAACCCCTGGGATATTCGAAGCGGTATTCCGTTCAAGCCGAGGCCGTGGGCGTGGGCGGTCGATCGGTCGTCTCGCAGCGCTTCACCACGACCTCACCGGAGTCACTGACCAGCGCTGCCATCCTCGGCGAGAAAACCGTCGGGATCGCCCACACAGTCGGGGTGCGGTTCGCCGATCCCATCCCCGACCGAAAGAAGGCACAGGCGGCGATCACCGTGTCGTCTGACCCCCAGATGCGGGGTGCGTTCTATTGGATCAGCGACTCCGAAGTCCGGTGGAGGCCCGAACGCTTCTGGACGCCGGGCACCAAAGTCAGTGTCGCCGTCAACATTTACGGAGTCGACCTCGGCGACGGGCTCTACGGCGACGAGAACTTGTCCTACGACTTCACGATTGGCCGAGCTCAGGAAATCGTTGCCGACGACAACACCAAAACGATAGTCGTCAAACGAGACGGCAAGGTCATCCGCACGATGCCGACCTCGTTCGGCAAAGACAGCACTCCGACGCCCCGCGGTATCTACATGATCGGAGATCGCGTCGAGCACATCATCATGGACTCGTCCACCTACGGAGTGCCTGTCGAGTCCGCAGCGGGATACCGCACACCCGTTCAATGGGCGGTGCAAATGTCCTACAGCGGCATTTACATGCACGGCGCACCGTGGTCGATGTCGGCGCAAGGCAGCAGCAACGTCAGCAACGGTTGCCCAAACCTGAGTCCCACTGACGCGGAATGGCTCGTGAAGAACACCCTGCGCGGTGACCCCGTCACGGTCAAGAACACCAACGCCGACACACTGCCGGGAGTTGATGGACTCGGCGATTGGAACATCCCGTGGCCACAATGGAAGAACGGCAACGCAGACACCTAGGCGCCCCCGCCTGGCTGGAGTTCGTCGACGCTCAGCACGTTCTTCCGACCATGCACGGCCGGGGCGAGTTCACGACGGGCTCACCCGCTCACTGTCTCAGGCGCTTCTCGCGGTGTACAGAACTTCGCTCGAATGCAGCACACCACCACTCGCGACGAGTGCTACTACCGGTCACCCACTGAGCCAGGGGTTAATTCACGAGGGCCGTTGGTCAGTCATGTCGAGACCCTGTGCGGGCGAACCGGTGCCGTGAGGATCAACATCAATAACGAGCAGCGGCGGCATAGCGTCCGTCGGTACTACCTGTGCGAGGCGAGGCTGATCTGGCCGCGTGGGACGACAACCACGCCGCGCGCCGTTCGGGTCTTCTTGGCCGATCCCGGCGTTCGTTTGGCCGGCGGACCGTGCACGGAGTGTCGTCAGAGACGTCAACCCGCACTTCGCCACCTTCGGTGCCAGCTCCCTTGCGGTTACCAACATTCTCGCCGACCCGCACGTCGACACCATCGACGACGACCCTACGGTCGATCCACCGCGCTACCTCTGATGGCCGAGCATTTCGGAGAGGACCCTAAAGACCTTGTTGTTGATGCGGTCGATGACCGGTGCGGCGATGGGCTAACCCCACTTTCCGGCTTCATATCCAGCATCCGCCCAAATGTCCATAATAGGTTCGTTGACAGGATGTGCGCCAGTTGTGGGGTAAATGAGCCATTCTGAAACGAATTAAAGCGACCTTTGCCGTCCGGTGTCACGATCTCATCGGAGTCTGGGTAGGCCAGGTATCCGCACTGAGCTTCGAGGCCACCCGCCGTGGCTTCTACGTCAGTACTGATCGACTCGGCATCCGCCGCCGCACCCACCACGAGGGCGTGAGCGCCACGAGATGCGCCCACTTTCAAAGACGACGTTGTGCTGCCGCGACACCGAGCCCTACCGCGGCCCGCGTCGCTCCCGCACAATCACCTTTACGTTG
>NZ_LIYC01000092.1:0-2534 GCF_001418765.1 Gordonia sp. HS-NH1
CTCCTGAGACCGCACACGTCACCGTGGTTCGATCGCATCGTCGAGACATTGTGATGCGGAAATTCCGGCGCGTCGCCGAGGTCGACGTCGTGAACGGACGAGGCGGTGACGGAGGCGTGGACGTCTCCGTCACTTACCCCGACGGCCGGCTCGTTATCTACCAGTTGAAGTATTACCCCGAGGGCATGTCCGGCGGGTTCGTGGGACGTCGAGACAAAGTCAAGAAGTCCTTCGTGCGGGCGGTGAAGGAACAGGAGCCGCACGAATGGGTTCTGGTAGCCCCATGCAGCAACTTCACCACCCCCGAGAAGGGCTACATAAGACGCCTGCCCGAAGCCTTCACTCCAGCGGGGAAACGTCGACCCACTGTGGGATGGATGGGTCGCGCAGAGCTCAATCAGATGCTCATCGACTATCCCGAAGTGGACCGATGGTTGACGCTCAACCACTACCGACGCACCCGGCAGATCTTCGAGCAGGAACAGACCGCAGCCCAGCGGTTGGAATGCTAATGGAGATCCGGTTCCTCGAGGACGGTGAAGTCGTAGCCGCCGAGGAAGGAACGGTCACGGAGGTCCGCCAAGGAACTCACGGCTTAACCAGCGTGATGTCGTTCTGTGGGAGCCGGCTCACGGTGGCCGCAGAGATTCCGTATCGAGCCACGTCCGGCCAAGCGTCGTCGATGGACGTCGGATACAAGATTCGCGGGCTCAGTCCGCGCTCTGTCGCCGAACTGTTCAAAGTTCTTCTCGGCCTTCGCACATCCAAAGAGGTCGAGTTCCACATCGACGGCCGATTCCTGACCAAATACGGCCGATCTAGCGACGAAGTTGACAACGAAGACCCCGACTTGAAAGAGCAACTCATGGTCTACCGGTTCGCTGAGGACCTGGCCGCAGTCCTCGCATATACAAGGCAGAGCATGACGCTTCCCAACGGCTTCAGTGGGAACGACCGGGTCCATGCCCGGGTTGCCCGACTGCTACTTGATGGCCACATTGTGGCCTCGGCCCTGGCGCGAGGAGTCCGCGGACGCCTTCCCGACAGCGCTGAGCCCACCCAGGAGATCCGCAACACCCTGACAGAACGACGAAACATCCACTGGCCGGCTGGCCGGTACACCGCTCCGATCGTGGGCCGGAACTTTGACCTTCAAACGCTGGGAGATCTGCTCTGGACTCCACGCCGGCGACCACCGCCGGTCGGCACGGTGCGGCTTGTTGAGCCCCTTCCACGGTGGTGGCGTGGGGCCCGCAGCGATCGTGCCATCGGGACGGCGGACAACGCCGGCCAGGCGGTGCTGTACGTACTCCCGCAACTCGACGTGGGCCACGAGCTTCGCTGTTTTCGGGCGCTTGGCGGCCTGCTGGGCTTTCCACTGCGCCACCAACGCCCGATACTCAAGCTTCCCGCTCCTGGTTGCGGCGTTGCGCCGTAGCTCACGCGAGATCGTGGCCGGACTGCGCCCGATCCGCCGTGCGATCTCACGCACCCCACAATCCTGAACGCGAAGCAGCGCGATCTCTTCCCGTTCCGCGAAGGATAGATAGCGGCCCGAAGGCTCATCCAGACTCAGCGGCCTCATACCGCCAGCGTGGCGGAACCACCGTGTACCCACCGGCACCGACACACCGACAGCGATCGATGCCTGCGCCGTGCTCACCCCCGTCGCGACCACCCGCCAAAACTCACGTTGCACCTGCCGCGACGGCTCCGGCCGCCCCGGCGATCGCATCGCCGGCCGAAGTGCACGATCAGCACGCCACTGTCGACGAACACCTACCGGCACATCGCTGGTCTTCCTGCTCCAGTCCGCTGTAACCACGCCGCACACCTCCGAGAATCAGGGTGTTGCGACGACCAGTTGAATCCGCCCGTCGACCCACGATCGGCGTGGAAAATCAGCTTCTGCGCATCGTCATCACGCCATATCGCCTGCATACCGCCCCGCGTGGCGACCGCCATCTCGATCGCCGCACACGCCAACGCTGCATCCGGGTGACGACTGGTGGCCGCCCCCAGCAGGCGGCGACTGTAGAGGTCGATGACCGTGGCCAGATACAGCTTGCCCGCCGCGGTCGGGATCTCGGTGATGTCGCCGACCCACCGCTGATCGGGGCACTGTGCGGTGAAATCGCGACCCAACAAATCGGGGAACTTCGGGGCGGTCTTGTCCTGACGGGTCAGCCCGTTGCGCCGGCGGATCCGCCGCGCGACCAGGCCCTGACGACACATCGAATCAGCGACAGTCTTCTCGGTCACCGTCCACCCGTCAGCACGCAGATCCGCATGCAGGCGCGGTGACCCGTGCAGGCCGCGGGCCTTGTCGAACGCCACCGCCACGGCCCGGTCGATGGTGTCCCGGCGATAGNGCACGCAGATCCGCATGCAGGCGCGGTGACCCGTGCAGGCCGCGGGCCTTGTCGAACGCCACCGCCACGGCCCGGTCGATGGTGTCCCGGCGATAGCCCCGGGTGATGTGCAAACCCGTTGCCTCACCCGGGGATTGGGCCCGCCTCCTTCACCCACAGGAC
>NZ_LIYC01000093.1:0-2434 GCF_001418765.1 Gordonia sp. HS-NH1
TCGCGCTGATCGACATCATCAGAACCGACGACGCCGCTGTGCGGGGGCTGCCCAAATTCGCCTGGGTGGTGCTGGTGGTGATGCTCCCATTGGTCGGCGGGCTGGTATGGCTGGCGGTCGGACGCCCCACAGCCGATGAACGACCGCGCCGGCAGTCGGGTGCGACCACTGAGTTCCCGGAATACGACCACCCCGGCCGCTACGTCCCGCAGGACCCTGAGGCAGACCGGGAGTTCCTCCAGCAGGTGCGCGATCGCGCCGAGCAGCAACGTCGGACCGCGCGCGAACATCAGCGAGCCGTCGACCGGTCTGACCGCCCAGACGACTCGGGCCCGCCGCCGGCCTCCACCTAGAGAGCCAGGAACTCATGGGCATGGCAGACCGTGGTCGTCGCGAGGCTCTGGTGTTGTTCGCTCTGTTGGCGACCGCGGTGCTGATGTTCGGGATCGTGACGGTCGTGAGCGGCGACGATGAGCCTGACCAGACCTCCGCCGCCCCGATCCTTGAACCGATGCCCGCGGCGCCCACGGCGCGGTGGACAGTGGATGCGGCGTCGTTGTTCGGCAACGAGTTCCGCGACGCGGGTGTGTATGTGGTGGCTGCGGACGACGACGCGGTGATCGTCCAGGCCTTTCAGAAGTCGATCGGCAAACCCCGCGCGCTCCAGGCCCTGGACCCCGGCACCGGACGACCGCTGTGGGGCATACCAAGGACCGGATGGGACGGCTCGTGTGCATTGAGCCGGGACGGGCAACTGGCCTGCACCCGACTCGTCCGCGTAAACGGCGCCGTCCATACCAGGGTGTCGTTCGTTGACCCGCGAACCGGCGCGGACACAACCACCTCTCTCATCCACACCGCCGGTGCCGCAACGACCGTCACTGGGGTCGGTGACGGCTTCCTCGTCGAGATGAACGACACAGAGGACGTCATCATCCCCGAAGAGCTACCCCCCAGCGACCCACAGAAAGTCGAACACCGCCTCGAGGTCATCGACGATCCTCCCGATCGGCAGATGACGATCACCAAATTCGACTCACAGGGCCACCAGGCCTGGTCGACCCAACCACCCATCAATCACGATCAAGCGGTCGTCTCCGACGCCGGCAACCTGTTCGCCGTGAGCGACACGACGCGCGGTGATTTCACCATCTACCGGCTGGATACCGGCAAGCCCGTCTTCTCTCGCTTCGACGGTGAGGGCCCACCACCCGACGCGACGGCGGTGCTGCACCCGTCCGGGTTCGTGACGACCCGCTCCGACCCGGGCGACTACCGAGTCGAGTTCTTCGACTCGAACGGTGTGAAAATTGGCGAACTCGCGGGCTGGCGTCTGGTCCCCGGCCAATTCCAGCTGATCACGACAGTTGACGGCGACGAGATCGCGGTGTCATCGGGGTCGGCCGTCGGGGTCGCATCAACCCACGATCGCGCGGTGCGCTGGGACACCGGCATGTCGAAGCACTCGCTGAAACTACTCGACGACCGGCACGTGGCAATCGAGTCCGACGACTACACGCAAGGCCGCACGGGGACATGGACGGTGTTCGACGCACAGACCGGCGTCCAGCAAGGCCAGTCCGCCATCGGCTACGGGCAGCGATACCTCGGATTCGACGGCACGAGAATGCTTTTCGACGGCGAACCGACGGCCAACAACCGGCCGAACATTCCGATGCTGAGCGCATACGACGTCGAGACAGGCGGGCAATCGTGGCGGCTGCCAGCACCCACCGACACCGGCCAATGGCAAGTCACCGGACCGTATCTGCTTCTCATCGACTACACCCCTGAGTTCATATCTCGCTCGATAACCCAGTACGCCCCATGAAGGGCCCACGGATGAGTCACCGGACGGTCGCAGTACGCGGCGATACACTCGCGCGCATCGCGAGTTCACACCAGCGGGCCGCGCGGGTCGCGGTCACCATGCTCGCGGCAGGGGTGATGACGCTCGGGTCCACGTCGTGCGGGCAAGCACCGGCAATGAGGCCGACACCAGCGATCCGTTCGTAGACTTCGAACGATCAGATTCGGTGGAGTGGACGACGCAGATACCACCGACCAAACCCCCAGTCGTGTCGAGCCCGCCGACCACCGAAACAACAAGACCACCCACCGCGCCCACCGCAGCACCGCCAGGCACAATCTGCGGATACGCACCTCCTCGACCGGCAGTGGGGGTTGTGAGTCGATTAATGACGTGCGTGTCGGCTGCTGGGGATCACGGCTGCAACTATTGACGCGGCTACCGCAACTGCGATCAGTCCTGCCGGCGCCAACCATGTGGGCCCGGCGCTCGCGAGGATGCCGCCACCGGCCCAAGACCCGCCGGCGATCCCCAACTGGAACGCGAGCACATATACCGCCGACGTCGCGAGCGGGTCAACGCGTGGGTCATCATGGGACACAGCGTGTCAACGGCCAGTTTGAT
>NZ_LIYC01000094.1:0-99 GCF_001418765.1 Gordonia sp. HS-NH1
CCGATCCACCCCCATTAGGGCCTGGTGAGGCGAGTCACCGGACCCTTCGAGGCTCGCTTCGCTCGCACCTCAGGGAGCAGGAGGACGTCGCTCGCACCT
>NZ_LIYC01000094.1:254-2282 GCF_001418765.1 Gordonia sp. HS-NH1
CACCCCCCTCAGCGCCGGAGGAGAGACGCGGCCATTCACCCGTTCGCCCCACGAGCAGGGGCTAGCGTCGGGGGCATGCGGCCCTGGATGTGTGTCTTCTGCGCCAACGAGTTCCCTCCGGGCGAGACGCCGCCCGCGATATGTCCGATCTGCGACGACGACCGGCAATGGCTCCCCGTCAGCGGGCCGAGCTGGACCCCACTCGACGAGACCGCCGACAACGCTCTGACCGCCGACGATGTGGAACCCGGACTCACCGCGCTGTCGGTGCGGCCGTCCGTCGGGATCGGTCAGCGCGCCCTGCTCGTCACCGCCTCCGAGGGCAACATCCTCTGGGAGCCACCGGGATTCCTCGGGCCCTCGCTGGTGGACTGGCTCGACGCCCACGGCGGCGTCGCCGCCATCGCCGCGAGCCACCCCCACCTCGTCGGCGCGAGCGTCTCCCTCAGTCACCGATTCGGTCGGGTCCCGGTGTACTACAACGACTTCGACCGGAGGTGGGTGACCCGGCCCGACCCCGTCGTGCGCTTCTGGTCCGACTCTGTCGAGGTCCTCGGCGGGGTCCGGCTCGTCCGGTGCGGCGGCCACTTCCCCGGGAGCGCGGTGTTGCATGTGCCCGACGCCGCAGGCGGCCGGGGAGCGCTGCTGACCGGCGACACCATCAAGGGCGTGATGCAACCGGGCATGGTGACCTTCATGCGCAGCTACCCGAACATGATCCCGCTGTCACCGCGACTCGTGCGCGGGATCGCCGACCGCGTCGGCGAACTCCGGTTCGACCGCCTCTACGACGCGTTCGGTGTCGTCGTGGAGAAAGGTGCACGGGAGGTGGTCGAGACATCCGCCGCGCGCTACATCGGCTGGGTCACCGATGGCATCGTCGACCCCGACGATCCGCACGCGCCGGCCTGAGGCTCAACGGCCGGTTCAGGCGTCGGGGTACCCCGACGGATTGCCCGACTGCCACCGCCAGGTGTCTGCGCACATGTCGTCGATGGTCTTGGTGGCATGCCAGTTCAGGTCGGCGTTCGCACGGCTCGGATCGGCGTAGGAGGCGGCGATGTCGCCGGCGCGTCGCGGAGCCACCTCGTAGGGGATCGGCCGTCCGCTGGCCTCCTCGAAGGCGTGCACGACCTGCAAGACCGAAACGCCCTGGCCGGTACCGAGATTCCAGGTCGACATGCCGGTCTGGCCGTTGCTGATACGGTCGAGCGCCGCGACGTGCCCGGCGGCCAGGTCGTCGACATGGATGTAGTCGCGTACGCCCGTGCCGTCCGGGGTGTCGTAATCGTCGCCGAACACCGCCAGCTTCTCGCGCCGGCCGACCGCGACCTGCGCGACGAAGGGCATGAGGTTGTTGGGGATGCCCGACGGGTCCTCACCGATCTGTCCGCTCGGGTGTGCACCGACGGGATTGAAGTAGCGCAGCGCCGCGATGCGCCACACCTCCGAACTCGCGGCGACGTCGCGCAGGATCTGCTCGATCATCACCTTGGTCCAGCCGTACGGACTGGTCGCCGACGTGGGCAGATCCTCGGTCATCGGCAGCTCGGGCTCGGCGCCGTAGACCGTCGCCGACGACGAGAACACGAGTGTGTGCACGTCGTGGCGCTCCATCGCGCGGAGCAGCGCGAACGTCGTGCCGAGATTGTTCTGGTAGTAGTCGAGCGGCTTCGCCACGGATTCGCCGACCGCCTTGTAACCGGCGAAATGGATCACCGCGTCGATGTCCTCGTGGGCGAAGAAGTGTTCGGTCTTGTCGACGTCGGCGAGGTCGAAGGCGTGCACCGGGATGGAACGCCCGGTCAACGCCTCGAGCCGGCCGACGACAGTCGGCTTGGCATTGCTGAAATCGTCGACGATGACCACGTCGTGTCCGGCCGAGATCAATTGGATGACGGTGTGCGAGCCTATGTAGCCCGCGCCTCCGCTCACGAGTACGCGCATGACGACCACCGTAAGCGGCGACCCTGAGAACGGGCCAGGCGTGTCGTGTCAGCCGGTGACGCGTTCGGTGGTGGCGTACTT
>NZ_LIYC01000095.1:0-2275 GCF_001418765.1 Gordonia sp. HS-NH1
GCTGCGGTGGATGTGACGTCGTATGTGGTCTCGGGTGGTGAGGTGGTGGTGCCGATTGGTCGGGCGGTACCGAATGTGTCGGTGTGGGTGTTGGATTCGCGGTTGCGGCCGGTGCCGGTGGGTGTGGTGGGTGAGTTGTATCTGGGTGGTGTGCAGGTGGCGCGGGGGTATGCGTCGCGGGCGGGTTTGACTGCGGAGCGGTTTGTGGCGGATCCGTTTGGTGGGGTGGGTGTGCGGTTGTATCGGACGGGTGATCGGGTGCGGTGGAGTGGTGTGGGGGAGTTGGAGTATGTGGGTCGTGTTGATTTTCAGGTGAAGTTGCGGGGGCAGCGGATCGAGTTGGGGGAGATCGAAACCGTCCTCGCAGGTGCCGACGACGTCGTCGCCGCGGCGGTGGTGGTGCGCGACGACCGGCTGGTCGCCTACATCGCCGGTCCGGACGAGTCCGCGGTTCCCGGGGTACGCGAGCATGCGGCCCGGCGACTCGCGTCGTACATGGTGCCCGACACCGTCGTCGTGCTGGATGCGTTGCCGTTGAACACCGCGGGCAAGGTCGACCGCAAGGCGCTGCCCGCGCCGGATGTCGTCTCCGCCGCCCGGGTCGAACCCGACACCGACACCGAACTCGCCATCCAGACCATCGTCGCCGAGGTGCTCGGCCGCGATGAGGACGCCGCAGCAGTCTCGGTCACCGACAGTTTCTTCCAGATCGGCGGGCACTCGCTGTCCGCGACTCGCGTCGCCGCGCGCATCACGCACGCTTTCGGTGTCCGCTTCGGCGTGCGCGAACTGTTCGACGCGCCGACGGTGCGGTCGATGGCCGCGTACGTCGATGCGGAACGCCGCCACTCCGGTGTCGACACCTCCGGCGGGACAACGGAACTCGGGTCCATGCCACGTCCCGCGCGTCCTCCGTTGTCGACCGCGCAGCAGCGGATGTGGTTCATCAACCAATTCGACCCGACGTCATCGGCCTACAACATTCCATTCGCGCTGCGCCTGCGTGGCCGTGTCGATGTGGTCGCCCTCCGGACGGCGCTCGCCGATGTCATCGAGCGTCACGAGGTCCTTCGGACGCGGTACCCGCAGAGTGCCGACGGCCGGCCGTGGCAGGACATCACGCCGATGTCGGAGATCACCGTCGATCAGTGGTGGCGCAACGCGGGCGTGGACACCTTGCCCGCGGAACCGTTCGACGTCACCCGTGACCTGCCGATCCGGGCGGGGATCACCGACGTCGACCCAGGCGAGAGTGGTCCCGACGACCAGATGCTGGTCGTCGTCGTACACCACATCGCCGCCGACGGTGAGTCCCTGGTGCCGCTCGTCGACGATTTCCTGCACGCCTATCGATCTCGGGTCGCCGGCGTCGCGCCCGCCCGCCCTCCGCTGTCCGTGCAGTACGCCGATGTCGCGCTGTGGCAGCAGCGGGCCCTGGGCTCGGTCGACGATCCGGACTCCGAACTCGGCAGGCAGGCCCGCTGGTGGCGGGCTCGGCTCGCCGACCTGCCCGAGGTCCTCGAACTGCCGGCCGACCGTCCACGGCCGCCGGTGGCATCCCATCGTGGTGCGTCGGTCGCGTTCGACCTACCCGACGACCTGGCGCCGAGGATCGAGGCCTTCGCCCGGAGCCACGGCGTGACCGCGTTCATGGTGTTGCACGCATCGGTCGCCGTCGTGCTCTCCCGGTTGTCGGGAACCTCGGACATCGCGGTGGGTTCGCCGGTCGCCGGACGTGGCCGCGCCGAACTCGACGCCCTGATCGGGATGTTCGTCAACACCCTGGTGCTGCGCACCTCCGTCGATCCCGCCGCGACCTTCGGTGAGATGGTCCGGCTGGTGCGGGACACCGATCTCGACGCGTTCGCCGCGGCGGACGTGCCCTTCGAGTACCTCGTCGAGGCGCTCGCACCCACTCGCAGCGAGGCGTTCGCGCCGCTGACACAGGTGTTGCTGACTCTCGAACAGACGTCCGTGGGGGAGTTGTCGGCACCGGGTCTGACGATCACGCCCGTCGATGCCGGTCCGCCCGCGGCCCGATTCGACCTGATGATCGGGATGAGTGCCGAGCGAGACTCCGGTGGCGCCCTCGCATCGCTGGCCGGCCGGATCGTCTACGCGACCGATCTGTTCGACGCGCGCACGGCACGACGCGTCGCCGCCAGGATCGTCGACGTTCTCGACGCAGGCCTCGCCGATCCGGACGTGATCGTCGGCGACATCGACCTCGTCGACGCGGACGAGCGCGCCGCCATCGAGGGTTGGTCGCGTGGTG
>NZ_LIYC01000096.1:0-2010 GCF_001418765.1 Gordonia sp. HS-NH1
CACCCTATGGGGCACTACTTGCACCTGTCCGAGGTCCGACATACCTTGCATGATGTGACGAATCCCCCGACCGCTGCCGCTGTTGCCCAGAGCACGATAACTTGGTCGGACGACCAGCGGGAACAAAACCTACCACTTCGTTCCAATGTGGAGCCCTTCCGATCACCGCGATCACTGGGCGAACTCCGGGTCTGGGCACCGAATGCGCAGGTCGTAGAGCTGGTGATCGGGTCGTCCGCGCAGGACCCGGCCGCGGACCGGATCACCATGACGGCAGGCGCCGGCGGGTGGTGGCAGGTGGACACCGCACCGGGAACCGAACCCGTCGAGGAACTGCGCTACGGATTCTCGATCGACGGCGGACCGGTGCGTCCTGATCCGCGGGCCGTGCGCCTGCCGGACGGGGTGCACGAACTGTCGGCATTGTTCACCGTCGACGACGCCGGATGGACCGACGCAGACTGGACCGGTCGCGACATCCGGGGAGCGGTGGTCTATGAGCTCCATCTCGGCACCTTCACCCCGGAGGGCACGCTCGACTCCGCCATCGGCCGGCTCGACCATCTCGTCGACCTGGGGGTCGACTTCGTCGAGCTGATGCCGGTCAACGCGTTCAACGGGGTTCACAACTGGGGCTACGACGGCGTCGGCTGGTACGCGGTGCAGGAGACCTACGGCGGACCGGCGGCGCTGGCCCGGTTCGTCGACGCCTGTCACGCCCGGGGACTCGGTGTCGTCCTCGACGTCGTCTACAACCATCTGGGTCCGTCCGGCAACTACCTACCCGACTTCGGGCCCTACCTCTCCGAGGGCGTCACATCCTGGGGATCGTCGGTCAATCTGTCCGATCCGGACTCCGACGAGGTCCGTGCGTTCATCGCCGGTACGGCCCTGCGGTGGTTCACCGAGTTCCATGTCGATGCCCTGCGCCTCGACGCGGTACACGCGCTGGCCGACCACCGCGCCGTGCACATACTGGAAGAACTCGCCGCCGCCACCGACGATCTCGCCGTCGAACTCGGGCGACCGCTGTCGCTGATCGCCGAGAGCCACCTCAACGATCCCCGCATGATCTCCCCGCGCAGCGTCAACGGACTCGGGCTCACCGCGCAGTGGGACGACGACATCCACCACGCGATCCACACGCTGGTGTCGGGCGAACGGCAGGGCTACTACCGCGACTTCGGGAGCTACGGCTGCCTGGAGAAGGTTCTCACCGGCGGGTTCTTCCACGACGGCACCTATTCGTCGTTCCGGAAACGCCGTCACGGACGACCGATCCCGACCGACCGGCTGCCCGCGTCGGCCCTCCTCGCCTACACCTGCAACCACGATCAGATCGGCAATCGGGCGATCGGCGACCGCCCGAGCGCCTACCTCGACGGCGGACAGCTGGCGATCAAGGCGGCGCTGGTCCTGCTGTCCCCGTTCACCCCGATGCTGTTCATGGGTGAGGAGTGGGCGGCCGCGACACCGTTCCAGTTCTTCACCTCCCACCCGGAGCCCGAACTGGGCCGAGCCACCGCGGAGGGGCGCAAATCGGAATTCGCCGAACACGGCTGGGACAGCGACGACGTGCCCGATCCGCAGGACCCGGCGACGTTCGAGCGGTCGAAGCTGGACTGGACCGAACTCGACGATCCCGCACACGCGCGTGTGCTCGACTTCTATCGAACTCTCATCGCCTTGCGGAAAGCCGAAGCCGCGCTGTCCGATCCGGCCTTCTCGTCGGTGTCCGTCGACTTCGACGAGGCGGCCGGATGGTTCGCGATGCATCGCGGTGACTGGTCGGTGGTCTGCGTTCCCGGCGCCGCACCGGTGACCGCCCCGATCTCGCTCGACGTCGAATTGGCCTGGCAGTCACCGAGTTCCGAGGGCTCCGAGCTCGCCTCGCCGGGTCACAACGTGATCGTCGGCCGCCGTGGTGACGGCTCATAGCCCGAAGTCGCGTGTACCGCGGCTTCGGGCCATGAAGTCAAGTGGTCAGATGGCGTCGCCGCCGTCGATGCT
>NZ_LIYC01000097.1:0-1985 GCF_001418765.1 Gordonia sp. HS-NH1
CTCCTGAGACCGCACACGTCAGCTCATTCAAGCTCACGATGGCCGCGGTCGATCGAGTCTCCTCGTACTCTGCATACGCTCGCTCGATCTTCGAACGTGCTATACAGAAATCCATGGCCGCAGACGCCATCGCTCCTGCGAGCTGCTCCACAGCAGGCGCTCCGTTGGCATCATGTGCGAGAAAGTGCGTCCGCACGATAGTCGATGTTTCCGGAACTGTGACGGCGTCCTCGAACGCCGGCAGGAAGCTGATCAGCGAGCTGCTCGTGCCCCGAGCTAGCTCGAGGAACTGTTCGACGACCGCCGATTCGTCAATCATCACTCACCCTTGATCGCGCAGCACGTCCTCCCGCGACCGGGGAGGCACGTAGGCAGGATATCGGCGCGATAGGACATTCTGGCGGCGCCACTCGCTGGGCGCGCTGATCTGCCGCCCTCCCGGAGGTCGGCAGCCGCATGAGCAGATTGGTGACGTTCGCAGCGAGGGGGTGGGCACCCAGAAAGCCGGTCGTGATGAAACGGATGAGAGGACTCGTCATAGCGGATCTAGAGCGGGCCGTTGGTTCTGGTGTGGTCCGGACCTGAGACCGTGAGCAGCGACCCGAGCAATCGTTCCTCGGCGCGGATAGCCGCAAGCCAAGCTTTCGGCTCAGTGGGGTGCGGTCAATCTCCTCATTGAGTCGAGCCGACGATGTACGTAGGAGGAGAGCGAGAACGCGTCGTAGAAATCGTTCAGAACCTCATCATTGAAGATTCGGCTGGAGTGCGCGCGCGGGTTTCGGAAGTGCCCGTGGATCCCAACGAGCAGGCTTTTAAAGCCGCGGTGCTCGCTGATGTCGGAGTCTGATTCATGGGCGTTGATGGACCAGGCGGGATGCTCGCGATTGGTTCCGAGGACGCCGTCGTAAAGAGCTGCGCCATCACCCGCCAACCCCGTGATGCCGCGGACTCTTGCTGGGATGCTCTTCGACGCTTCCGACATTGCATGAAACAGAGAACGCCCGATGAGTTCCTCGTCGCAGTAGCGGAATAACTCGCTGTGACACCCTCGGCGCCTCAGCTCAGTTTGAAGTCGTCCGGCCAGGGCGGCACCCTCGGAGATGCTGGATGCCTTCGCTCCGGATGCGAGCTTGCCCGCTTCGTTAACTGCGTAGCCGTAGTACACGAGGAACTGGTTGAGCTGGTCGCGCAGCTCGTCGAAACGAGCTGGCTGAGCGGCATACCGGCTAGGATTCATGGCCTTTGCGATGAATCCGCCCATGACGTTGCCGGCTTGCTGTCGAACCTGGACGTTGTAGAGAGTGACGTACAGGCTGTCGCGCTTGTTGCCGCCCGGCTCACGCTGCCTGACTCCCACCATCTGGAGCAAGGAGTCGATCTCGGAACCGGTGAGTCCCGGATGATCTGTCTGCGAAAGCACGTCGCACACGCCCTTGACGAAATCCGGGGTGAAGGGAGCAATCTTCGGGGGCGTTTGTTTGGGCATAGTGGTCGACATCGAGTGGCTCTGCTCTTAGAGGCGACTGACCAAGGTCTGGCGCCTTGCGATTAGGTGTTATGACGTTCTTATCATTTCGGACGTGGGTCGGACTCGGAGACTTGGCCTACTCGTCCTCCATCACAGGCTCGGGTTGCTGACCGTGCCGTCGACGCCACAAGTCGCCCATGTCGTCGGCGAACTGGAGATCGACCCGTACGTCGGCTGCTCCGGGAGCGCTGTACATCACCTCAGCTGACTGATCACGCGCGATCACGTCAGGGTATTTGTCGACCATCTGCTTCTGCGCGTTCTGAAAAAGCGAGGAGAGGCCAGGCGCACTCATAAGGTGATCCGAGAACATCCCACCGTAGGAACCGAGGTTCACCGGAACACCGAACATCCCCGGCGGGTATATCGAGTTGGCGCGAGAGCCGATGGCATCAAGCGTTCCGCTCATCCCACCCGCCAAACCCTCACGGAAGAGTGAGGTTCCCCCCGAACCGTA
>NZ_LIYC01000098.1:0-1916 GCF_001418765.1 Gordonia sp. HS-NH1
CACTACAATCGTTTCCGCTACTACCATCCGGGGACCGGGAGGTACCTGAGCCCGGACCCGCTGGGACTGACTCCCGCACCTAACCCGCACGCCTATCCAGGCAACCCCGTGGGGTGCGCAGATCCCTTCGGGCTCGCACCCACCGAGGGATGTGAAACTCCGGCCGCTCCTGAACATCGACATTCAACGGAGATTGCACGATCGCCCTGGCCGTCAAACGACGGATTTATGCATCCGCCGGCGCGGTTCACAATGCAACCAGGTCAACGCTTTGACCGGTTCGGCCACGAGTATGGCTACTTCGTCGCAGACGTAGGCACACCTATTCCCAAGCGGGCAATGCGGGCCGGCGCCGAAATGCTTCAATACCGGGTTTTCGAAGTCCTTAAGCCATTCGACGTCAAAGCAGGACTTACCGGTCCGGCGTTTGGGCAACCAGGTGGAGGAATACAGTATGAACTCCCGGGCAGGGTGACGGACCTCGAGAATCAGGGTTTTTTCAAGGAGGTATTCGACTATGAGTAGGCAGGAATTCACCGGCAGCGGGTGGCACCTTTTAAGGGCCATATCCGACTTTATTGACAGTTGTGTCGAATCGATGGCGGACAACGCCGGAGTGTCGTCCTCGAGCGTCTTCGTGCCGGGTAGCGAACAGAACAATGACGAAGGATCAGCATTCTTTCACGACGAGGCTGACGGAACCCTCGTTTACGAGGCGCGGGACAGGGGCCGAGTGGTGATGCACAAACAGACCAGGGATCCTGACGAACTTGTTTACTGGGTGGTCGACGACGTTGCGCGTTCGCTCGCAAAGCGTGCCGCAGCCAAAACCAAAGAATACAACGAAGCTACCGATCCGCGTCGTGTGTGGTTCCCTTTGTGGCGCGAGCTGGTCGCATCCCAGGACGCCGAATGGGGGTCGCGAACGTCACGCGAGATCACGAAGATCCTTGCGCACTCGCCGTTCCAGGATTGAGATGCCAGTTCGTGGGTTCGGGGACAGCGGAAAGGGTGGTCGGCGTTCCAAGACGCCGATTCCGCTTGCAGCACCGTGGCACGCTTCGCAATCCAGCACGTCATGCGGCAGGGTGGCAAGCCCATGTCAGGTACTGAACGCGCAACCTACGAGATCGCTTGGCAGTCACGACTGGTGGGAGGGTGTGATCACATCGACCAGAACAAGCCAATCCACGATCCACAACTGACTCGGGCGATGTCCGACGTCCTGCTGGAGCCCGAAAACCCACTTGCGGTCGCCGATCTCGAGGCCGAGATTCTGAAGCGCGACCTGTACGAAGACGACGCCTACGAGGAACTGATCTTCGTCCTGTCGCTGTACAAGATGGGCGGTTCGACGCCATACTCGAGCATCGAGGAGGTGCGCACAGAAGTTCGCAAGCTACTCGAGTGAACTTGGTTGTGCGTCAACCAGGAAACAAGCCGCGCGTCGGAGACGATGCCACCACAGTCCATGTGGATACCTAGCAGGGAAGTACGGCTTTACGACTTAGCATTGACCGGACACGGTGATGACTGCGGGGAGTAGCGATGAGAGAGAAGTCAGCGACGGGCGGGTCGGCCCACCGGCCCGTGCGTTCGCGACGGGGGGCCGTTCAGTGGGCTCGTCGAGATCGCTGTCCAGCAGCGGAACGGCTCCATATCACTCTGGCCAGAAGAGTCTCTGACGAAACACGAACGGCCGAATGACCGTCTCGACTGCCGAATCCGCAAGGCGGGCAATCGAGACCTTCTTCGGCATACACGCGTCATCAGTTATTACCCTGAGGTTGCCAGATGGGTACTTTGGCAAACCGTATGACAACTACTACACGCTCGAAAACACAGACACACACGGACCACGCATTGAGATCGGGTTGGGGTATGGCCTGACTTTGACATTGATACCCACGGACTT
The DNA here is from genome assembly GCF_001418765.1 of Gordonia sp. HS-NH1. Taxonomy (NCBI): domain Bacteria; kingdom Bacillati; phylum Actinomycetota; class Actinomycetes; order Mycobacteriales; family Gordoniaceae; genus Gordonia; species Gordonia sp. HS-NH1. The sequence goes on from NZ_LIYC01000098.1 coordinate 1,916, forward strand.
T
>NZ_LIYC01000099.1:0-1640 GCF_001418765.1 Gordonia sp. HS-NH1
ACGGTTCGGGGGGAACCTCAAGGCGGGTGACCCATCCGGTGGTGGTGTCGAAGAGCACAGGGTAGGCGTTGTGCGCGGCTTTGATCCCGAGCGCGATCGCGAGGTGGGTCTTACCCACTCCAGGTGGTCCGAGAAGGATCACGTTGTCGCTCTTGGCGATCCAGGTGCTGGTGGCCAGATGGGCGATAACATCGCGACGCAATCCTGGAAGGCGGTCGAAGTTGAAGTCCTCGAGTGTCTTGACCGCGGGGAAGCGAGCGCCACTGATCCGCAGCACGGTGCCGTTGGCTTCGCGTTCACTGACCTGGCGGTCAAGGATCGCTGCGAGGTACTCCTCGTGGGTCCAGTTGTCGGTGCGGGCCCGCTCGGCCAACTCGGCCCAGCAGCGGCGGATCGCTGGCATCTTCAACGCCCGCGCCGCGAACTCGATCTGCTTACCTGTGTGATTGTCGGACATGGTATTTCACCTTTCAGTGATAGTGGACGGGGTGGGTGGTTGAGCACCTGACGGGGTAGCAAAGTGCACCCCGAACAGGTCGTCGTAGTCTGGTAGCGCCCGGATCGGTACCTCGTGGCCGTCGGGGTGGGCGCGGATGCGGGCGGCGTTTCGGGCCCGGTTGGCGAGGTCTTGGCGGCGGTAGTCGCGGCGCAGTTCTTTGGCTGCCCGCACGTGCTGAGGGTCGGCGATGGTGACGTGGTTGGCCCAGCTGCGAGCGTGGTCGGCGACGGTGACCTCGCCGCACTGGATGCGCACCTGCTGCAGGTCGGCGGTGATGTCGACGAAGCGACCGATCACCGACGGGTGCACCGAATAGTCATTGCCGGCCACACGTACGTAGTAGTCGCGACCGAGTCGCACCCGGCTACTCAACCCGATATGAGGTGCGGTCGGGGGAAGCCCGGCCATCTGCTCGAGGTCCTCGGCGAGCGCATCACACGGGCGTCGATCACCGATCGCGCGCACCACTCGGGTGTTGGCATGATCGGCCAGCCACCGATCGAACTGGGCGGTGAAATCGTCCGGTGAGGCGAACTGGCGGCCCGGCAGGAACGAGGTCTCGAAGAATCGGTTGTTGCGTTCGACCATGCCCTTGTACTCGGGGTCTCGCGGTGGCGCCAGCTCCAGCCGAGTGCCCAAGGTGCCCACGAATCCTGCGGCCAGCGCGGTGGGTGTGCCCTTGGGGCCGATCGCGGCTTCGCGGTCCCACACCAGCTTGCGGGTCACCGCGCCCAGTTGCGACAGCAGCAGCCACATCCCCGTCAGGATGTCTCCGCCCTGGCGCGACGGGATCATCACCGCCGACCGGTATCGGGAGAACGCCAATGTCATCACCAATACCGGTAACATGGCGAATTGATTGTGGCCCACTGGGATTCGGTAGTCCGGGAACCACAGATCCCACTGCGAACAGCCGCCGGGCTCATAGATCACCCGATCGGCCGGATCTACCCCACGAAACTCCGGGCGAATCACCCGGACCCGGTCTTTGAGGACAGTCAACGATCTCGTCCACCCGATCCGCTCCGCGATCACCGTCGCCGGCATCGTCGGATACTCCCGCAACAACGCCCGGATCTGCGGTTCGAACGCATCGACCACCGAGCCCTTCGCCGGTCGCGAGTACTTCGGCGCGGTGTCT